>NZ_CM001514.1:5612829-5955162 GCF_000263715.2 Pseudomonas synxantha BG33R
CCTACCGTGGCGACTTCATCTTCCCGCAGAGCATCTACAAGAATGCCCGCAAAGGCGCGATAAACCTGCACCCGGCGCCCCCCAAATATCGGGGCCTGGGCAGCCAGCATTACGCGATCTACTACAACGATGAAACCTACGGTTCGACCTGCCATCACCTGGCCCCTTCGGTGGACAGCGGGCAGATCATCGACGTGGCGCGCTTCAACGTTGCGCCTGCCGAGACGGCTTCCTCGCTGCGCCTGCACGTGGGCGCCTATTGCCTGCAGCAGTTCATTCACCTGCTCACCGACTACATCCTGCAGGGGCGGCCATTGCCGGTCTCGCCGGAAAATTGGGGCGAGCGCCTGTACAAGCAATCGGAACTCAAGCCCTGGATGGAGAAGATTCGCGCCCAAGAGCCGGATCATCGTTGCTTCAAGTAGCTTTTTTGACCATCACTTCAAGCCGCGGTGGCTTGGAGTGCTCACTGCGCGCTGGCGCCACGGGTATGAGTGCACCTATGTTTGAGTTTTCAAGTTTTGCAGCGGCACTGGGGGTCTACGTGATCGGCACCGCCAGCCCGGGCCCAGGCAACCTGGCCATCGCCAATACCTCCTTGAACTACGGGCGCACACCGGGCCTGGCGCTGGCGGCGGGGGTTATTTCCGGGTCGTTGTGCTGGGGCGCGATGACCGCTGCCGGCGTGTCGGCGCTGTTAATGTCCAACACCCAGATCATCCTGTGGCTGAAGGTGTTCGGCGCCTGCTATTTGTTCTTCCTGGCCTGGAAGTCGGTGCGCAGTGCGCTGGCGCATAACGCCACGACGGTGGCCAAAGCGCGAGCAAAACAGACGCGCAACCTGGGCTTCTATCTACAGGGGTTGGGCATTCACCTGACCAACCCCAAGGCGGCCTTGACCTGGTTCACCGTGACCACCGTGGGGCTGAGCGTCAACGCACCGGCATGGGCGAGTTTTGTGCTGGTGGCGGCCTGTGCGTTGTTGGGTTTCCTGATTTTCTGCACCTACGCCCTGGCGTTTTCCGCCCATTCGGCAGAACCTTTTTTTGCCCGGACCCGCAAGTCATTCGGGCTGATTTGCGCAGCGTTCTACTCGATGGTTGCCATCGGCTTTCTCAGTTCGCTGCTCTGACCCCAACTTTAAGTGGCCACCGTGCACCTGTAACCGCGAAACCCGGGTGGCAGGTGACCTGCTAAGGCCCGTTCCAGGAAAAAACCATGTCCTTGTCGTTTGATTTGATGCTGGCGTTTGCTTTATTTGCGTTTGTCACGTCCGTCACCCCTGGCCCCAATAACGCCATGCTGCTGGCCTCGGGGGTTAATTTCGGCTTCCAGCGTACCATCCCGCACATCCTGGGCATCAGCTCCGGATTTCTGGTGCTTGTATTGGCGGTGGGGCTTGGGCTGGGCGCGGCGTTTACCGCCTATCCGGTGCTCTACACCATCCTGCGCTACGCGGGCGCGGCTTACTTGCTGTACCTGGCGTGGAACATCGCCCGTTCGGGCCCGGCATCCGAAGACAATGAAGGTAAAGGCAAGCCTCTGGGGTTCTGGGGCGCGGCGGCGTTTCAATGGGTCAATCCCAAGGCGTGGGTGATGGCAATCGGTGCAATCAGCACCTACACACCGTTGCAGGGCTACACCATGAACGTGGTGATCATCGCTACGGTGTTCGCCCTGATCAATGCGCCGAGCGTGGGGGTTTGGGCAGGATTCGGCAGTGTGTTGCGCAACGTGCTGCGCAACCCGCGCTGGTTACGCGTGTTCAACTTCGGCATGGCGGCGTTGCTGGTGATATCGCTGTATCCGTTGCTGCAGCAGACGAGCTGAGTTCCGGCTCTGTATTTTTTGCACCACCAAGATCTGCGCTCATAAAAAAGCGAAGCCAAATCAATGGCTTCGCTTTTTTGGATTACGTTCTGAAAAGCTGAGTATCAGAACGGAATATCGTCATCAAAGCTGTCGAAATCCTGAGCCGGTTGCGGCGCAGCCTGTTGTGGCGCTGGACGCGACTCACGCTGTGGCTGCTGGGTTGGCTGTGGACGCGACTGCTGTGGACGCGGTGCCGAGTTGGACATGCCGCCCTGGCCCTGTTGGTCGCCCTGTGGACGGCCGCCCAGCAGTTGCATGGTGCCTTGCATGTCGACCACGATTTCGGTGGTGTAACGCTTGATGCCGTCTTTTTCCCACTCGCGGGTTTGCAGTTTGCCTTCGATGTAGACCTGCGAACCTTTGCGCAGATATTCGCCGGCAATCTCAGCGACCTTGCCGAACATCGACACACGGTGCCATTCGGTTTTCTCGACCTTCTGGCCGGTCTGCTTGTCGGTCCACTGTTCGCTGGTCGCCAGACTCAGGTTGGTCACGGCATTACCGTTAGGCAAGTAGCGAACTTCGGGATCCTGGCCGCAAGTACCGACCAATATGACTTTGTTAACCCCACGGGCCATAACGTTCTCCTAGGCTGGGCGCGCTGTCGGCACTGGGTTGACCAGTTGCTCGAGCGTCGCGCGATCCAATAATTCGGTGTCCAATTTGATGTAAATGGCCGCCTCTTCAGCGACCACGACTGCATCCGTTACCCCTACGACGGCCTTCAGGCGCTCTACCAGACCAGCCTCGCGGATCGCCTCGGGCGATAGCGGCAAACGCAGACTTGTGACGTAGGGAGGTTCGCGCATGGTAACAGCAAAGACCAGCCAAAGTGCAGCCAGCCCGGCGCATCCGAGGAAGACAACCGACAAACCGCCATGCTGGAACATCCAGCCACCCATGATGCCGCCCAACGCCGAGCCAAGGAACTGGCTGGTGGAGTACACCCCCATCGCCGTGCCCTTGCCGCCGGCCGGTGAAACTTTACTGATCAGCGACGGCAGCGAAGCTTCCAGCAGGTTGAACGCGGTGAAAAACACCACCGTACCAATGACCAGTGCTCGCAGGCTATCTCCGAACTGCCAGAAGAATAGTTCAGTGAGCATCAATGTCGCGACGGCGCCGAGTAAAACTCGTTTCATTTTGCGTTTCTTCTCGCCATAGATGATGAACGGGATCATGGCGAAGAACGAAATCAGCAGTGCGGTGAGGTAGACCCACCAATGCTGCTCCTTGGGCAGGCCGGCTTTTTCCACCAGGGCCAGGGGCAAGGCGACGAAGCTGCACATCAGCATTGCGTGTAATACGAAGATACCTAAATCCAGGCGCAGCAGGTCCGGGTGCTTGAGCGTCGGCAGCAGCGCCTGACGTGCGACGCCCGATTCTCGGTGCTGCAGCGTGCCGGTAGAGCGTGGCACCATAAAAGCTACGATCACAATCCCGACCAGGGCCAGGCCGCCAGTGGCCAGAAACAACCCGTGCAGACCAAAAGCGCTCGTCAGCAACGGGCCGACCACCATGGCCACGGCGAACGACAGACCGATGGTCATGCCGATCATGGCCATGGCCTTGGTGCGGTGCTGTTCGCGGGTCAGGTCCGACAGCAACGCCATGACCGCGGCGGAAATCGCCCCGGCGCCTTGCAGGATGCGCCCGGCGATCACGCCCCAGATCGAATCGGACTGGGCCGCAAGCACACTGCCAAGGGCGAACACGATCAAGCCAAGATAAATCACCGGGCGACGGCCAATGCGGTCGGAAATAATCCCGAACGGGATCTGAAAAATCGCCTGGGTCAGACCATAGGCGCCAATCGCCAGGCCGATCAACGCGGGGGTCGCGCCTGCGAGATCCATTCCATAGGTCGCCAGCACCGGCAACACCATAAACATGCCCAGCATACGGAAAGCGAACACCAGGGCCAGACCGCTTGCCGCTCGGGTCTCGCCGCTACTCATGCGTTCGCTGTGGGGATCGTGCATGGAAAAACCTCGTGTGAACCGGCGGCGATTCTACCAGTCCCATCGATTGAGAGGGTATATGCGGCGCTTTGCCGCGCAGCTTTCATCTAAGGCTGCAAGCGGCCTTTTGACAGTGTATATTCATCCAGTCTTTAGCCGTATACTCCGGCATTATTTACGCCCGCCGTGCGAGGCCATCTTGGACAAGATCCTGATTCGTGGGGCTAGAACCCACAACCTGAAGAACATCGACCTGACCCTGCCCCGGGACAAACTGATCGTCATCACCGGCTTGTCCGGCTCCGGCAAGTCGTCCCTGGCGTTCGACACGCTGTATGCCGAAGGTCAGCGTCGCTATGTGGAATCCCTGTCGGCCTATGCCCGGCAATTCCTGTCGATGATGGAAAAGCCCGACGTCGACACCATCGAAGGCTTGTCGCCGGCCATTTCCATCGAGCAGAAGTCGACCTCCCACAACCCGCGTTCCACCGTGGGCACCATTACCGAAATCTACGACTACCTGCGCCTGCTGTATGCGCGCGTGGGTATTCCGCGCTGCCCGGACCACGATATTCCCCTGGAAGCCCAGACCGTCAGCCAGATGGTCGACCTGGTACTGGCCCAGCCGGAAGGCGCCAAGCTGATGCTGCTGGCGCCCGTCATCCGCGAGCGCAAGGGCGAACACCTTTCGGTCTTCGAAGAGCTGCGTGCCCAGGGTTTTGTACGTGCGCGCATCAACGGCAAGCTCTATGAGCTGGATGAAGCGCCCAAGCTCGACAAGCAGAAAAAGCATTCCATTGATGTGGTGGTCGACCGCTTCAAGGTACGCGCCGACCTGCAGCAGCGTTTGGCGGAATCGTTCGAGACCGCGCTGAAGCTGGCCGACGGCATTGCCCTGGTTGCGCCGATGGATGACGAGCCGGGCGAAGAGATCATCTTCTCCGCGCGCTTCGCCTGCCCAATCTGTGGGCACGCCATCAGCGAACTGGAACCCAAGCTGTTTTCCTTCAACAACCCAGCCGGCGCCTGCCCGACGTGCGATGGCCTGGGCGTGAAGCAGTTCTTCGATATCAAGCGTCTGGTCAATGGCGACCTGACCCTGGCCGAAGGGGCGATACGCGGCTGGGACAGGCGTAACGTCTACTATTTCCAGATGCTCGGGTCATTGGCCTCACACTACAAGTTCAGCCTGGAAGTGCCGTTCAACCAGCTGCCGGCAGACCAGCAGAAGGTCATTCTGCATGGCAGCGGCTCGCAGAATGTCGACTTCAAGTACCTGAACGACCGTGGCGACATCGTCAAGCGCTCCCACCCGTTCGAAGGCATCGTGCCGAACCTGGAACGTCGCTACCGCGAGACCGAATCGGCAAGTGTGCGTGAAGAACTGGCAAAGTTCCTCAGCACACAGCCTTGCCCGGATTGCCGTGGCACACGCCTGCGCCGTGAAGCGCGGCATGTGTGGGTGGGCGAAAAAACGTTGCCGGCAGTGACTAACCTGCCAATCGGCGATGCGTGTGAATATTTTGGTGTCCTCAAGCTCACCGGGCGTCGTGGGGAAATTGCCGACAAGATCCTCAAGGAAATTCGCGAGCGCCTGCAGTTCCTGGTCAACGTTGGCCTGGACTATCTGTCACTGGACCGCAGCGCCGATACCTTGTCGGGCGGTGAAGCACAGCGGATCCGGCTGGCCAGCCAGATCGGTGCGGGCCTTGTGGGCGTGCTGTATATCCTCGACGAACCGTCGATTGGCTTGCACCAACGGGATAACGATCGCCTGCTCGGCACGTTGAAACACCTGCGAGACATCGGCAATACCGTGATTGTGGTCGAGCACGATGAAGATGCCATCCGCCTGGCGGACTACGTGGTCGATATCGGCCCGGGCGCAGGGGTGCACGGCGGACATATCGTTGCCGAGGGCACGCCTGCCGAAGTGATGGCACATCCTGATTCGTTGACCGGCAAGTACCTGTCTGGCCGGGTGAAGATCGAAGTGCCCGCCAAGCGTACGCCGCGTAACAAAAAGATGGCACTGCATCTCAAGGGCGCGCGCGGCAACAACCTGCGCAATGTCGACCTGGAGATTCCGCTGGGCCTACTGACCTGTGTGACCGGTGTTTCCGGTTCGGGCAAGTCGACGCTGATCAACAACACGCTGTTCCCATTGAGTGCCACCGCCCTGAACGGCGCGACCACCCTGGAAGCGGCGGCACACGACAGCATCAAGGGCCTGGAGCACCTGGACAAGGTGGTCGATATCGACCAAAGCCCGATTGGGCGTACCCCACGCTCCAACCCGGCCACCTACACCGGGCTGTTTACGCCGATCCGCGAGCTGTTCGCGGGTGTACCCGAGTCCCGCTCGCGCGGCTATGGACCAGGGCGGTTCTCGTTCAACGTCAAGGGCGGGCGCTGTGAGGCCTGCCAGGGCGATGGCTTGATCAAGGTGGAGATGCATTTTCTGCCGGACATCTACGTGCCGTGCGACGTGTGCAAAAGCAAGCGCTACAACCGCGAAACCCTTGAGATCAAGTACAAGGGCAAGAGCATCCATGAAACCCTGGAAATGACCATCGAGGAAGCTCGCGAGTTCTTCGACGCAGTGCCGGCATTGGCGCGCAAGCTGCAAACGCTGATGGATGTGGGCTTGTCGTACATCAAGCTGGGGCAATCGGCGACCACGCTTTCGGGTGGCGAGGCACAACGGGTCAAGCTGTCTCGCGAGCTGTCCAAGCGCGATACCGGCAAAACCTTGTACATCCTCGATGAACCGACCACCGGTCTGCACTTCGCGGATATCCAGCAATTGCTGGACGTGCTGCACCGGCTGCGAGACCACGGCAATACCGTGGTGGTGATCGAGCACAATCTTGATGTGATCAAGACCGCTGACTGGCTGGTGGACCTTGGGCCGGAAGGTGGCTCCAAGGGTGGTCAGATCATCGCAGTGGGTACGCCGGAGCAAGTTTGCGAAATGCCACAGTCGCACACCGGTTACTACTTGAAACCGTTGCTGGAGCGCGACCGGGCCTGACTTTTTCCGGCCCAATAAAAAGCCCCTGTCACTTTGCGGTGACAGGGGCTTTTTTACAGCTGGGAATCAGAACTGCGATTGCAGGTAATTCTCCAGACCAATCAACTTGATCAGGCCCATCTGTTTTTCCAACCAGTAGGTGTGATCTTCTTCGGTGTCATTCAACTGCACCCGCAATATTTCCCGGGTGACGTAGTCGTTGTGCTGCTCGCAAAGCTCGATGCCCTTGCAGAGCGCAGCGCGAACTTTGTACTCGAGGCGAAGGTCGGCAGCGAGCATGTCCGGTACCGTGGTCCCCACATCGAGATCATCAGGACGCATACGCGGCGTGCCTTCGAGCATCAGAATACGGCGCATCAGTGCGTCGGCGTGCTGTGCCTCTTCTTCCATCTCGTGGTTGATACGCTCGTAGAGCTCGGTAAAGCCCCAGTCTTCGTACATGCGCGAATGGATGAAATATTGGTCACGAGCTGCCAGTTCGCCCGTCAGCAACGTGTTGAGGTAATCGATTACGTCGGGGTGACCTTGCATCGCCCTACATCTCCCTGCTTGAAAGACTGTAGTTTGAACCATGATGACTTGAAGGTCACGGGATCAACGGCAGAAAAGTGAAGATTTCCGTAGAAAAGTAGCTGAAATAACGCAAAAACCGCCCAAATGAGGGCGGTTCTGCTTATCGTTTAGAGTCAGTTAAGCGATACACCCAGTGCCTTTGCGATTGCTTCTCCATAAGCCGGGTCGGCCTTGTAGAAGTGCTGCAATTGACGCTGGACCACATCGCTGGAAACGCCAGCCATCGCACCGGCAATGTTATTGGTCAGCAGGGCTTTCTGCTCATCATTCATCAAGCGGAACAGCGCGCCCGCATGGCTGTAGTAGTCCGTATCTTCGCGGTGATCGTAACGATCAGCAGCGCCGCTCAGGGCCAGTGCCGGCTCTGCGTACTGCGGGGCTTGCTTGGGCGCATCGGCATAGCTGTTTGGCTCGTAGTTGGGAGCCGCACCGCCATTGCTGCCGAAGGCCATAGAACCGTCACGCTGGTAACTGTTAACCGGGTTGCGCGGCGCGTTTACGGGCAGTTGCTGGTGGTTAGTGCCGACACGGTAGCGGTGGGCATCTGCGTAGGCAAACACTCGACCTTGCAACATACGATCGGGTGACAGGCCAACGCCTGGAACCATGTTGCTCGGACCAAATGCAGCCTGCTCCACTTCAGCGAAGTAGTTCTGCGGATTACGGTTGAGCTCAAGCTCGCCCACTTCGATCAGCGGGAACTCTTTTTGCGACCAGGTCTTGGTCACGTCAAACGGGTTCTCATAATGAGCGTTTGCTTGAGCCTCAGTCATGATCTGGATGCAGACGCGCCATTTCGGAAAATCACCGCGCTCGATCGCACCAAACAGATCACGCTGAGCATAGTCAGGGTCGGTACCCGCCAGGCGTGCAGCCTCGGCCGGGGCCAGGTTCTTGATGCCTTGCTTGGTCTTGTAGTGCCACTTCACCCAATGGCGTTCGCCCTTGGCGTTGATCAGGCTGTACGTGTGACTACCGAAGCCGTGCATGTGACGATAGCCGTCTGGAATGCCACGGTCCGAAAACAGAATGGTGACCTGATGCAGCGCCTCTGGAGAGTGCGACCAGAAGTCCCACATCATCTGCGCGCTTTTCAGGTTGCTCTGCGGCAGGCGTTTCTGGGTGTGGATAAAGTCCGGGAATTTCAGCGGATCCCGGATGAAGAACACAGGGGTGTTGTTACCCACGATGTCCCAGTTGCCCTCTTCGGTATAGAACTTCAGGGCAAAACCACGTGGATCACGTTCAGTGTCAGCAGACCCGCGCTCGCCACCTACAGTGGAGAATCGCAGGAATGTAGGCGTTTGCTTGCCAACAGATTCGAACAGCTTGGCACTGGTGTACTGGGTGATGTCCTGGGTAACAGTGAACGTACCGTAGGCACCCGATCCTTTGGCGTGCACGCGACGCTCAGGGATGTTTTCGCGGTTGAAGTGAGCGAGCTTCTCGATCAGATGGAAATCGTCGAGCAACAACGGGCCACGAGGGCCGGCGGAACGGGAGTTCTGGTTATCCGCAACGGGGGCGCCGCTGGCGGTGGTAAGGACTTTATTCTGGCTCATGCGCATCTTCCTCAGGTCGGACTTGGAACTGCCGGCTAATCGGCTTGGAGGGAGTATTGATCATCAACACTACACCTACAAATTCATTAAATTGCAGGCTTCGATAGAAAATAACTAACAAGACTCCGCTCGCGATAGTGCAGCGCAGCGTCTATGGAAGCTTGTATAAGTTGCGCTTTTGTTACGCGCACAAAAAACCGGGCGCGAGGCCCGGTTTTTTGTTGCAGCTTGTCGTCTTACTCGGCGCTTACAGCTTCGCCGGCAGTAGCACGATCAACCAACTCGACGTACGCCATAGGCGCGTTGTCGCCAGCGCGGAAGCCGCACTTGAGGATGCGCAGGTAGCCACCCTCACGGGTAGCGTAACGCTTGCCCAGGTCGTTGAAGAGCTTACCAACGATAGCTTTCGAACGAGTACGGTCGAAAGCCAGACGGCGGTTAGCCAGGCTGTCTGTCTTGGCCAAAGTGATCAGCGGCTCAGCAACGCGACGCAGTTCTTTAGCTTTCGGCAGTGTAGTTTTGATCAGCTCGTGCTCGAACAGCGACACCGCCATGTTTTGGAACATGGCCTTGCGGTGCGAGCTGGTACGGCTCAGGTGACGACCACTTTTACGATGACGCATGGTTCATTCCTTACCAAACTCACGTTCGGTGATTACGACGATCAGGCAGTCGCCTTGTCGTCCTTCTTAAGACTTGCAGGCGGCCAGTTGTCGAGGCGCATGCCGAGGGACAGACCGCGGGAGGCCAGAACGTCCTTGATTTCAGTCAAGGATTTCTTGCCAAGGTTCGGAGTCTTCAACAGTTCTACTTCGGTACGCTGAATCAGGTCGCCGATGTAGTAAATGTTTTCCGCCTTAAGGCAGTTAGCCGAACGTACAGTCAGTTCCAGATCGTCAACCGGGCGAAGCAGGATCGGATCGATCTCGTCTTCCTGCTCGATTACCACTGGTTCGCTGTCACCTTTGAGGTCGACGAACGCAGCCAACTGCTGTTGCAGAATGGTTGCAGCGCGGCGGATAGCCTCTTCAGGATCCAGGGTACCGTTGGTTTCCAGATCAATAACCAGCTTGTCCAGGTTAGTACGCTGCTCGACACGGGCGTTTTCCACCACATATGCGATACGGCGAACCGGGCTGAACGAAGAGTCAAGCTGCAAGCGACCAATGCTGCGGCTTTCGTCTTCATCGCTCTGACGCGAGTCGGCCGGTTCATAACCACGACCACGAGCTACAGTGAGCTTCATGTTCAGGGCGCCGTTAGACGCCAGGTTAGCGATTACGTGATCGGGGTTAACGATCTCGACATCATGATCCAGCTGAATATCGGCAGCGGTAACCACCCCCGAACCCTTCTTCGACAAGGTCAGCGTAACTTCGTCACGGCCGTGCAGCTTGATAGCCAGACCTTTAAGGTTCAACAGGATTTCAATTACGTCTTCCTGTACACCTTCGATGGCGCTGTACTCGTGGAGCACACCGTCAATCTCGGCCTCGACTACTGCACAGCCGGGCATTGAGGACAACAGGATGCGGCGCAGCGCGTTGCCCAGGGTGTGGCCAAAACCACGCTCGAGAGGCTCGAGAGTAATTTTGGCGCGGGTTGGACTGACAACCTGCACATCAATGTGGCGGGGTGTCAGGAACTCATTTACCGAAATCTGCATGGATGCACCTATTTTCTAGCCCTTACTTGGAGTAGAGCTCGACAATCAGGCTTTCGTTGATGTCGGCGGACAGATCACTGCGAGCAGGAACGTTCTTGAAAACGCCCGACTTCTTCTCAGTGTCTACTTCTACCCATTCTACGCGGCCACGTTGGGCACACAGATCGAGAGCTTGGACAATGCGAAGTTGGTTTTTAGCTTTCTCGCGAACTGCGACCACGTCACCAGCACGAACCTGGTAAGACGGAACGTTTACGGTCTGACCGTTAACGCTGATCGACTTGTGCGATACCAGCTGACGGGATTCGGCACGAGTCGAACCAAAGCCCATACGGTATACAACGTTGTCCAGACGGCATTCGAGCAGTTGCAGCAGGTTTTCACCGGTTGCACCTTTCTTGCCAGCAGCTTCTTTGTAGTAGCCGCTGAACTGACGCTCGAGAACGCCGTAAATACGACGGACCTTCTGCTTTTCACGCAGTTGGGTGCCGTAATCGGACTGGCGACCGCGGCGTTGGCCGTGGATACCAGGTGCTGCTTCAATGTTGCACTTCGATTCGATCGCGCGCACGCCGCTCTTCAGGAAGAGATCGGTGCCTTCGCGACGAGCGAGTTTGCATTTTGGACCAATGTAACGAGCCATTCTTTACAATCTCCTGGATTACACGCGGCGCTTCTTCGGCGGACGGCACCCGTTGTGCGGGATTGGCGTCACGTCGGTGATGCTGGCGATCTTATAGCCACAGCCGTTCAAAGCACGGACAGCAGACTCACGACCTGGACCTGGACCTTTGACGTTAACGTCGAGGTTTTTCAGGCCGTATTCCAGCGCAGCTTGACCAGCACGTTCAGCAGCTACTTGAGCGGCAAACGGGGTGGACTTGCGGGAACCGCGGAAACCCGAACCACCAGAGGTAGCCCAAGAAAGCGCGTTACCTTGACGGTCGGTGATGGTCACGATTGTGTTGTTAAAAGATGCATGGATGTGGGCGATGCCATCAACCACTGTCTTTTTAACTTTTTTACGAGGACGAGCAGCAGGTTTTGCCATGATAATTTTCCTGTCGATTCGCTGGGGCGATTACTTGCGGATCGGCTTACGCGGACCTTTACGGGTACGCGCGTTAGTCTTGGTACGCTGACCGCGTACTGGAAGACCACGACGATGACGCAGACCGCGATAGCAACCGAGGTCCATCAAACGCTTGATTTTCATGTTGATTTCGCGACGCAGGTCACCTTCAGTGGTGAACTTCGCCACTTCGCCACGCAGCTGTTCAATCTGCTCGTCGCTCAGATCCTTGATCTTAGCGGCTGGGTTTACCCCAGCAACTGCGCAAATTTTCTGCGCAGTAGTGCGACCAACACCATAGATGTAGGTCAGCGAGATAACAGTGTGCTTGTTATCTGGAATGTTAACGCCTGCAATACGGGCCATTCAGTGGGACTCCAATTGACAGCTACCTACGCCCCGGAAGCCAAGAAATAGGGCGCGAGATAATATCGCTGTAATAACAAATAATCAACCCGGCAGCGCACTAGCTGCCGGGCTTCAAGCGGATCACACTCAGCCTTGGCGCTGTTTGTGACGCGGTTCCGCGCTGCAAATTACTCGAACAACACCTTCGCGGCGAATAATCTTGCAGTTACGGCACAGCTTTTTCACCGATGCACGAACTTTCATCACCAACTCCTCGAACCTTATGGGGTACTCAGCGCAACATGCCGCTGCCGTAGCCCTTCAGGTTGGCTTTCTTCATCAGGGATTCGTACTGGTGCGAAACGAGGTGCGATTGTACTTGGGACATGAAGTCCATCACAACCACGACCACGATCAGCAACGAGGTCCCGCCAAGGTAGAACGGAACGTTTGCTGCAACCACCAGGAACTGGGGCAACAGACACACGGCCGTCATATATAGAGCACCGAACAGGGTCAAACGAGTCAGAACGCCATCAATGTAGCGCGCCGACTGCTCACCTGGACGGATGCCCGGAATAAAGGCACCGGACTTCTTCAGGTTTTCCGCTACGTCTTTCGGATTGAACATCAACGCCGTATAGAAGAAGCAGAAGAAAATAATCCCTGCACTAAACAGCAGAATATTCAACGGCTGACCAGGAGCGATCGACTGAGAGAGGTCCTGCAGCCAGCCCATATTTTCAGACTGACCAAACCAGGTACCCAACGAAGCCGGAAACAGCAAGATGCTGCTCGCGAAAATTGCCGGAATAACACCGGCCATATTCACTTTCAGCGGCAAGTGGCTGGTCTGCGCAGCAAAAACCTTACGGCCCTGCTGACGCTTGGCGTAGTGAACAGCAATACGACGCTGGCCACGCTCAATGAACACCACAAAACCGATAATCGCTACTGCCAGCAAACCGATAGCAACCAGGGCGAAGATATTGATATCACCCTGACGCGCAGACTCGAAAGACTGCCCGATTGCTCTCGGAAGACCGGCGACGATACCTGCGAAAATCAACATCGAGATACCGTTACCAACACCACGCTCAGTAATCTGCTCACCCAGCCACATCATGAACATCGCACCAGCCACAAACGTGGATACCGCGACGAAATGGAAGCCAAAGTCACCAGTGAACGCAACGCCCTGCCCTGCCAGGCCAACGGACATGCCGATAGCTTGAACCAGGGCGAGGACTACAGTGCCGTAGCGGGTGTACTGGCTAATCTTGCGACGGCCAGCTTCACCTTCCTTCTTCAACTGCTCCAGCTGCGGGCTGACGGCTGTCATCAGTTGCATGATGATCGAGGCCGAAATGTACGGCATGATCCCCAGTGCAAAGATGCTCATCCGCTCCAGCGCACCGCCGGAAAACATGTTGAACAAGCTAAGAATGGTCCCCTCATTCTGTCGAAACAGGTCTGCGAGTCGGTCCGGGTTGATACCTGGAACCGGGATGTGTGCGCCTATTCGGTAGACGATAATCGCCAGGAACAGAAAACGCAGACGAGCCCAAAGTTCAGACATACCGCCTTTGCCGAGCGCTGAGAGAGCACCTTGCTTAGCCATTTATTCCTCGAACTTGCCGCCAGCTGCTTCGATAGCCGAACGCGCACCTTTGGTGGCGCCGATTCCCTTGCCGATAGTGACAGCGCGAGTCACTTCACCGGACAGCATGATTTTCACACGCTGTACGTTGACGTTGATCACGTTGGCATCTTTCAGGGTCTGCACAGTAACGATGTCGCCTTCCACTTTAGCCAGCTCGGACAGACGCACTTCTGCGCGGTCCATGGCTTTCAGGGATACGAAACCGAACTTAGGCAGGCGACGATGCAGCGGCTGTTGACCGCCTTCAAAGCCTGGAGCGATGGTGCCACCGGAGCGGGAGGTTTGACCTTTGTGGCCACGGCCACCAGTCTTACCCAAACCGCTACCGATACCACGGCCCGGACGATGCTTTTCGCGACGGGAACCCGGCGCTGGACTCAGATCATTGAGTTTCATCGATTAACCCTCTACACGCAGCATGTAGTAAGCCTTGTTGATCATCCCGCGATTCTCGGGAGTATCCTGGACTTCTACAGTGTGACCGATGCGACGCAGACCCAAACCTTTAACACACAGTTTGTGGTTAGGGATGCGGCCGGTCATGCTTTTGATCAGCGTTACTTTAACGGTAGCCATGATCAGAAGATCTCCTTGACAGTCAGACCACGCTTGGCAGCGATGGACTCAGGAGATTGCATAGCTTTCAGACCCTTGAAAGTGGCGTGAACCACGTTTACCGGGTTAGTCGAGCCGTAGCACTTGGCCAGAACGTTCTGAACGCCAGCAACTTCGAGGACAGCACGCATAGCGCCGCCAGCGATGATACCGGTACCTTCAGAAGCAGGCTGCATGTACACCTTCGAAGCGCCGTGAGCGGACTTCATTGCGTACTGCAGAGTGGTGCCGTTCAGATCAACTTGGATCATGTTGCGACGAGCAGCTTCCATTGCCTTCTGGATCGCGGCAGGCACTTCACGTGACTTGCCACGGCCGAAGCCAACACGCCCTTTACCATCACCCACCACGGTCAACGCGGTGAAAGTGAAGATACGGCCGCCTTTAACGGTTTTGGCTACGCGGTTAACTTGAACCAGCTTCTCAATGTAGCCTTCGTCGCGCTTTTGGTCGTTATTTGACATAACTTAGAACTCCAGCCCAGCTTCACGAGCAGCATCAGCCAGCGCTTTCACGCGACCGTGGTACTTGAAGCCAGAGCGGTCGAAAGCCACTTGCGAGACGCCAGCGGCCTTAGCACGCGTAGCGACCAGCTGGCCAACCTTTGTGGCCGCGTCGATGTTGCCAGTGGCACCATCACGCAGTTCTTTATCCAAAGTCGAGGCGCTTGCCAGGACTTTGTTGCCGTCGGCCGAGATGACCTGGGCGTAGATGTGCTGCGACGAGCGGAACACGCAGAGACGCACGACTTCGAGTTCGTGCATTTTCAGGCGTGCTTTGCGAGCGCGACGCAGTCGAGTAACTTTTTTGTCGGTCATTTGCTATGCCCTACTTCTTCTTGGCTTCTTTACGACGGACGACTTCGTCCGCGTAGCGCACACCTTTGCCTTTGTACGGCTCTGGTGGACGGAAGTCGCGGATCTCAGCGGCCACTTGACCTACCAGCTGCTTGTCGATGCCCTTGATCAGGATATCGGTCTGGCTAGGAGTCTCAGCAGTGATGCCCGCTGGCAGTTCGTAATCCACTGGGTGCGAGAAGCCAAGGGCAAGGTTCAAAACCGTGCCTTTTGCTTGCGCTTTGTAACCAACACCGACCAGCTGGAGCTTGCGCTCGAAGCCTTGGCTTACGCCTTGGACCATGTTGTTTACCAACGCACGCGTGGTACCGGCCATTGCGCGAGTTTGTTGATCGCCATTGCGAGCAGCGAAACGCAGCTCACCAGCTTCTTCAACGATCTCAACGGACGAATGGATGTTCAGTTCAAGAGTACCCTTGGCACCCTTCACCGAAAGCTGTTGGCCTGCGAATTTGACTTCGACACCGGCTGGCAGCTTAACGGGGTTCTTAGCGACGCGAGACATGCTTATCCCCCCTTAGAACACAGTGCAAAGAACTTCGCCGCCGACACCGGCAGCGCGCGCAGCACGATCCGTCATCACACCTTTGTTGGTGGAGACGATAGACACGCCCAGACCGCCACGAACTTTCGGCAGATCTTCAGCGGACTTGTACTGACGCAGGCCTGGACGGCTAACGCGCTTCACTTCCTCGATGACCGAACGGCCTTCGAAGTACTTCAGCTCGATGGACAGCAGTGGTTTGATTTCGCTGCTGATCTGATAACCCGCAATGTAGCCTTCGTCTTTCAGGACTTTGGCAACAGCTACCTTCAACTTGGAAGATGGCATGCTTACGACGGACTTTTCAGCCATCTGGGCATTACGGATACGAGTTAGCATGTCCGCTAACGGGTCCTGCATACTCATGGGCTAGACGCTCCTAATACAAAAAAATTAGCCTTGCGGCTACATATGTCGCCGAGAATCTCCGAGCACAAAAAACACGGGCTCAGGCGAGCCGCGTATTTTAGACACACTCCAGAAATGAAACAAGCCCCAAAAGGGGCTTGATCCAGATTCAAGGTCACCGGCGGTCAGTATCTTGCGATTCAGACCACCTGGACGTTGAAAGTACTTACCAGCTGGCTTTAACCAGACCTGGTACGTCACCACGCATTGCCGCTTCACGCAGTTTGTTACGGCCGAGGCCGAACTTGCGGTAAACGCCGTGTGGACGACCGGTCAGGCGGCAGCGGTTACGCATGCGCGAAGCGCTTGCGTCACGTGGCTGCTTCTGCAGAGCAACTGTAGCTTCCCAACGTGCTTCTGGACTTGCGTTCAGATCAACGATGATTGCTTTCAGTGCTGCACGCTTCTTGGCGTACTTGGCAACCGTGAGCTGACGCTTCAGCTCGCGGTTTTTCATGCTCATCTTGGCCATGGTCCTACTCCAATCAGTTGCGGAACGGGAATTTGAAAGCACGCAACAGGGCGCGACCTTCATCATCGTTCTTGGCAGTGGTGGTCAGGGTGATGTCCAGACCGCGGAGAGCATCGATCTTGTCGTAGTCGATTTCCGGGAAGATGATCTGCTCTTTCACGCCCATGCTGTAGTTACCACGACCATCGAAGGACTTGGCATTCAGGCCGCGGAAGTCGCGGACCCGAGGCAGGGAGATCGACAGCAGACGATCCAGGAATTCGTACATACGCTCACGGCGCAGAGTCACTTTGACGCCGATCGGCCAACCTTCACGGACTTTAAAGCCAGCGATGGATTTCCGAGCGTAAGTCACAACGACTTTTTGACCGGTGATCTTTTCCAGGTCGGCAACAGCGTGCTCGATGACTTTTTTGTCGCCGATCGCTTCGCCCAGACCCATGTTCAGGGTGATTTTGGTGACGCGCGGAACTTCCATCACGTTCCCGAGCTTAAGTTCTTCCTTAAGCTTAGGGGCGATTTCCTTCCGGTAAATCTCTTGTAGTCGTGCCATGGTCTAATCTACCTAGCAGTGTTCAAGCATCAACCGCTTTTTGGGTCGACTTGAAGACACGAATTTTCTTACCGTCTTCTACTTTGAAACCAACGCGGTCAGCCTTGTTGGTTTCGCCATTGAAGATGGCGACGTTAGAAGCGTCCAGCGGAGCTTCTTTCTCGACGATACCGCCCTGCACGCCCGACATCGGGTTAGGCTTGGTATGACGCTTGACCAGGTTCAGACCACCGATAACCAGACGGTTATTAGCGAGAACCTTAAGCACCTTACCGCGCTTACCTTTGTCTTTGCCGGCGATCACGATGATCTCGTCGTCACGACGAATCTTTTGCATGTCGGATCTCCTTACAGCACTTCTGGGGCGAGCGAGACGATCTTCATGAACTTCTCAGTACGAAGTTCACGGGTCACTGGCCCAAAGATACGGGTGCCGATCGGCTCTTGCTTGTTGTTCAGAAGAACAGCAGCGTTGCCATCAAAGCGGATAATGGAGCCATCAGCACGACGTACGCCGTGACGAGTGCGGACTACAACAGCAGTCATCACTTGGCCTTTTTTCACTTTACCGCGAGGAATTGCTTCCTTCACGGTAACCTTGATGATGTCACCGATACCAGCGTAACGACGATGGGAGCCACCCAGCACCTTGATGCACATAACACGGCGAGCGCCGCTGTTATCGGCCACATCGAGCATGGATTGAGTCTGAATCATATAATTTCTCCGACCCCTAGTCCTTAGACTTCCACAGCGCGTTCGAGAACATCAACCAGTGCCCAAGACTTGGTCTTGGCCAGCGGACGAGTTTCACGAATAGTGACTTTGTCGCCGATGTGGCACTGATTGGTTTCGTCGTGCGCGTGCAGCTTAGTCGAACGCTTAACATATTTACCGTAGATCGGGTGCTTAACGCGACGCTCGATCAAAACGGTGATGGTTTTGTCCATCTTGTCGCTGACAACACGGCCAGTCAGCGTACGGACAGTCTTTTCGGCTTCAGCCATGATCACTTACCTGCCTGCTGGTTGAGCACAGTCTTCACGCGAGCGATGTCACGCTTAACTTGCGAGAGCAGATGAGACTGCCCCAACTGGCCAGTTGCTTTCTGCATACGCAGATTGAACTGGTCGCGCAGCAGGCCGAGCAGTTGCTCGTTCAGCTGCTGTGCGGATTTTTCACGAAGTTCATTCGCTTTCATCACATCACCGTCCGTTTAACAAAGGAGGTGGCGAGCGGCAGCTTTGCAGCAGCCAGGGCGAAAGCCTCACGCGCCAGCTCTTCAGAAACACCCTCGATTTCATACAGGACTTTGCCTGGCTGAATCTGGGCAACCCAGTATTCCACGTTACCCTTACCTTTACCCATCCGAACCTCGAGAGGTTTTTTGGAGATCGGCTTGTCCGGGAATACACGGATCCAGATCTTGCCGCCACGTTTTACGTGACGGGTCAGAGCACGACGCGCTGACTCGATCTGACGAGCGGTGAGACGACCACGAGCTACAGACTTCAGCGCGAACTCGCCGAAGCTGACTTTGCTACCGCGCTGAGCCAGACCACGGTTGTGGCCTGTCATCTGCTTGCGGAACTTCGTACGCTTAGGTTGCAACATTTGGCGTACCCCTTACTTAGCAGCTTTTTTACGAGGCGCTGGTGCTTGTGGTTTCAGTTCTTCTTGGCGACCACCAATTACTTCGCCTTTGAAGATCCAAACCTTTACACCGATCACACCGTAAGTGGTGTGAGCTTCGTAGTTGGCATAGTCGATGTCGGCACGCAGGGTGTGCAGTGGCACACGACCTTCGCGATACCATTCAGTACGTGCGATTTCAGCACCGCCGAGACGACCGCTCACTTGGATTTTGATGCCTTTGGCACCAATGCGCATGGCGTTCTGTACGGCGCGCTTCATAGCGCGACGGAACATTACGCGACGCTCCAGCTGCTGAGCTACGCTCTGCGCAACCAGCATACCGTCGAGCTCCGGCTTGCGGATCTCTTCGATATTGATGTGCACAGGCACACCCATTTGCTTGGTCAGGTCCTGACGCAGTTTCTCAACATCTTCACCTTTCTTCCCGATAACGATACCTGGACGAGCGGTGTGGATGGTGATACGTGCAGTTTGGGCCGGACGATGGATATCGATACGGCTTACGGACGCGCTTTTTAGTTTGTCTTGGAGATACTCACGCACCTTCAGATCAGCGAACAAATAGTCCGCATAAGTCCGACCGTCTGCGTACCAGACGGAGGTGTGCTCCTTGACGATTCCCAGGCGAATGCCAATGGGATGTACTTTCTGACCCATCTCTTCGACTCCGTTACTTGTCAGCAACCTTGACAGTGATATGGCAAGACCGCTTGACGATGCGATCAGCACGGCCTTTGGCACGTGGCATGATGCGCTTCAGCGAACGCCCTTCGTTGACGAAAACGGTGCTGACCTTCAGGTCATCAACGTCTGCGCCTTCGTTATGCTCGGCGTTGGCTACGGCCGACTCCAGCACTTTCTTCATGATCTCGGCGGCTTTCTTACTGCTGAAAGCCAACAGGTTGAGCGCTTCGCCCACCTTCTTCCCGCGGATCTGGTCGGCGACCAAGCGGGCTTTCTGGGCGGAGATTCGAGCGCCCGACAACTTAGCGGCTACTTCCATTTCCTAACCCCTTAACGCTTGGCTTTCTTGTCTGCCACGTGCCCACGATAAGTGCGGGTACCGGCAAACTCGCCCAGTTTGTGGCCGACCATGTCTTCGTTAACGAGAACTGGGACGTGTTGACGACCGTTGTGTACTGCGATGGTCAGACCGACCATTTGTGGCAGGATCATCGAACGACGCGACCAGGTCTTAACTGGTTTGCGATCGTTCTTTTCCGCCGCCACTTCGATCTTCTTCAGTAGGTGAAGATCAATAAAAGGACCTTTTTTCAGAGAACGTGGCACTGTCGTATCCCTCTATTTACTTGCGACGACGGACGATCATTTTGTCGGTACGCTTATTACCACGAGTCTTCGCGCCCTTAGTCGGGAAGCCCCATGGCGATACCGGATGACGACCACCAGAGGTACGACCTTCACCACCACCGTGTGGGTGGTCAACCGGGTTCATGGCAACACCACGAACGGTTGGGCGAACGCCACGCCAGCGTTTGGCACCAGCTTTACCCAACGAACGCAGGCTGTGCTCGGAGTTCGAGACTTCGCCCAGGGTCGCACGACATTCAGCCAGCACTTTACGCATCTCACCAGAACGCAGACGCAGGGTCACGTAGACACCTTCACGAGCGATCAGCTGAGCCGAAGCACCAGCGGAACGAGCGATTTGCGCGCCTTTACCTGGCTTCAATTCGATGCCGTGTACGGTGCTACCAACTGGAATGTTACGCAGTTGCAGAGCGTTGCCCGGCTTGATCGGCGCCAGGGCACCTGCGATCAGCTGGTCACCAGCACTCACGCCTTTAGGGGCGATGATGTAGCGACGCTCGCCATCTGCGTACAGCAGCAGAGCGATGTGAGCAGTACGGTTAGGATCGTATTCAATACGCTCGACAGTGGCAGCGATGCCATCTTTGTCATTGCGACGGAAATCGACCAGACGATAATGCTGCTTATGGCCACCACCGATGTGACGAGTGGTAATGCGACCATTGTTGTTACGACCACCAGACTTCGATTTTTTCTCGAGCAGCGGTGCGTGAGGAGCGCCTTTATGCAGCTCCTGGTTGACCACCTTGACCACAAAACGGCGGCCAGGGGAAGTCGGTTTGCATTTAACGATTGCCATGATGCACCCCTTCCTTACTCAGCACTGCTGCTGAAATCGAGATCTTGGCCTGGCTGAAGGGAGATAACTGCCTTCTTCCAGTCATTACGCTTGCCCAGACCGCGAGCAGTGCGCTTGCTCTTACCCAGAACATTCAGGGTAGTAACACGCTCTACTTTCACGCTGAACAGGCTTTCGACGGCCTTCTTGATTTCCAGCTTGGTTGCGTCAGTTGCAACCTTGAAAACGAACTGGCCTTTCTTGTCAGCCAGAACCGTAGCCTTTTCGGAAACGTGCGGGCCAAGCAGAACTTTAAATACGCGTTCCTGGTTCATCCCAGCAGCTCCTCGAATTTCTTCACGGCCGACACGGTGATCAACACCTTGTCGTATGCGATCAGACTAACTGGATCGGAACCTTGCACGTCACGTACATCAACGTGTGGCAGGTTGCGAGCAGCCAGGTACAGGTTCTGATCAACAGCTTCAGACACGATCAAAACGTCGGTCAGGCTCATGTTGTTCAGTTTGCCCAGCAGATCTTTGGTTTTTGGACTTTCAACAGCGAAGTCCTGAACCACGACCAGACGATCAGTACGCACGAGTTCAGCAAGGATGGAGCGCAGAGCTGCGCGGTACATCTTCTTGTTGAGCTTCTGAGAGTGATCCTGTGGACGAGCTGCGAAAGTGGTACCGCCGCCACGCCAGATTGGGCTACGGATAGTACCGGCACGAGCACGGCCAGTGCCTTTCTGACGCCAAGGGCGCTTACCGCCACCACGTACGTCGGAACGGGTCTTTTGCTGCTTGCTACCTTGACGGCCGCCGGCCATGTAGGCCACGACTGCTTGGTGAACCAGCGTCTCGTTGAATTCGCCGCCAAATGTCAGTTCGGAAACTTCGATCGCTTGAGCGTCATTTACATTTAATTGCATGTCAGCTTCCCCTTAACCGCGAGCCTTGGCCGCTGGACGTACAACCAGGTTGCCGCCAGTAGCGCCAGGAACAGCACCCTTGACCAACAACAGATTGCGTTCAGCGTCGACGCGCACTACTTCGAGGGACTGCACGGTCACGCGCTCAGCGCCCATATGACCGGACATTTTTTTGCCCTTGAATACACGACCAGGAGTCTGGCACTGGCCAATAGAGCCCGGGACGCGGTGGGAAACGGAGTTACCGTGAGTGTTGTCTTGACCACGGAAATTCCAACGCTTGATCGTACCCTGGAAGCCTTTACCTTTGGACTGACCGGTTACATCAACCAGTTGACCAGCGGCGAAGATTTCAGCGTTGATCAGATCGCCAGCCTGGTAGTCGCCGTCTTCAAGACGGAACTCCATAACAGTACGACCAGCTGCAACGTTTGCTTTAGCGAAGTGACCTGCTTGAGCAGCAGTCACGCGCGAAGCACGACGCTCGCCGACAGTGACTTGCACTGCACGATAGCCATCGGTTTCTTCAGTTTTGAACTGGGTGACGCGATTCGGTTCGATCTCAATGACCGTGACCGGAATGGAGACACCTTCTTCGGTGAAAATACGGGTCATACCGCATTTACGACCGACTACACCAATAGTCATGTTGTAAACCTCATGAGTGTACGGGGCTTTCACCCGCTATGGCCGCCCATTTCAGAGCGTTACACGACTAAGACCCAAGTCTTAGCCGAGGCTGATCTGTACTTCCACACCGGCCGCCAGATCGAGCTTCATAAGTGCATCAACGGTTTTATCCGTTGGCTGGACGATGTCCAGTACGCGCTTATGAGTACGGATCTCGTACTGGTCACGCGCGTCTTTGTTGACGTGCGGGGAGACCAGAACGGTGAACCGCTCTTTACGGGTAGGCAGTGGAATTGGACCACGCACTTGAGCACCAGTACGTTTCGCGGTTTCCACGATTTCCTGGGTGGATTGGTCGATCAGGCGATGGTCAAAAGCCTTCAACCTGATACGGATTTGCTGATTTTGCATTGGATTTCAGACTCCGGCTGCTATTCCCACCGGGCGCAATACGCCCGTTAAAAGGAGGCGCAATTCTATAGACGCCCTAGATAGGTGTCAACCCAATAAAAAAGCCCCCGCTAAGCGGGGGCTTTCTCAAAACATCAAAGCTCACTCAAAAGAGAGATTACTCGATGATTTTAGCTACAACGCCAGCACCAACGGTACGGCCGCCTTCACGGATTGCGAAGCGCAGACCGTCTTCCATTGCGATGGTTTTGATCAGGGTAACAGTCATTTGAATGTTATCACCTGGCATTACCATTTCAACGCCTTCTGGCAATTCGCAGTTACCGGTCACGTCAGTAGTACGGAAGTAGAACTGTGGACGGTAGCCTTTGAAGAACGGAGTATGACGACCGCCTTCTTCTTTGCTCAGAACGTAAACTTCTGCGGTGAACTTGGTGTGCGGCTTGACCGAACCTGGCTTAACCAGAACCTGGCCACGCTCAACGTCGTCACGCTTGGTACCACGCAGCAGAACGCCGCAGTTCTCGCCAGCACGACCTTCGTCGAGCAGCTTGCGGAACATTTCAACACCGGTGCAGGTGGTGACGGTAGTGTCACGCAGACCAACGATTTCCAGTGGATCCTGAACGCGAACGATACCGCGCTCGATACGACCAGTCACAACAGTACCGCGACCGGAGATCGAGAATACGTCTTCGATTGGCATCAGGAACGGCTTGTCGGTCAGACGAACTGGTTCTGGGATGTAGCTGTCCAGAGTTTCAACCAGTTTACGAACGGCAGTGGTGCCCATTTCGTTTTCGTCGTTGCCTTCCAGAGCCATACGAGCAGAACCGATGATGATCGGAGTGTCGTCACCTGGGAAGTCGTAAGTGCTCAGCAGGTCGCGCACTTCCATCTCAACCAGTTCCAGCAGCTCAGCGTCGTCTACCAGGTCAGCCTTGTTCAGGAAAACCACGATGTACGGAACGCCAACCTGGCGGGACAGCAGGATGTGCTCACGAGTTTGTGGCATCGGACCATCAGCGGCCGAGCAAACCAGGATCGCGCCGTCCATCTGGGCAGCACCAGTGATCATGTTCTTCACATAGTCAGCGTGACCTGGGCAGTCAACGTGAGCGTAGTGACGAATAGTCGAGTTGTACTCAACGTGCGCGGTGTTGATGGTGATACCACGAGCTTTTTCTTCTGGTGCGCTGTCGATCTTGTCGAAGTCAACACGAGCCGAACCGAAAACTTCGGAGCAGACGCGAGTCAGAGCAGCGGTCAGAGTGGTTTTACCGTGGTCAACGTGGCCGATGGTGCCAACGTTTACGTGCGGTAGGGAACGATCAAATTTTTCTTTAGCCACGACAATTAACTCCTTGCCTAAAGGACTGAATCAGCCTTGTTTTTTGGATACAGTTTCAGCGATGTGCGCCGGAGCTGTGTTGTATTTTTTGAATTCCATAGAGTAGCTTGCGCGACCCTGGGACATGGAGCGAACGTCGGTCGCATAACCGAACATCTCACCCAACGGAACCTCGGCGCGAATCACTTTGCCGGAAACCGTGTCTTCCATACCCAAGATCATGCCGCGACGACGGTTAAGGTCGCCCATGACATCACCCATATAGTCTTCAGGTGTAACAACTTCTACCGCCATGATTGGCTCAAGCAACTCACCACCGCCCTTCTGGGCCAGTTGCTTGGTTGCCATGGAAGCAGCCACCTTAAACGCCATCTCGTTGGAGTCGACGTCGTGGTAAGAACCGTCAAAAACGGTTGCTTTCAGGCCGATCAGCGGATAGCCGGCAACAACACCGTTCTTCATCTGCTCTTCGATACCCTTCTGGATAGCAGGGATGTATTCCTTAGGAACCACACCACCTACTACTTCGTTCACGAATTGCAGACCTTCCTGACCTTCGTCAGCAGGAGCAAAACGGATCCAGCAGTGACCGAACTGACCACGACCGCCGGATTGACGAACGAACTTGCCTTCGATTTCACAGTTCTTCGTGATGCGCTCACGATAGGAAACCTGAGGCTTACCGATGTTGGCTTCGACGTTGAACTCACGGCGCATCCGGTCAACCAGGATGTCCAGGTGCAGCTCGCCCATGCCAGAGATGATCGTTTGACCAGTCTCTTCATCAGTCTTGACGCGGAAAGATGGATCTTCCTGAGCAAGCTTGCCCAGAGCGATACCCATTTTTTCCTGGTCATCCTTGGTCTTAGGCTCTACGGCAACCGAGATAACCGGCTCCGGGAAGTCCATGCGAACCAGGATGATTGGCTTGGCAGCGTCGCACAAAGTCTCACCAGTGGTGACGTCCTTCATGCCGATCAGGGCCGCGATGTCACCAGCGCGTACTTCCTTGATCTCTTCGCGAGCGTTTGCGTGCATTTGCACCATACGGCCCACGCGCTCTTTCTTGCCTTTAACCGAGTTGATCACGCCGTCGCCGGAGGCCAACACGCCCGAGTAAACGCGAACGAAGGTCAAAGTACCCACGAATGGGTCTGTAGCGATCTTGAACGCCAGAGCCGAGAACGGCTCGTTGTCGTCAGCATGACGCTCCATCTCTTCTTCCTCGTTATCAGGGTTGGTACCCTTGATAGCAGGAATGTCGGTTGGAGCAGGCAGGTAGTCGATAACGGCATCGAGAACCAGGGGAACACCCTTGTTCTTGAAGGAAGAACCGCAAACAGCCAAGACGATCTCACCAGCGATAGTACGCTGACGCAGAGCGGCCTTGATTTCCACGTTGGTGAGTTCTTCACCTTCGAGGTATTTGTTCATCAGTTCTTCGCTGGCTTCGGCAGCAGCCTCAACCATGTTGTTGCGCCACTCGTCAGCCAGCTCCTGAAGCTCTTCAGGGATAGGCTTGCGAACAGGAACCATACCTTTGTCGGAATCATTCCAGTAAACAGCTTCCATGTTGATCAGATCGATCTGACCCTGGAAGTTGTCTTCGGAACCGATAGCCAACTGGATAGGCACCGGAGTGTGACCCAGACGCTGCTTGATCTGACCGATCACGCGCAGGAAGTTGGCGCCAGCACGGTCCATCTTGTTTACATAAACAAGACGTGGAACGCCGTACTTGTTGGCTTGACGCCATACGGTTTCCGACTGAGGCTCAACACCCGAGGTGCCGCAGAACACAACGACAGCGCCGTCGAGTACACGCAGGGAACGCTCAACTTCAATAGTGAAGTCTACGTGGCCCGGGGTATCGATTACGTTGAAGCGATGCTCGTCTTTGTACTGCTTCTCGGAACCTTTCCAGAAGGCGGTAATAGCAGCAGAAGTAATGGTAATACCACGCTCCTGCTCCTGAACCATCCAGTCTGTGGTCGCGGCGCCGTCATGCACCTCGCCCATTTTGTGACTTTTGCCGGTGTAAAACAGTACGCGCTCGGTGGTGGTGGTTTTACCAGCATCCACGTGAGCGACGATACCGATGTTACGGTAGCGGCTAATCGGAGTAGTACGAGCCATAAAGCCCTCGCAAAATTAGTGAAGCTAAAATTAGAAGCGGTAGTGCGAGAAAGCTTTGTTAGCTTCAGCCATACGGTGCACGTCTTCACGCTTCTTAACAGCAGCACCTTTACCTTCAGCAGCGTCCAACAGTTCGCCGGCCAAACGCAGAGCCATAGACTTCTCGCCGCGCTTACGGGCGAAGTCTACCAACCAGCGCATTGCCAGAGCGTTACGACGGGACGGGCGAACTTCAACCGGAACCTGGTAAGTAGCACCGCCTACACGGCGCGACTTCACTTCGACCAGCGGAGCGATGGCGTCGAGAGCTTTCTCGAAGATTTCCAGGGGGTCGCTGTTCTTGCGTTCTTTAACCTTTTCCAGCGCGCCATAAACGATACGCTCGGCAACGGCTTTTTTGCCGCTTTCCATCACGTGGTTCATGAACTTGGCCAGAATTTGGCTTCCGTATTTTGGATCGTCAAGCACTTCGCGCTTGGCTGCTACGCGTCTTCTTGGCATGGATAAGCCCTCAAACGGTCTTCAGGTTCGCTCGGAATCGGTGCCCTTTCGGGACGCCTCCGACCTTACTCTTATCGACTCAGAAAATAAGATGATTCAGGTTTACAAAAAGCCGCTACTACTTAGGCTTCTTGGTACCGTACTTCGAACGACCCTGGTTACGACCTTTAACGCCGGAAGTATCCAAGGAGCCGCGTACGGTGTGATAACGAACACCTGGCAAGTCTTTTACACGACCGCCGCGGATCAGTACCACGCTGTGCTCTTGCAGGTTGTGGCCTTCACCGCCGATGTACGAGGAAACCTCGAAACCGTTGGTCAGACGCACACGGCATACTTTACGCAGTGCCGAGTTAGGTTTTTTCGGCGTGGTGGTATACACACGGGTGCATACGCCACGACGTTGCGGGCAGTTCTGCAGCGCAGGTACGTCGGATTTCTCGACGATACGCTTACGCGGCTGACGTACCAGCTGGTTGATAGTTGCCATCTACTAGCTCCACTGTTGTCTTGCGACGCTATTGTCTTGCAAGAAAAGCAAAATGGCAGGAACGAATTCCCGCCAAATTTAGGGGTACAAGAGTCTAAAGAGGATCTTGTCCCCAGTCAAGGCAAGGCCCCGACCTCCCCTCGCGCCGAACCGGGGCAAAAATGCCTCGATCCGACGAACGGGAGTGTCAGGGCCCAGACTCATCTATCGCAGAACTCAGTTACCGCTTGAGTTCAGTGCTTCGGTCAGTGCAGCTTCCACTTCACTGGCGCTCACGCGCAGCGGCTTGTCAGCATCACGGCGACGCTTACGCTCGCTGTGGTAAGCCAAACCGGTACCCGCCGGGATCAGACGACCCACGACCACGTTTTCTTTCAGGCCGCGCAGGTAATCGCGCTTGCCAGTTACCGCTGCTTCGGTCAGTACGCGAGTGGTCTCCTGGAAGGAGGCCGCCGAGATGAACGACTCAGTGGACAACGACGCCTTGGTGATACCCAGCAGCACGCGAGTGAACTTGGAAACGAATTTCTCTTCGTTCGCCAGGCGCTCGTTTTCTACCAGTACGTGAGTCAGTTCCATCTGGTCGCCCTTGATGAAACTGGAATCGCCGGATTCAGCGATTTCAACTTTACGCAGCATCTGACGCAGGATGGTCTCGATGTGCTTGTCGTTGATCTTCACGCCTTGCAGACGGTAAACGTCCTGGATCTCGTTAACGATGTACTTGGCCAGCGCACTCACACCCAGCAGACGCAGGATGTCGTGTGGATCGCTCGGGCCGTCGGAGATAACTTCGCCGCGGTTTACCTGTTCGCCTTCGAACACGTTCAGGTGACGCCACTTCGGAATCAGCTCTTCATACGGATCGCTACCGTCGTTCGGAGTAATGACCAGACGGCGCTTGCCTTTGGTTTCTTTACCGAACGCGATGGTGCCGCTGACTTCAGCCAGAATCGACGCTTCTTTCGGACGACGAGCTTCGAACAAGTCGGCAACACGCGGCAGACCACCGGTGATGTCACGGGTCTTCGAAGTTTCTTGCGGGATACGCGCGATAACATCACCGATCGCGATCTTCGCACCATCCGCTACACCGACCAGGGCGTTGGCTGGCAGGAAGTACTGAGCGATTACGTCAGTGCCTGGCAGCAACAGATCCTTGCCGTTGTCATCAACCATCTTCACGGCAGGACGGATGTCTTTACCGGCAGCTGGACGATCTTTGGCGTCGAGTACTTCAATGTTGGTCATACCGGTCAATTCGTCAGTCTGACGCTTGATCGTGATGCCTTCTTCCATGCCCACGTAGGTCACGGTACCTTTCATTTCGGTAACGATTGGGTGAGTGTGCGGATCCCACTTGGCCACGATTGCGCCAGCGTCGACCTTGTCACCTTCTTTAACCGAAATCACAGCACCGTACGGCAGCTTGTAACGCTCGCGCTCACGACCGTAGTCATCAGCGATTGCCAGCTCACCGGAACGGGACACAGCAACCAGGTGGCCATCCACTCGCTCAACGTGCTTGAGGTTGTGCAGGCGGACGGTACCGCCATTCTTCACCTGAACACTGTCGGCTGCGGAGGTCCGGCTTGCCGCACCACCGATGTGGAACGTACGCATGGTCAGCTGGGTACCCGGCTCACCGATGGACTGGGCAGCGATAACGCCGACCGCTTCACCGATGTTTACCTGGTGACCACGAGCCAAGTCACGGCCGTAGCACTTGGCGCAAATGCCATAGCGGGTTTCGCAGCTGATCGGCGAGCGAACGATCACTTCGTCGATGCTGTTGAGTTCGATGAACTCGACCCACTTTTCGTCAACCAGGGTGCCAGCAGGAACGATAACTTCCTCGGTACCTGGCTTGAACACGTCACGGGCTATCACACGACCCAATACGCGCTCACCCAGCGGCTCTACAACGTCACCGCCTTCAATGTGCGGAGTCATCAGCAGGCCGTGCTCGGTGCCGCAATCGATCTCGGTTACAACCAGATCTTGTGCAACGTCTACCAGACGGCGAGTCAGGTAACCGGAGTTAGCGGTTTTCAACGCGGTATCCGCAAGACCCTTACGAGCACCGTGAGTGGAGATGAAGTACTGAAGTACGCTCAAACCTTCACGGAAGTTCGCAGTGATCGGCGTTTCGATGATGGAGCCATCCGGCTTGGCCATCAGGCCACGCATACCGGCGAGCTGACGGATCTGCGCAGCAGAACCCCGTGCGCCCGAGTCGGCCATCATGTACATCGAGTTGAAGGATTCCTGGTCAACTTCGTCGCCGTGACGGTCGATGACTTTCTCTTTCGAGAGGTTGGCCATCATCGCCTTGGAAACTTCGTCGTTCGCCTTGGACCAAAGGTCGATCACCTTGTTGTACTTCTCGCCCTGGGTTACCAGGCCGGAGGCGTACTGGCTCTCGATCTCTTTCACTTCGTCAGTGGCGGCACTGATGATGCGAGCTTTTTCATCCGGGATAACGAAGTCGTTAACACCGATGGAAACGCCGGAGATAGTGGAGTAAGCGAAACCTGTGTACATCAACTGGTCAGCGAAGATAACGGTCTCTTTCAAACCAACCACGCGGTAGCACTGGTTGATCAGCTTGGAGATCGCCTTCTTCTTCATCGGCAGGTTGACGACATCGTACGACAGACCTTTTGGCACAACCTGGTACAACAGCGCGCGGCCGACAGTGGTGTCGACGATACGGGTGTTGCTCACGCTGCCGCCGTCACGATCATTGACGGTTTCGTTGATCCGCACTTTGACCTTGGCGTGCAGTGCGGCTTCGCCGGCACGGAACACACGGTCAACTTCCTGCAGGTCAGCGAACACACGACCTTCGCCCTTGGCATTGATCGCTTCACGGGTCATGTAGTACAGACCCAATACAACGTCCTGCGACGGAACGATGATTGGCTCACCGTTGGCTGGCGACAGAATGTTGTTGGTCGACATCATCAACGCGCGCGCTTCCAACTGGGCTTCCAGTGTCAGCGGTACGTGCACGGCCATTTGGTCGCCGTCGAAGTCGGCGTTGTACGCGGCACAGACCAGAGGGTGCAGCTGAATAGCCTTACCTTCGATCAGTACTGGTTCAAACGCCTGGATACCCAGACGGTGAAGGGTCGGTGCACGGTTGAGGAGAACCGGGTGTTCGCGGATCACCTCGGCGAGAACGTCCCAAACCTCTGGCAGTTCGCGCTCGACCATTTTCTTGGCCGCTTTGATGGTGGTCGCGAGACCGCGCATTTCCAGCTTGCCGAAGATGAATGGCTTGAACAGCTCGAGTGCCATCTTCTTGGGCAGACCGCACTGGTGCAGACGCAGGGTCGGGCCTACGGTAATTACCGAACGACCGGAGTAGTCAACACGCTTACCGAGCAAGTTCTGACGGAAACGACCTTGCTTACCCTTGATCATGTCAGCCAGGGATTTCAGAGGACGCTTGTTGGAACCGGTGATAGCGCGGCCACGACGACCGTTGTCGAGCAAGGCATCGACAGCTTCCTGCAACATACGCTTTTCGTTGCGCACGATGATGTCCGGAGCGGACAGGTCAAGCAGGCGCTTCAAGCGGTTGTTACGGTTGATCACGCGGCGATACAGGTCGTTGAGGTCGGACGTCGCGAAACGACCACCGTCCAACGGTACCAGCGGACGCAGGTCTGGCGGCAGAACCGGCAGAACGGTCAGCACCATCCACTCTGGCAAGTTGCCGGAACCCTGGAAGGCTTCCATCAACTTCAGACGCTTGGACAGTTTCTTGATCTTGGTTTCGGAGTTGGTTTGCGGAATTTCTTCACGCAGGCGGCCAATCTCGTGTTCCAGGTCGATAGCGTGCAGCAGTTCGCGGACAGCTTCGGCACCCATGCGGGCATCGAAATCGTCACCGAATTCTTCCAGCGCTTCGAAGTACTGCTCGTCGTTCAGCAGCTGACCTTTTTCAAGGGTGGTCATGCCTGGATCGATAACGACATAGCTCTCGAAGTAGAGAACGCGTTCGATATCACGCAGAGTCATGTCCATCAGCAAGCCGATACGGGACGGCAGGGATTTCAGGAACCAGATGTGGGCGACTGGCGAAGCCAGTTCGATGTGCGCCATACGCTCACGACGAACCTTGGCCAGTGCGACTTCAACGCCGCACTTCTCGCAGATCACACCACGGTGCTTCAAGCGCTTGTACTTACCGCACAGGCACTCGTAATCCTTTACCGGGCCAAAGATCTTGGCGCAGAACAGGCCGTCACGCTCAGGTTTGAACGTACGGTAGTTGATGGTTTCCGGCTTTTTAACTTCACCGAACGACCACGAACGGATCATCTCAGGCGATGCCAATCCAATACGGATGGCGTCGAACTCTTCGACTTGACCCTGGTTTTTCAGCAAATTCAGTAGGTCTTTCAAGGCCTTTCCTCCTGGCGGAGCAGAGAGCGGACCAAACGGCCACGCTCTCGATTCGCGTCACGTGTTATTCGGTTTCCAGATCGATATCGATGCCGAGGGAACGAATTTCTTTGATCAACACGTTGAAGGACTCGGGCATGCCCGGCTCCATACGGTGATCGCCGTCCACGATGTTTTTGTACATCTTGGTACGACCGTTCACATCGTCCGACTTCACTGTGAGCATTTCTTGCAGAGTGTATGCAGCACCGTATGCTTCCAGTGCCCAGACCTCCATCTCCCCGAAACGCTGACCACCGAACTGAGCCTTACCACCCAGCGGCTGCTGGGTAACCAGGCTGTACGAACCAGTAGAACGAGCGTGCATCTTGTCGTCTACCAAGTGGTTCAGCTTCAGCATGTACATGTAGCCAACAGTAACCGGGCGCTCGAACTTGTTGCCGGTACGACCGTCGAACAGCTGCATCTGGCCGCTTTCCGGCAGGTCTGCCAGTTTCAGCATGGCCTTGATTTCGCTTTCCTTGGCACCGTCGAACACCGGGGTAGCCATTGGAACGCCGCCGCGCAGGTTCTTCGCCAGATCCAGGATTTCCTGGTCGGAGAAGGTATCCAGCTCTTCGTTGCGACCGCCGATCTCGTTGTAGATCTCGTGCAGGAACTTGCGCAGGTCTGCGACCTTGCGCTGCTCTTCGATCATACGGTTGATCTTCTCGCCCAGACCTTTGGCCGCGAGGCCCAGGTGGGTTTCAAGGATCTGACCAACGTTCATACGCGAAGGTACGCCCAACGGGTTGAGGACGACGTCGACCGGGGTGCCATTGGCATCGTGCGGCATGTCTTCAACCGGCATGATCACGGAGACCACACCTTTGTTACCGTGACGACCGGCCATCTTGTCGCCCGGCTGGATGCGGCGACGGATTGCCAGGTAAACCTTGACGATTTTCAGCACGCCTGGAGCCAGGTCATCGCCCTGCTGCAGTTTGCGCTTCTTGTCTTCGAACTTGTCGTCCAGCAGACGGCGGCGATCAACGATGTAGGCCTGGGCCTTCTCGAGCTGCTCGTTCAGAGCGTCTTCAGCCATGCGCAGTTTGAACCACTGGCCGTGCTCAAGACCGTCGAGAACTTCGTCGGTGATGTCCTGACCTTTCTTCAGACCTGCGCCGCCTTCGGCCTTGTGGCCTACCAGAGCGGAGCGCAGGCGTTCGAAGGTCGCGCCTTCAACGATACGGAACTCTTCGTTCAGATCCTTGCGGATCTCGTCGAGCTGGGTCTTCTCGATGGACAGTGCACGAGCATCACGCTCAACGCCGTCACGGGTGAAGACTTGTACGTCGATGACAGTACCCTTGGTACCGGTAGGTACACGCAGGGAGGTGTCTTTAACGTCGCTGGCTTTTTCACCGAAGATGGCACGCAGCAGCTTCTCTTCCGGAGTCAGTTGGGTCTCGCCTTTCGGAGTGACCTTACCCACCAGGATGTCGCCTGCGCCAACTTCAGCACCTACGTAAACGATACCGGCTTCGTCCAGCTTGTTCAGTGCAGCTTCACCCACGTTCGGGATGTCTGCAGTGATTTCCTCAGGACCAAGCTTGGTGTCACGTGCCACACAGGTCAGTTCCTGAATGTGGATCGTGGTGAAGCGGTCTTCTTGAACCACACGCTCGGACAGGCAGATGGAGTCTTCGAAGTTGAAGCCGTTCCATGCCATGAACGCGATGCGCATGTTCTGACCCAGAGCCAGTTCACCCATGTCGGTGGACGGGCCATCGGCCATGATGTCGCTACGCTGAACGCGATCACCCTTGCTCACCAGCGGACGCTGGTTGATGCAGGTGTTCTGGTTCGAGCGGGTGTATTTGGTCAGGTTGTAGATGTCGACACCGGCTTCGCCAGTTTCAACTTCGTCATCGGCAACACGAACCACGATACGGCTGGCATCAACGGAGTCGATAACGCCGCCACGACGAGCCACGACGCAAACGCCGGAGTCACGGGCTACGTTCCGCTCCATGCCGGTACCTACCAGCGGCTTGTCAGCACGCAGGGTCGGTACAGCTTGACGCTGCATGTTGGAACCCATCAACGCACGGTTGGCGTCATCGTGCTCCAGGAACGGGATCAGCGACGCAGCAACCGAAACTACCTGCTTCGGAGAAACGTCCATCAAGGTGACGTCTTCCGGCGCCTTGACGGTGAACTCGTTCAAGTGACGAACAGCTACCAGCTCGTCGATCAGGACTTTCTTGTCGTTCATCGTGGCCGAAGCCTGAGCGATCACGTGATCAGCTTCTTCGATGGCGGACAGGAACACGATCTCGTCGGTGACCAGAGCGTCTTTCACCACACGGTACGGGCTCTCGAGGAAGCCATACTGGTTGGTACGCGCATAAGCGGCCAGGGAGTTGATCAGACCGATGTTCGGACCTTCCGGCGTTTCGATCGGGCAAACACGACCGTAGTGCGTCGGGTGTACGTCACGAACTTCGAAGCCAGCACGCTCACGGGTCAGACCGCCCGGGCCCAGTGCGGATACACGGCGCTTGAGGGTGATCTCGGACAGCGGGTTGTTCTGGTCCATGAACTGGGAAAGCTGGCTGGAACCGAAGAACTCTTTCACTGCCGCGGCCACTGGCTTGGCGTTGATCAGGTCTTGCGGCATCAGGCCTTCGCTTTCAGCCATCGACAGACGCTCTTTGACCGCGCGCTCAACACGCACCAGGCCAACGCGGAACTGGTTCTCGGCCATTTCGCCTACGCAGCGAACACGACGGTTACCCAGGTGGTCGATGTCATCGACGATGCCTTTGCCGTTACGGATGTCGACCAGCGTCTTCAGTACCGCGACGATGTCTTCCTTGCACAGCACGCCCGAACCTTCGATCTCGGTACGACCGATACGACGGTTGAACTTCATCCGGCCGACCGCAGACAGGTCATAGCGCTCAGGGCTGAAGAACAGGTTGTTGAACAGGGTTTCGGCAGCGTCTTTGGTTGGTGGCTCGCCAGGACGCATCATGCGATAGATCTCGACCAGCGCTTCCAATTGGTTGCTGGTGGAGTCGATCTTCAGAGTGTCGGAGATGAACGGACCGCAGTCGATATCGTTGGTGTACAGGGTCTCGATGCGAACAACCTGGGCCTTGGCGATTTTCGCCAGGATCTCGGTGTTCAGCTCGGTATTGCACTCAGCCAGGATTTCGCCTGTAGCCGGGTGAACGATGACCTTGGCGGTCGTGCGACCCAGAACGTAGTCCAGAGGCACTTCCAGCTCTTTGATACCGGCCTTTTCGATCTGGTTGATGTGGCGCGCAGTGATACGACGGCCAGCCTCAACGATGACCTTGCCCTTCTCATCCTGGATGTCCAGGACGGCAATTTCACCACGCAGACGCGAAGCGATCAGCTCCAGCTTGAGGGTTTCATCCTTCAGGCTGAATACGTTGGTGGTATAGAACGCGTCCAGCACTTGCTCAGTGGTATAGCCGAGCGCGCGCAGCAGTACCGAGGCCGGCAGCTTGCGACGACGGTCGATACGCACGAATACGCAGTCTTTCGGGTCGAACTCGAAGTCCAACCACGAACCGCGGTACGGAATGATCCGCGCGGAGTACAGGAGTTTGCCGGAGCTGTGCGTCTTGCCGCGGTCGTGGTCGAAGAACACGCCCGGGGAACGGTGCAGCTGGGAAACGATTACACGCTCGGTACCGTTGATAACGAAGGTACCGTTTTCAGTCATCAATGGGATTTCGCCCATGTAGACTTCTTGCTCTTTGATGTCCTTGATCGCTTTGTTCGACGATTCTTTGTCGAAAATGATCAGACGGACTTTTACCCGCAACGGTACGGCGTACGTAACGCCACGCAACACGCATTCTTTGACATCAAATGCCGGTTCGCCCAGGCGATAACCGACGTACTCCAGCGCAGCATTGCCGGAGTAGCTGATGATCGGGAAAACGGATTTGAAGGCCGCATGCAGGCCCACGTCGCGGAACTGATCTTTGGTCGCTCCCGCCTGCAAGAATTCACGATACGAATCCAGCTGGATAGCCAGAAGGTACGGGACATCCATGACGTCCGGCAACTTGCTAAAGTCCTTGCGGATACGTTTTTTCTCAGTATATGAGTAAGCCATCAGCGTTCCCCAGCTTGGTCACCTGCTTGTTTGGCCCCTCCGACGGGAGCAGCCAGAAAATCTTGCAAACCCCATGGTTTGCACCACCGCTTCGGGTGGCTACAGCGCGTTAATGGCGGCGACCGAGTCGACAGCCAAGAACGGAAAAAGGCCGGTGGCAAGAGCCACCAGCCATCAGCCTTCAGCTTAACGCTTGGGCTGGAGACGCAAGGTCGATGCTTACTTCAGCTCGACTTTAGCGCCTGCTTCTTCCAGAGTAGCTTTGGCTTTGTCAGCTGCGTCTTTGGCAACAGCTTCCAGAACCATGGCAGGAGCGCCGTCAACTACAGCCTTGGCTTCTTTCAGGCCCAGACCGGTCAGTTCACGTACTGCCTTGATCACGTTTACTTTCTTCTCGCCAGCTTCGGTCAGCATGACGTTGAATTCGGTTTGCTCTTCAACAACGGCAGCAGCAGCAGCTGGGCCAGCGGAAGCAGCGGCAGCGGAAACGCCGAATTTTTCTTCGAAAGCTTTGATCAGCTCAACAACCTGCAGAACCGACATTTCAGCTACGGCGTTGAGGATATCGTCTTGGGAGATAGACATTGCTGTATTTCCTGAATTGGGGGACGGCCTACGCGGCCATCGAAATAAACAAAAATACGCGAGAGAAGTTGCTCAGCTTTAGGCTGCGGCAGCTTCTTTTTGCTCGCGAACTGCAGCCAGAGTACGAGCCAGCTTGCTGGTAGCGCCTTGAATCACGCTCATCAGCTGCGAAATGGCTTCGTCGCGGGTCGGCAGTGTTGCCAGTACGTCGATTTGGTTAGCTGCGAGGAACTTGCCCTCGAACGCAGCTGCCTTGATCTCGAACTTATCCTGACTCTTGGCGAACTCTTTGAACAAACGGGCAGCAGCGCCTGGATGGTCCTTGGAGAACGCGATCAGAGTCGGGCCAGTGAACACGTCGTTGAGAACACTGTATTCAGTGTCCGCAACAGCGCGCTTGAGCAGGGTGTTACGTACAACACGTACGTATACGCCAGCTTCACGAGCCTCTTTACGGAGTCCGGTCATAGCGCCTACTGTCACACCACGGGCATCAGCCACGACAGCGGACAGAGCAGCTTTGGCAGCCTCGTTGACTTCAGCGACGATGGCCTTCTTGTCTTCGAGATTAATTGCCACGGGTTTAACTCCTGCTTGTTACCGTTTCATCTGGCCGAGGCCGGATGTCGTTTTGGTGTCTGATTCGGTAAGGAACCGGGAGCACCATCTGCGTAGGCTTGTTGGTTTAAGACTTGCGTCGCCTACGGTCTTGGATAGCCCCCGCCAGGCAGGGACCCCAATCTTTCAATTGGCGCAATCGCTTGCGCCAATTTGTGTCTTATACGTCCAGCGAGCCTTGGTCGATGACCAGACCTGGGCCCATAGTGGTGCTCAGGGTAACGCGCTTGACGTAGATGCCTTTCGAGGAAGCTGGCTTGATACGCTTCAGATCAGCGATCAGGGCTTCAACGTTTTCCTTCAGCTTGACGGCGTCGAAGCCGACCTTGCCAACGGAGGTGTGAATGATGCCGTTTTTGTCGGTGCGATAACGAACCTGACCAGCCTTGGCGTTTTTAACCGCGGTAGCTACGTCTGGCGTTACGGTGCCGACTTTAGGGTTAGGCATCAGGCCACGTGGACCCAGGATCTGACCCAACTGACCTACAACGCGCATTGCATCCGGGGAAGCAATAACGACGTCATAGTTCAGGTCGCCGCCTTTCATTTCGGCAGCCAGGTCGTCCATACCAACGCGATCAGCGCCGGCAGCCAGAGCAGCTTCAGCCGCCGGGCCCTGAGTGAAGACAGCAACACGTACAGTCTTGCCAGTACCGTGTGGCAGCACAGTAGCGCTACGAACGACCTGGTCGGATTTACGCGGGTCAACACCCAGGTTCACAGCAACGTCAACAGACTCGCTGAACTTGACAGTCGACAGCTCGGTCAGCAGAGCAGCAGCGTCTACGAAGTTGTAGGACTTGCCTGCTTCGATTTTGCCGGCGATAGCCTTTTGGCGCTTGGTCAGCTTAGCCATTACACACCCTCCACGTTAAGGCCCATGCTACGAGCAGAACCGGCGATGGTACGCACGGCTGCATCCATATCAGCTGCAGTCAGATCCGCGTTTTTGGTTTTCGCGATTTCTTCCAGCTGAGCACGAGTTACAGTGCCAACCTTAACGGTGTTCGGACGAGCGGAACCGCTAGTCAGACCAGCAGCTTTCTTCAACAAAACCGAAGCCGGGGTCGACTTGGTTTCGAAAGTAAAGCTACGGTCGCTATATACAGTGATGATCACTGGAGTCGGCAGACCTGGCTCAAGACCCTGAGTACGGGCGTTGAAGGCCTTGCAGAATTCCATGATGTTCACGCCGTGCTGACCCAGAGCTGGACCGACGGGTGGGCTAGGGTTGGCCTGAGCGGCCTTCACTTGCAGCTTGATGTAAGCGGTAATCTTCTTGGCCATGAGGCACTCCAATTACGGGTTCAAACGCCTAAAAAGGCTCCCCGGTTACTTGCGCGTTTATCCCAGTGACGACAAAACCCCACAGCCTAAGGCTGCGGGGTTGGGATGCTTTTTCAGCTAGACCTTCTCGACCTGGCTGAACTCCAACTCTACCGGAGTAGAGCGACCGAAAATGAGCACTGCCACTTGGATCCGGCTCTTTTCGTAGTTAACTTCTTCGACGGTGCCATTGAAATCAGCGAACGGACCATCTGTAACACGAACAACCTCACCCGGCTCGAACAATGTCTTCGGCTTGGGTTTGTCGCTACCGTCAGCAACACGACGCAGAATTGCTTCTGCCTCCTTGTCAGTGATCGGAGCAGGCTTATCAGCAGTACCGCCAATGAAACCCATGACACGAGGAGTGTCCTTGACCAAGTGCCAAGTACCTTCATTCATGTCCATCTGTACCAGCACGTAGCCAGGGAAGAACTTGCGCTCACTCTTGCGCTTCTGGCCATTCCGCATTTCAACCACTTCTTCAGTGGGAACCAGAATTTCGCCGAAGCCATCTTCCATGCCTGCCAGCTTTACGCGCTCCAGCAAAGAGCGCATAACATGCTTCTCGTAACCCGAGTAAGCATGCACAACGTACCAACGCTTAGCCACGGGACACCCTTAGCCAACAATCAAGGAAACAAGCCAGCCGAGCAGGGAATCGAGCCCCCACAACAGCAACGCCATAACCAGAACAACAGCCACAACAATCAATGTGGTCTGCGTGGTTTCTTGGCGAGTCGGCCAAACGACTTTACGAATTTCGGTGCGAGCTTCCTTCACCAGGACCGCGAAAGACTTGCCTTTGGCAGTCTGCAGGCCTACAAAGGCAGCTACAGCAGCGAGGGCGAGCAATGCGAGGACACGGTACAGGATCGGCGAAGCAGAATAGTACTGATTGCCAACAACGCCTACGACCACCAAGGCGACTACAGCGAGCCACTTGAACAGATCGAAACGAGAGCTTTGAGCTTCAGCCTTAGGAGTCATCTATGAAGATCCTGTGAAAAGAAAGCCAGACACACCACGTGAATCTGGCAGGTCAGGAGGGAATCGAACCCCCAACCTACGGTTTTGGAGACCGTCGCTCTGCCAATTGAGCTACTGACCTAAAACAAAATCAGGCCGACCATTATGCAGGCCTGAAAAAGACTTTACAACAACCAACCCCAACAGACTTGAAATCACCTGACAATCTCAGCCAGACATAACACGATACAAGCCGAGGCAGCTGTTAAAACAAAGGCAGATATTTTCATATCTGCCTTGTTATATGGAGCTCTTGAGCGGATTTGAACCGCTGACCTCACCCTTACCAAGGGTGTGCTCTACCAACTGAGCTACAAGAGCAAAACACCTTGCACAACCTGCAAACTTGGAGCGGGTAGCGGGAATCGAACCCGCATCATCAGCTTGGAAGGCTGAGGTTCTACCACTAAACTATACCCGCGGAGCTTGCAGCTCACGCTAAAAATGGTGGAGGGGGAAGGATTCGAACCTTCGAAGTCGTAGACGTCAGATTTACAGTCTGATCCCTTTGGCCGCTCGGGAACCCCTCCTAAGCGAGCCGGCATTCTACATCACGCCGACCTTCTGTCAAGCATTTTCTCATTAAAAATATGAGGTTAGCTGCGTTGACCTTCGATTCGCGCTGAAGCCCTTAAAGGTCTTCACTGCGAAGCGGGCGCCATTCTATGCAAACTATTCGAGAGTTGCAATGCCTTCGCACAGCATTATTTTATGTTTTAACTCATTGAATTCATTAGCAAGGCTTTCAAAGGGCAGATCGTCAGCCAAGCGCCTACTCTCAGGGGCTACTCGCAACCAGTAACCCGAGGCTTCAGGCGCGCTCAACAATTGAAGCCTGACCCTTATGTCCAAGCTTGTCAGCCGCTGCTCGAGAGAGAGCGCCTGGTGACGATCCGAGAAACCACCAATGTACAGACAGGTGCTTTGTGCATCAGCCCCCCTTGCTCGATCACGCCGCGCCACCGTGTCGGCAGACTCACTCAGGAGCCGAATATCTTGCTGCGTTCCACGATAGAGACTCAACGGTGTGACGTCCTTGGCACGCAATGGCGCTTCTTGCTGATGCCAGACGTAGTAGAAAACATTGAGGACAAGTAAAAGCAAAAACAGCCAGCGCATAATCACCTCAAGACAAAGGACACGCCATTGCCAAACCAACAAACACAAGGTCCGGGACCAAACAAGCCTGAGGCGCAGCATCCCTCACCAGGTCGGCATCCCCACCCGTCAGGAAGACAGTGAAATCCTCGCCCCAATAGCCTCGCGCCAATTCAAGCTGGGTCAACACGAACCCTCTTAGCATAAGCGTACAACCGCGCTCGACAGCCTCTACGGTCGTCCGCCCAGGAGAGAGACGCTCAAGAGCTCTCTCAGCCGCGGCATCGTCATAACGTATCTTGCGCGTATGGGTTCGCAACTGATTGCGCATAAGTGGCAAGCCCGGGCAAATAAACCCACCCAAGTGCTCACCATCCACATCAATAAAGTCTGCGGTCGCCGCCGTACCAAAATCGAGCACTACGCATGCGCCGGACGCTAACTTATATGCCCCCAGCATCGCCAACCAACGATCCAGCCCAAGCCGCTCGAACTCTTCGTAGCCATTGCGCACACCGGCCATTTGTCGCGCGGAACCCGCACAGGAAACGGTAACGCCAAATGCCTTCACCAACGCCGCTACCAGCTTGTCGGTTTCCTCAAGCGCTCGAACACTCACTAACCGACAACGCGTGAGCAGAAGGCCAGGAAGCGCTATCAGGCTCTCAATCAACGCATTATCCGAACCCACCACGCCTTCGGCGGAGACACTTGCATCACTCGCCTCAAGCACGCGCCACTTTATGAAGCTGTTCCCACAGTCGAGCTCAAGAATCATCACGCAACCTCAGGCTTAACTCACCACCGCTGTATATTTTCTCGACGCCATCGACATTCAAGCGCAACGCGCCCTGATGATCCACGCCCAACACCACCCCATCAATCTGGGTAACACCCGCAACGAGAGACACAGGCTTGCCCTGCCACAAGTGATGCCGCTCCCACTCATCTTGCAGCCCGGCAAAACCGGCAGTCTTATGTCGATCCAGATAGCCTTGCAACTGCATCCCCAGACGCGCCACCAATTGGTTGCGATCAATAGCAGAACCGGTCTCGAGCTGAATTGAAGTCCATTGCTGATCCACATCATCGGCTTTCTGCATATTCACATTGATGCCTATCCCTAGGACAACGTGACAGATATCCGCAGGATCCCCCACCAGCTCCAGCAAGATGCCAGAAATTTTCTTGCTCCCGACCAAGACGTCGTTTGGCCATTTCAAAGCCGCGCCCTGTACACCGGTCTCACGCAACGCCTGCATAACGGCTAAGCCAACTACGAGACTCAACCCCTCCAACTGTCGCAGACCACCTTCAATGCGCAGCACGAGGCTGTAGTAGACATTTTGCGCAAACGGACTGACCCATTTTCGACCACGCCTTCCCCTACCAGCCGTCTGCTGCTCCGCCAGTACGACAAAGGGGGCTGCGCACCCTGAGTCAACAAGACGCAAAGCTTCGGCGTTAGTGGAGTCGATGGAATCGAAAATATGAACTGGCCAGGTTAAAGAGGCCGTATTCAGGGAAATTTGCTCTGCACTCAAGAACACCAACGGCGCAGCCAATTGATACCCACGACCTCGGACCTTATGAATGGGCAGCCCTAACTCTGCCTCAAGATGCTGAAGCTGCTTCCACACAGCGCTGCGACTGACGCCCAGGGCGGCGCCAAGCGCTTCTCCAGAATGGAATCGACCGTCTTTCAGTAGTTTCAACAACATCAGCATGCAAATATCGCCTCACAATGAGGCACGCATAATAGCCATGCGTAAGGTCATTGCATAGAAACGCCGGGCGTTTGCACCCAGGACATGAGCGGTGGTTTTTTAGTTTTTTCGACCGCCCAAAACAAAACCCCTGTTTGCGTTAGCAAACAGGGGTTTCGGAATTTAATCTTGACGATGACCTACTCTCACATGGGGAAACCCCACACTACCATCGGCGATGCATCGTTTCACTGCTGAGTTCGGGATGGGATCAGGTGGTTCCAATGCTCTATGGTCGTCAAGAAATTCGGGTACTGAGTCGTGACCAGCTGGTCTCGCTTCAGCAAATTGGGTATGTGACAGCTTTCGGTGTTTTGTGAGCGTCGAACTTTCGGTTCATTGCGTCTTCACACACCGCAATCTGATGCTCTTTCGAGAAACAAATTGCTTGGGTGTTATATGGTCAAGCCTCACGGGCAATTAGTATTGGTTAGCTCAACGCCTCACAGCGCTTACACACCCAACCTATCAACGTCGTAGTCTTCGACGGCCCTTCAGGGAACTCAAGGTTCCAGTGAGATCTCATCTTGAGGCTAGTTTCCCGCTTAGATGCTTTCAGCGGTTATCTATTCCGAACATAGCTACCCGGCAATGCCACTGGCGTGACAACCGGAACACCAGAGGTTCGTCCACTCCGGTCCTCTCGTACTAGGAGCAGCCCCTCTCAAATCTCAAACGTCCACGGCAGATAGGGACCGAACTGTCTCACGACGTTCTAAACCCAGCTCGCGTACCACTTTAAATGGCGAACAGCCATACCCTTGGGACCGGCTTCAGCCCCAGGATGTGATGAGCCGACATCGAGGTGCCAAACACCGCCGTCGATATGAACTCTTGGGCGGTATCAGCCTGTTATCCCCGGAGTACCTTTTATCCGTTGAGCGATGGCCCTTCCATACAGAACCACCGGATCACTAAGACCTACTTTCGTACCTGCTCGACGTGTCTGTCTCGCAGTCAAGCGCGCTTTTGCCTTTATACTCTACGACCGATTTCCGACCGGTCTGAGCGCACCTTCGTACTCCTCCGTTACTCTTTAGGAGGAGACCGCCCCAGTCAAACTACCCACCATACACTGTCCTCGATCCGGATAACGGACCTGAGTTAGAACCTCAAAGTTGCCAGGGTGGTATTTCAAGGTTGGCTCCACGCAGACTGGCGTCCACGCTTCAAAGCCTCCCACCTATCCTACACAAGCAAATTCAAAGTCCAGTGCAAAGCTATAGTAAAGGTTCACGGGGTCTTTCCGTCTAGCCGCGGATACACTGCATCTTCACAGCGATTTCAATTTCACTGAGTCTCGGGTGGAGACAGCGCCGCCATCGTTACGCCATTCGTGCAGGTCGGAACTTACCCGACAAGGAATTTCGCTACCTTAGGACCGTTATAGTTACGGCCGCCGTTTACCGGGGCTTCGATCAAGAGCTTCGCGTTAGCTAACCCCATCAATTAACCTTCCGGCACCGGGCAGGCGTCACACCCTATACGTCCACTTTCGTGTTTGCAGAGTGCTGTGTTTTTAATAAACAGTCGCAGCGGCCTGGTATCTTCGACCGGCATGAGCTTACGGAGCAAGTCCTTCACCCTCACCGGCGCACCTTCTCCCGAAGTTACGGTGCCATTTTGCCTAGTTCCTTCACCCGAGTTCTCTCAAGCGCCTTGGTATTCTCTACCCAACCACCTGTGTCGGTTTGGGGTACGGTTCCTGGTTACCTGAAGCTTAGAAGCTTTTCTTGGAAGCATGGCATCAACCACTTCGTTAACTAAAAGTTAACTCGTCATCAGCTCTCGGCCTTAGAATCCCGGATTTACCTAAGATTCCAGCCTACCACCTTAAACTTGGACAACCAACGCCAAGCTGGCCTAGCCTTCTCCGTCCCTCCATCGCAATAACCAGAAGTACAGGAATATTAACCTGTTTTCCATCGACTACGCTTTTCAGCCTCGCCTTAGGGACCGACTAACCCTGCGTCGATTAACGTTGCGCAGGAAACCTTGGTCTTTCGGCGTGGGTGTTTTTCACACCCATTGTCGTTACTCATGTCAGCATTCGCACTTCTGATACCTCCAGCAAGCTTCTCAACTCACCTTCACAGGCTTACAGAACGCTCCTCTACCGCATCACTTACGTGATACCCGTAGCTTCGGTGTATGGTTTGAGCCCCGTTACATCTTCCGCGCAGGCCGACTCGACTAGTGAGCTATTACGCTTTCTTTAAAGGGTGGCTGCTTCTAAGCCAACCTCCTAGCTGTCTAAGCCTTCCCACATCGTTTCCCACTTAACCATAACTTTGGGACCTTAGCTGACGGTCTGGGTTGTTTCCCTTTTCACGACGGACGTTAGCACCCGCCGTGTGTCTCCCATGCTCGGCACTTGTAGGTATTCGGAGTTTGCATCGGTTTGGTAAGTCGGGATGACCCCCTAGCCGAAACAGTGCTCTACCCCCTACAGTGATACATGAGGCGCTACCTAAATAGCTTTCGAGGAGAACCAGCTATCTCCGAGCTTGATTAGCCTTTCACTCCGATCCACAGGTCATCCGCTAACTTTTCAACGGTAGTCGGTTCGGTCCTCCAGTTAGTGTTACCCAACCTTCAACCTGCCCATGGATAGATCGCCCGGTTTCGGGTCTATTCCCAGCGACTAGACGCCCTATTAAGACTCGCTTTCGCTACGCCTCCCCTATTCGGTTAAGCTCGCCACTGAAAATAAGTCGCTGACCCATTATACAAAAGGTACGCAGTCACCCAACAAAGTGGGCTCCCACTGCTTGTACGCATACGGTTTCAGGATCTATTTCACTCCCCTCTCCGGGGTTCTTTTCGCCTTTCCCTCACGGTACTAGTTCACTATCGGTCAGTCAGTAGTATTTAGCCTTGGAGGATGGTCCCCCCATATTCAGACAAAGTTTCTCGTGCTCCGTCCTACTCGATTTCATGACTAAGAGATTTTCGCGTACAGGGCTATCACCCACTATGGCCGCACTTTCCAGAGCGTTCCGCTAATCTCAAAGCCACTTAAGGGCTAGTCCCCGTTCGCTCGCCACTACTAAGGGAATCTCGGTTGATTTCTTTTCCTCAGGGTACTTAGATGTTTCAGTTCCCCTGGTTCGCCTCTTGCACCTATGTATTCAGTACAAGATAACCATCTTATGATGGCTGGGTTCCCCCATTCAGACATCTCCGGATCAAAGTCTGTTTGCCGACTCCCCGAAGCTTTTCGCAGGCTACCACGTCTTTCATCGCCTCTGACTGCCAAGGCATCCACCGTATGCGCTTCTTCACTTGACCATATAACCCCAAGCAATCTGGTTATACTGTGAAGACAACATTCGCCGAAAATTCGAATTTCTCGATTAAGAGAACTCACAAATTTTACCTTAGCCTGATCCGTTACCAGTGAAAGTAACGTTCAGTCTATCTTTCTATCACATACCCAAATTTTTAAAGAACGAACTAGTCAAAGACTAGAAATCAACATTCACCATCACAACGATGGAATGCTCATTTCTAAGCTTTATACAAACAGAAGCAGTAGTGGTGGAGCCAAACGGGATCGAACCGTTGACCTCCTGCGTGCAAGGCAGGCGCTCTCCCAGCTGAGCTATGGCCCCGTATTTCTACAGGCGTTTCCCACACAAAATTGGTGGGTCTGGGCAGATTCGAACTGCCGACCTCACCCTTATCAGGGGTGCGCTCTAACCAACTGAGCTACAGACCCAATTTCGGGCTGCTTCTTTCGTCTTCTTCAATGAATCAAGCAATTCGTGTGGGAACTTATGGAGCAGCTGATGTCGTCGATTAAGGAGGTGATCCAGCCGCAGGTTCCCCTACGGCTACCTTGTTACGACTTCACCCCAGTCATGAATCACACCGTGGTAACCGTCCTCCCGAAGGTTAGACTAGCTACTTCTGGTGCAACCCACTCCCATGGTGTGACGGGCGGTGTGTACAAGGCCCGGGAACGTATTCACCGCGACATTCTGATTCGCGATTACTAGCGATTCCGACTTCACGCAGTCGAGTTGCAGACTGCGATCCGGACTACGATCGGTTTTATGGGATTAGCTCCACCTCGCGGCTTGGCAACCCTCTGTACCGACCATTGTAGCACGTGTGTAGCCCAGGCCGTAAGGGCCATGATGACTTGACGTCATCCCCACCTTCCTCCGGTTTGTCACCGGCAGTCTCCTTAGAGTGCCCACCATGACGTGCTGGTAACTAAGGACAAGGGTTGCGCTCGTTACGGGACTTAACCCAACATCTCACGACACGAGCTGACGACAGCCATGCAGCACCTGTCTCAATGTTCCCGAAGGCACCAATCTATCTCTAGAAAGCTCATTGGATGTCAAGGCCTGGTAAGGTTCTTCGCGTTGCTTCGAATTAAACCACATGCTCCACCGCTTGTGCGGGCCCCCGTCAATTCATTTGAGTTTTAACCTTGCGGCCGTACTCCCCAGGCGGTCAACTTAATGCGTTAGCTGCGCCACTAAAAGCTCAAGGCTTCCAACGGCTAGTTGACATCGTTTACGGCGTGGACTACCAGGGTATCTAATCCTGTTTGCTCCCCACGCTTTCGCACCTCAGTGTCAGTATTAGTCCAGGTGGTCGCCTTCGCCACTGGTGTTCCTTCCTATATCTACGCATTTCACCGCTACACAGGAAATTCCACCACCCTCTACCATACTCTAGTCAGTCAGTTTTGAATGCAGTTCCCAGGTTGAGCCCGGGGATTTCACATCCAACTTAACAAACCACCTACGCGCGCTTTACGCCCAGTAATTCCGATTAACGCTTGCACCCTCTGTATTACCGCGGCTGCTGGCACAGAGTTAGCCGGTGCTTATTCTGTCGGTAACGTCAAAATTGCAGAGTATTAATCTACAACCCTTCCTCCCAACTTAAAGTGCTTTACAATCCGAAGACCTTCTTCACACACGCGGCATGGCTGGATCAGGCTTTCGCCCATTGTCCAATATTCCCCACTGCTGCCTCCCGTAGGAGTCTGGACCGTGTCTCAGTTCCAGTGTGACTGATCATCCTCTCAGACCAGTTACGGATCGTCGCCTTGGTGAGCCATTACCCCACCAACTAGCTAATCCGACCTAGGCTCATCTGATAGCGCAAGGCCCGAAGGTCCCCTGCTTTCTCCCGTAGGACGTATGCGGTATTAGCGTCCGTTTCCGAACGTTATCCCCCACTACCAGGCAGATTCCTAGGCATTACTCACCCGTCCGCCGCTCTCAAGAGAAGCAAGCTTCTCTCTACCGCTCGACTTGCATGTGTTAGGCCTGCCGCCAGCGTTCAATCTGAGCCATGATCAAACTCTTCAGTTCAAACATCTTTGGGTTTTTAAGAAACCCTAAACTTGGCTCAGCAATCGTTGGTTACATCTTTGATTTCTCGCGGAGTAACTTGTGATGCTGATAATCTTGTTGACTATCAGTCTGACTCCACAAGCACCCACACGAATTGCTTGATTCAGTTGTTAAAGAGCGGTTGGTTAAGATCTTTCGTCTCAACCGAGGCGCGCATTCTACAGCAGCCTCATTTGCTGTCAAGTGATTATTTTCAGAAGCTTTCGAAGATTTCTTCAACAACTTCAACCACTTGCGCTTAAGATCTCTCCGAAGCGGGAGGCGAATTCTACAGCGTTACACGCTGCTGTCAACACCTCTTTTTCAACTTCCTTTTGGCTTCGATGAACTGAAGCAACTTGCTGTCGAAAACTGCGTAACTCATTGTTTACCAAGGAGTTTTCCGTTTCGACTGCGCCGGAAGTGGGGCGAATTATAGACAGATATAATTCGCCGTCAACATCTATTTTCAGACTTATTCGGATTTGAGCGTAATTCGCGCGAACGCCTTCTTGCCCGCCTGACAAACGTGCGTGGCGCCCAGCTCATATATAAATGTGCGATCAACCACTTCACCATCTATACGTACACCACCCGACCCCAAGAGATCACGAGCGACCGCCGAGTTCTTCACCAAGCCCGCCTTATTAAGGACAGCCGCGATCGGCATAGCCTCGGCAGCGGTCAGTTCAATCTCAGGCAGATCATCCGGCAGCTCACCATCCTTCATACGGTTACCAGCGGCACGATGCGCACTGGCAGCCGCCTCTTCGCCATGGAAGCGCGCGACAATCTCCTCCGCCAGCTTGATCTTCACATCACGCGGATTGGCGCCTGCCTCTACGTCCGCACGCAACGCATTGATTTCGTCCATCGAGCGGAAGCTCAACAGCTCGAAGTAACGCCACATCAACGCATCAGGAATGGAAACCAGCTTGCCGTACATTACGCCCGGCGCCTCCTGGATACCAACATAGTTACCCAGGGACTTGGACATCTTCTTGACACCATCCAACCCTTCCAGCAACGGCATAGTCAGAATGCACTGAGCCTCCTGACCGTATGCGCGCTGCAACTCACGCCCCATCAGCAGGTTGAACTTCTGATCGGTACCGCCCAACTCCACATCCGCACGCAGCGCCACCGAGTCATACCCCTGGACCAATGGGTAGAGGAACTCATGAATCGCGATCGGCTGATTGGTGGAGTAGCGCTTGTCGAAGTCATCGCGCTCGAGCATACGTGCCACGGTGTACTGGGAGGTCAGGCGAATAAAGTCTGCCGGCCCCATCTTGTCCATCCAGGTGGAGTTGAATGCCACCTCGGTCTTGGCCGGATCAAGGATCTTGAACACTTGGGTCTTGTAGGTCTCGGCATTATCGAGAACCTGCTCACGAGTCAGCGGCGGGCGCGTAGCACTCTTGCCGCTGGGATCACCGATCATTCCCGTGAAGTCACCGATAAGAAAGATGACTTGGTGGCCCAACTCCTGGAACTGACGCAGCTTATTAATAAGCACGGTATGACCCAGGTGCAGATCCGGCGCAGTCGGATCAAAGCCAGCCTTGATACGCAGGGGCTGGCCACGCTTAAGCTTTTCGATCAGCTCAGCTTCAACCAACAGTTCTTCCGCACCACGTTTTATCAGCGCTAGCTGCTCTTCAACCGACTTCATAACAGACCCGCAAGGCTCAGATTCAAAAGGGAACCAACCATACAAGATCAGGGACTAATTACAAGTTTTGCCCTGCGCACGGACACCATTCAGCGAGCCCAGCATTCGCGAGCTTGCGCCACAGATGATTTGGTTATATTTTATACAGTTATTTCATCTTCATCATGTCATTCATCTTTTCCATTTCATCTTCAAAGTCAAATTACCTATGACCACTGAACCGTCTAAAGCGCCGCCGCTTTACCCGAAGACCCACCTGCTCGCCGCAAGTGGTATCGCCGCCCTTCTCAGCCTGGCACTGCTGGTATTCCCTTCCAGTGACGTAGAAGCCAAACGAACATCCCTGAGCCTTGATCTGGAAAGCCCAGTTGAACAACTGACACAAGATCAAGACGCTTCCGACGCCCAACAAGCCACAAACACTGCAACTGAATCACCTTTCGCACAGATCGAAAGCGCTCCCGAAGACACCCAGCAAGCCGCCCAGGAAGCACCTGCGGCAGCTGCCGCAAAGAATCCCCAGCATCGCGAAGTCATCGTGGGCAAAGGCGACACGCTATCCACCCTGTTCGAAAAGGTTGGGCTGCCTGCCACCGCTGTCAATGAAGTGCTGGCCAGTGATAAGCAAGCCAAGCAATTCACCCAGCTCAAACGCGGCCAGAAGCTTGAATTTGAACTGACGCCAGACGGCCAGTTGAACAACCTGCACACTAGCCTCAGCGACCTGGAAAGCATCAGCCTGAGCAAAGGTGCTAAAGGCTTCGCCTTCAACCGCATCACCACCAAGCCGGTTATGCGCTCCGCCTACGTACACGGGGTGATCAACAGCTCCTTGTCACAATCGGCTGCCCGCGCCGGCCTGTCCCACAGCATGACCATGGACATGGCCAGCGTATTTGGCTATGACATCGACTTCGCTCAGGACATCCGCCAGGGCGACGAATTCGATGTGATCTACGAACAGAAAGTGGCCAACGGCAAAGTGGTGGGCACTGGCAACATTCTTTCTGCGCGCTTCACCAACCGCGGCAAAACCTACACAGCCGTTCGCTACACAAACAAACAAGGCAATAGCAGCTATTACACGGCCGACGGCAATAGCATGCGCAAGGCCTTCATCCGTACGCCCGTGGACTTCGCCCGTATTAGCTCGCGTTTCTCCATGGGCCGCAAGCATCCAATTCTGAACAAAATTCGCGCACACAAGGGTGTGGACTATGCCGCTCCGCGTGGCACGCCCATCAAGGCGGCGGGCGACGGCAAGGTACTGCTGGCGGGGCGCCGGGGTGGTTACGGCAATACGGTGATCATCCAGCACGGCAACACTTACCGTACGCTATACGGCCACATGCAAGGGTTCGCCAAGGGCGTCAAAACCGGCGGCAACGTGAAGCAAGGTCAAGTGATCGGCTACATCGGCACCACCGGCCTGTCCACCGGACCGCACTTGCATTATGAGTTCCAGGTCAACGGCGTACACGTCGACCCCCTGGGTCAAAAACTGCCAATGGCCGATCCGATCGCCAAGGCCGAACGCGCACGCTTCATGCAACAGAGCCAGCCGTTGATGGCACGGATGGATCAAGAGCGCTCTACCTTGCTGGCTTCGGCGAAGCGTTAAGGTATGCCGCTCTATATCGGTGTGATGTCCGGAACCAGCCTTGATGGACTGGATATCGCCCTTATCGAACAAGGTGCGGCGATCAAGCTGATCGCCACGCACTACATCCCGATGCCAGACACCTTGCGGGCTGAACTGCTGAGCCTGTGCGCCAGCGGCCCGGATGAAATCGCCCGCTCGGCAATCGCCCAGCAACAGTGGGTAACACTCGCCGCACAAGGCATCCGGGCCTTGCTGGAGCAAAACCGCTTCAAGCCTCAGGACATCCGCGCAATTGGCAGCCATGGGCAAACGATCCGCCATGAACCCGCTCGAAGCTTTACCGCGCAGATCGGCAACCCTGCCCTGCTCACCGAGCTGACAGGGATCAGCGTAGTCAGCGACTTCCGCAGCCGTGATGTTGCCGCCGGAGGCCAGGGAGCCCCTCTGGTTCCAGCGTTTCATGAAGCTATGTTTGGCGAGCACACTGGCAATCGCGCAGTGCTGAATATCGGCGGGTTCAGCAACCTCAGCCTCATCGAGGCGAATAAGCCTGTAGCGGGTTTCGACTGCGGTCCCGGGAATGTTCTTCTGGATGCGTGGATTCACCACCAGCGCGGTGAACACTTCGACCGCGACGGGCAATGGGCCGCCAGCGGCAAGGTTCAGCCTCAACTACTCAACGCATTGCTCAGCGACCCGTTCTTCTTGACCAAAGGCCCCAAAAGCACAGGTCGCGAAGTGTTCAATCTGGCCTGGCTGCAACAGCACCTGAGCCCGTTGCCCGTCTTTGAGCCCGAAGACGTGCAGGCCACTCTGCTGGAGCTGACGGCCCTCACCATCGTCGAATCTCTGCAAAGCGCACAGACGAGCACTGAGACGTTACTCATCTGCGGCGGCGGCGCGCACAACACGATGCTGATGAATCGGCTGACCGCGCTATTGCCTTCTACTCACGTCAGTAGCACAGCCACTTACGGGGTAGACCCGGACTGGGTCGAAGCCATGGCCTTCGCCTGGCTGGCGCACTGCTGCCTGGAAGGCATCGCCGCCAACCGCCCTAGCGTAACCGGCGCCCGTGGGTTACGGGTGCTCGGCGCCATCTACCCGGCCTAAACTAGCTTCAGACAGCAAAACGCCGCTTGACCCATAAAAGCCAAGCGGCGTTTCTGTATCCGCTAGCGATCAGATCGAGAACGAAGATCCGCAGCCACAGGTAGTGGTGGCATTAGGGTTCTTGATCACGAAACGCGAACCTTCCAGACCTTCCTGATAATCCACCTCGGCACCAGCCAGGTATTGGAAGCTCATCGGATCCACGACCAGGCTGACGCCCTCGCGCTCGACGATGGTGTCGTCATCGGCCACATCTTCATCGAAGGTAAAACCGTACTGAAACCCTGAACAACCGCCGCCCGTAACAAATACGCGCAGCTTCAAGCGATCATTACCCTCTTCATCGACCAGGCTCTTCACCTTGTGCGCAGCACCGTGGGTGAATTGCAAAGCCGTGGGGGTGAAGGATTCAACGCTCATGCTGATAATCTCCCGGCGTAGCGCCGCCATATGCGTAATGACCGGCATTATCCGCTTCTCCTAGAAAAGCGGTCAACTATTGTTACGGTATATCAATCCGTGCAGCCGCCATAAAAACACGAAAGGCCCGATCACCGGGCCTTTTGCGTAACCACCAAACTGCGTTAAGGCAACATCCCCGCATGGGCCAGGCCCAACTTCTCATCCAGACCGAACAGGATGTTCATGTTCTGCACCGCCTGGCCCGACGCGCCTTTGACCAGGTTGTCGATCACCGACAGCACCACAACCAGGTCGCCATCCTGCGGACGATGCACGGCGATACGGCACACATTGGCACCACGCACACTACGAGTCTCCGGGTGGCTGCCCGCCGGCATCACGTCGACGAACGGCTCATTGGCATAACGCTTTTCAAACAGCGCCTGCAAGTCGACCGAGCGATCAGTGACGGTTGCATAAAGCGTGGAGTGAATCCCACGGATCATTGGCGTCAGGTGCGGCACAAAGGTCAGCCCCACATCCTTGCCCGCGGCGCGACGCAACCCCTGGCGGATTTCAGGCAAGTGGCGATGGCCTTTTACCGCATAGGCTTTCATGCTTTCCGACGTTTCGGAGTACAAAGACCCCACCGCAGCACCACGACCAGCGCCGCTGACGCCCGATTTGCAGTCGGCAATCAGGCGCGACGCATCCGCCAAGCCAGCTTCCAGCAATGGCAGGAACCCCAACTGTGTCGCCGTCGGATAGCAACCTGGTACCGCAATCAGGCGTGCTTGCTTGATCTTCTCACGATTGACTTCCGGCAAGCCGTACACCGCCTCCTCCAACAACTGCGGCGCTCCATGAGGCTGACCGTACCACTTGGCCCACTCATCGGCGTCCTGCAGGCGGAAGTCGGCCGACAAGTCGATAACCTTGGTGCCGGCCGCCAGCAACTCACCGGCCAGTGCATGGGCGACACCGTGAGGCGTGGCGAAGAACACCACGTCGCACGCGCCCAGGGTCTTGATGTCCGGCACGCTGAACGCCAGGCCGTCATAGTGGCCTCGCAGGTTCGGGTACATATCGGCCAGGGCCAGCCCAGCTTCGGATCGGGAAGTGATGACCACCACCTCAGCTTGCGGATGCTGAGCCAACAGACGCAGCAATTCGACACCGGTGTAACCCGTGCCGCCGACGATACCGACCTTGACCATAAACCTGCCCTCAACGAACCCACTGGAAAGCCGTCGATAATAGGGGCCGTATCGTCCTGCGACAACCGTCAACGTGACGTACGGGCGCATGAGCCACTACTATCTTCGCTACCGTGAACCTAGGAATAACCAAAATGCTCTATCTATGGGTCAAAGCCTTCCACATCGTCAGCATCGTCTGCTGGTTTGCCGGGCTGTTCTACCTGCCGCGCCTGTTCGTCTACCACGCCCAAAGCGAAGACAGCGTCAGCAAGGAGCGCTTCAGCGTTATGGAGCGCAAACTGTACCGCGGCATCATGGGACCGGCGATGATTGCCACACTGGTCTTCGGTATCTGGATGCTGGCGCTCAACCCCGGCATTTTCCAGTCAGGCGCGTGGATGCACGCCAAACTGACCCTGGTCGTTCTGCTGATCGGCTACCACCATATGTGTGGAGCGCAGGTAAAACGCTTCGCCCGTGGCGAAAACACCCGCAGCCATGTCTTTTATCGCTGGTTCAATGAAGTACCGGTTCTGATATTGCTGGCTATCGTAATTTTGGTCGTGGTCAAACCGTTCTAGTTTCAATTACTCGGGGGAACTTCCAATGTCGCTGCCCGCTTTACTGGAACAACATCTGCGCCTACCCGTCGTGGTGGCGCCGATGTTTCTGATTTCCAATCCGCAACTGGTCCTGGCCTGCTGTCGTAATGGCGTGGTTGGCAGCTTCCCGGCGCTCAACCAGCGTGAAAGCAGTGGTTTCAGGGCCTGGCTGGAAGAAATCGAAGCGGGCTTGGCCCAGTTGGACAACCCTGCTCCCTATGCTGTGAACCTGATCGTGCACAACAGCAACCCACGGTTGGAAGCAGACCTGGCAATCTGCGTAGAGCACAAGGTACCCATCGTCATCACCAGCCTCGGCGCGGTAAAGGAACTGGTCGATGCCGTCCACAGCTACGGCGGCCTGGTGTTTCATGACGTCACCACCCGGCGACATGCCGAGAAAGCCGCTGAGGCGGGCGTCGATGGCCTGATTGCTGTAGCCGCGGGTGCCGGTGGCCACGCTGGCACCTGGAGCCCCTTCGCTCTGATTGCCGAGATTCGCCAGTTCTTTGATAAAACCCTGCTGCTGGCCGGTTGCCTCAACCACGGCCACGAAATTCTCGCCGCCCAGTTGCTGGGCGCCGACTTGGCGTATTTCGGCACGCGCTTTATCGGTACTACCGAAAGCCACGCGCCAGATGCCTATAAAGAGATGCTGCTCACGTCGCGCGCCGCCGACATCGTGCACACTCCGGCAGTCTCCGGCGTACCTGCGAGCTTTATGCGCCAGAGCCTGGAAAATGCCGGTTTCGACCTCGCCGCGCTGCAAGGCAAAGGTGAAGTCAATTTCGGTTCCAAGCTCAAACCATTGAGCGATGAGGCCAAAGCGTGGAAAACTGTATGGTCAGCGGGCCAGGGCGTCGGTGAAATCGATGATTTACCCAGCGTCGATGAACTCGTCGCCCGCCTGGATGCCGAATACCGCAAAGCACGCGAGCATGCCGCGCAACTGCGCTGGCCACGCTGACCCACTGCACGGCCCGCCGATTGGACGGGCCTGCACACCCTCCCTGATTAAGTGACAAGGATGCCCGCATGAGCGACAGCCGTTTCAAGATTGTGTTTGACGGAGCCTTGCTTCCGGGTGTCGAAAGCACCACCGCCAAGCTGAACCTCGCCGAGCTGTTCAAGAGCGATGTCGAGGCGATCGAAAAACTCTTTACCGGCCGCCCGGTCGCGCTCAAACGCGATCTTTCCCGCCCCGATGCCGAAACCTACCTGACGGCATTGAAAAACGCCGGGGTCGACGCACGCATCGAAGCCGAACAGCCCGTGGCGTTCAGCCTCGCTGAAACCCACGAGACGAGCTCCCCTGGCTCCGACTTTTCCCGCTCCGAAGCTTCGCCTTATGCCCCGCCACGCGCAGCGGTTGGCGATGACTTGCCGGAGTTCGCCACACTCAAGGTCTTCACCATCCACGGGCGCATCGGGCGCCTGCGTTATCTGGCCTGGACACTGGCGCTGACCGTCGCGTTGCTGGTAGCCGCAGGCATCATCAGTACCGTCGGCTTCGCAGTGGCGACAGCCTCGCCAACCATAGCCATCATCCTCGGCTCGCTACTGGGTTTCGCACTGTTTGTTGCTCTGGTAGTCGTGAGCGTGCAAATCGGTGTGCAACGCTTGCACGATATGGGCTGGTCTGGCTGGCTGTACTTGCTGAACCTGGTTCCAGTGGTCAATAGCGTGTTCCCTATCCTGTTGCTGGTATTGCCGGGGAACGCGGGTGCCAACCAATACGGCGCACCGCCACCACCGAACTCTACTGCGGTGAAAATCCTGGCCTCGCTGTGGCTGGCGTTTATTCCATTGATGCTCATCATCGGCCTGACCCTGGGCATGAACGGCTACCTGGATCAACTTGAAGCCAACATGGACAGCAGCTACGAAAGCAGCTCAATCACCTCCGATGAAGGCGCCGATCAAAGCGTCATCACTGATGAAGCCGCAGAGCAAAGTGCTGACGACGCAGCCGAACCTGTAGACTCTACGCAACAGTGAAGAAACGCCCGCCTGCCTGTGACGCCACTGTCACAGGCAGGCGACGTTGCGATGGAGAAAGGCATGACCCGTTACGCTCTGATCACCGGCGCCTCCAGCGGCATCGGCCTGGCTTTGGCCGAAGCGCTGGCTCGACGCGGCCGCAGCCTGATTCTCGTGGCCCGTCAACGTGATCAGTTGGAAAGCATTGCCACCGAACTGACCCAACGCTTCGGCGTCGAGGTGTTGTTTCGTGCCTGCGACTTGGGCGAGCCGCTGCGTTTGTCCGGTTTTTTGCTGGAACTCGAAGAAGGCGAGCGGCAGATCGACCTGCTGGTCAACTGCGCAGGCATCGGCACCAGCGGGCCATTTTTGGCCCAGGACTGGATGACCGAGCAAGACCTGATCGAAGTCAACATCCTGGCGCTAACCCGTATGTGCCATGCCCTCGGCAACTCCATGGCGCTGCAAGGCGGCGGGCAGATACTCAATGTCGCTTCGATCGCTGCCTTTCAGCCAGGCCCGTGGATGAGCAGCTACTACGCCAGCAAAGCTTATGTATTGCACTTCTCCGAGGGCTTGCGCGAAGAACTGAAGACCTGCGGCATCAAGGTTTCAGTGCTGTGCCCCGGCCCTACGCGCACCGCGTTCTTCGGCACTGCGCAGATGGACACCGCAAAACTCGACCGCAGCCAGCAGCTAATGAGCCCGGAGGAAGTCGCGCTCTACACCGTACGCGCGCTGGAAAAGAACAAAGCCATCATCATTCCCGGGCGCCGCAACCGCTGGCTGGCATTCAGCCCACGTTTCAGTCCACGCTGGCTGACCCGCAAGATTGCCGGCGCCATCAACAAAGCCTATTGCCCACGCTAACCGCCTGATTACACTTACCTACACTTTCACCCTGGAGAAACAGCTGTGGATACTCTGTTCACCAAGATCATCAACCGAGAAATACCCGCCAAGATTATCTATGAAGATGATCAAGTCCTCGCCTTCCACGATATCGCCCCACAGGCGCCGGTGCATTTTCTGGTTATTCCGAAAAAGCCGATTCGTACCCTCAATGACTTGACCGAGGAAGACAAAGCCCTGGCCGGCCATATTTTGTTCACCGCCCAGCGCCTGGCCGTGGAACAGGGCTGCGAAAAAGGCTTTCGTGTGGTGATGAACTGCAATGAAGACGGTGGGCAGACTGTCTACCACATCCATATGCACGTGCTGGGTCAACGTCAGATGAACTGGCCGCCGGGTTGAGTGCCCAGGGTCAAATTGACTCAGCGCAAACGCTTCGTCCTCTCTTGCGGTAAACTGGCCGCCGAGATTCTTCCCGGAGGTCAGCATGACTACCCAACGTCACTACTCGCCGATTGACCGTCTGCTGCTGCAAGCCGATATGGCCATGCGCACGCTGTTGCCATTCAGTGGCCAACCGTACCGCCCGTCACCGGCCATCGTACAGCCCGATGCCCAGATGAGCGAAACGGACACCCGCCATGTCGCCGGCCTGATGCGCATCAACCACACCGGCGAAGTGTGTGCCCAGGCGCTGTATCAAGGCCAGGCATTGACCGCCAAATTGCCGCAGGTACGTGCAGCGATGGAGCATGCGGCCGAGGAAGAGATCGACCACCTGGCCTGGTGCGAACAACGTATCCGCCAATTGGGCAGCCACCCCAGCGTGCTGAACCCGCTGTTTTACGGTTTATCATTTGGTATCGGTGCCGCCGCTGGTTTGATCAGCGACAAAGTCAGCCTCGGATTTGTCGCCGCGACAGAACATCAGGTATGCAAGCATCTGGATGAGCATCTTGAGCAACTGCCGGCCGAAGATGAAAAATCCCGCGCCATCCTTGAGCAGATGCGCATCGATGAAGAACACCATGCAGATAGCGCGCTGGACGCAGGCGGTTTCCGCTTTCCAGCGCCGGTGCGCTTCGGCATGAGCGTTTTAGCCAAGGTCATGACCAAAAGCACCTACAGGATCTAAACCCAAAAAAGGGCGCTCGAAGCGCCCTTTCTTTTGCCAATTGCCGCAATCAGCCCAACTCGATGATTTCATAATCGTGAGTGATGGCCACACCCGCGGCACCCAGCATGATCGACGCCGAGCAATACTTCTCGGCCGACAGCTCGATGGCACGCTTGACCTGGGCTTCCTTCAACGCCCGGCCCTTGACCACGAAATGCATATGGATCTTGGTAAATACCTTGGGGTCTTCAGTGGCGCGCTCGGCTTCCAGGAAGGCTTCGCAGCTTTCCACTGCCTGGCGGGACTTCTTCAAGATGCTGACCACATCAAAATTGCTGCAACCGCCCACACCCAGCAGCAACATTTCCATCGGGCGTACACCCAGGTTACGGCCACCGGCTTCCGGCGGGCCGTCCATGACCACCACATGGCCACTGCCCGACTCACCGAGGAACATGGCTTCGCCCGCCCATTGGATGCGTGCCTTCATCGCCCAGACTCCACTGCTAAAAAAGGGTCGCCAGCTTAGCACAGGCCCTTGAAACAGCAGCGCCCCGGATAAAATCGATAAATGACTGCGTTTGCCGGTAAATTGGCTAATCGAGGCAGAATGTGTCTGGTAAGCTGGCGCCAAATCAATGGCGCATTGCCATGATTCTCACAGCCTGCATCAATGCCGATGCCGCTGGATAAAAACAACGCCACTTACACCGTGCAGTCTTTTCGGGATACAACCATGGTTGCTCTTACTCCCACACCCAAGATCAAGAACCTCGACAAGCTGTTGATGCATTGTCAGCGTCGGCGTCATCCGGCCAAGCACAACATCATCTGCGCCGGCGAGCGCTCGGAAACCCTGTTCTTCATTATCAAGGGCTCGGTCACCATCCTGATCGAAGATGAAGACGGTCGCGAAATGATCATTGCCTACCTCAACACCGGCGATTTCTTCGGAGAGCTGGGGTTGTTTGAACAAGCAGGCAAAGAACAGGAGCGTAGCGCCTGGGTCCGAACCAAAGTCGAGTGCGAAGTGGCCGAGATCAGCTATGCGAAATTTCGCGAATTGGCCCAGCATGATCCGGATATCCTGTACGCCCTGAGCGGCCAGATCGCCCAGCGCCTGCGCGACACTACGCGCAAAGTCGGCGACCTGGCGTTCTTCGATGTGACCGGTCGCGTGGCGCGTTGCCTGTTGGAGTTGTGCAAGCAACCCGATGCCATGACCCATCCCGACGGCATGCAAATCAAGGTCACCCGCCAGGAGATCGGGCGCATTGTCGGTTGTTCGAGGGAAATGGTCGGCCGCGTGCTCAAGGACTTGGAAGAGCGCAACCTGGTACACGTCAAAGGCAAGACGATGGTGGTATTCGGCACCCGTTAAACCGGCAGGAAGCTGGCCAGCATCTGACGGTACAAGGTATCGAGCCGATTGATCGCATCCGGTGCGGGAAAGGCTTCGTGCAGCGCGATATGGCTCTCGGCGCGAACCCGCTGCTCCAAGCCACAGGCTTGATTGAAGCGGTTGACCGCCGCAATCAACTCCTCACGATCGTTCTCCAGCAACATCGCCCCATGCACCAACCCGACCGGGCGGCCACCGCTTTGTCGCCAACGCTGGGCCGTGCCCACCATTTTGCGGCCATTGAGATTGACGTTGTAACGACCGTCGCAAAAGGCACCGTCAATTTCGCCGACGGATGCATCGCCGCCCAATTCAATCAATAGATCACAGATCGGTTGGCACAAGCGCTGATAACCCGTCTCGATGCGCCCGTGGTCGCCTTCGCTACGGGGCGGGGCATAGACCAGGGCGATATTGACCGTGGCGCCGGACTGCGGCACAGGCTCACCACCGGTTTCACGCAGCAATACCGGCCAACCCGGATCGGCCGAGACTTGGCTCGCCACCGCGAAGGCAGGCAGCCGGCTCAAACGGCGCGGCATGACGAGCGCTTGGTCGCTGGGCTGCCAGAACAGCAGCCCGAATTCCTGCTCTTGCGCGCAAACGGCTGCCAATAGGGCTTGCTCGGCGGCAAGGCCTGCTTCGACAGTCATGATCACGGGCTGGAGCATCGAACATCTACCTATCTGAATAAACACAAAACCCAATGTGGGAGCTGGCTTGCCTGCTCCCACAGTTTCGAGCGTATTTCACATCAATCCAATGTCGAACTGCTGATCGTCGTACCGCGCTCCGGAAAGAACAGGCGCTGCAGTTCCGCTCCCGGGTTCTCGGCGCGCATAAATGTCTCGCCCACCAGGAATGAGTAAACGCCGCTGATTTCCATCAGTTCCACATCGGCACGGTTGACGATGCCACTCTCGGTAATCACCAGGCGGTTGCGAGGAATACGCGGCAACAGATCCAGGGTATTTTCCAGGCTGACTTCAAAGGTATGCAGGTTACGGTTATTGACCCCCACCAGCGGGGTGTCGAGGGTTTTCAATGCGCGCTCCAGCTCATCGCCGTCATGCACTTCAACCAACACATCCAGGCCGACGCTTTTGGCCACGGCTGCCAACTCCGCCATCTTCACGTCATCCAGCGCCGAGACGATCAGCAATACGCAGTCGGCGCCCAGAGCACGGGCTTCGACGATCTGGTACGGGTCAACCATGAAATCCTTGCGGATCACCGGCAACTTGCAGGCAGCGCGAGCTTGTTGCAGGAATAGGTCCGAACCCTGGAAGTAGTCGATATCGGTCAACACAGACAGACAAGTCGCCCCGCCCTTCTCATAGCTGACGGCGATTTCAGCTGGTACGAAGTTTTCGCGGATCACGCCTTTGCTCGGCGAGGCTTTCTTGACCTCGGCGATCACTGCCGGTTGCTTGAGCTTGGCCTGGGCGATCAGAGCATTGGCAAAGCCACGCGGCGCATCCGCGGTTTTAGCTTGCGCCTCAAGCTCAGCCAGGCTCACACGGGCGCGGCGTTCGGCCACTTCCTCGGCCTTGCGGGCCAGAATCTTTTCCAGAACGGTTGGCACACTCATCCCTCATTCTCCATCTTGAATACGGCAGTGAATGCACCCAGCTCTTCGAGCTTCTCTCGAGCCAGACCGGTGTGCAGCGCATCGTGGGCCAACGCGACACCTTCCTTAAGACTATAGGCATGGTCGGCTGCGTAAAGTGCCGCGCCAGCATTCAGAACGATCATTTCCGCAGCTTTCTGGCCGTTTTCGGTTTTGCGACGCCCCAGGGCATCGCGAATCAGTTCCAGCGAAGCCGCCGGGCTTTCCACTGCCAGGCCGTGCAAACTCTGGCTTTTCATGCCCAAGTCTTCAGGCTCGACCCAGTATTCGGTGACCTCGTCGTTTTTCAGCTCTGCAACAAAGGTCGGCGCCGCCAGGCTGAACTCGTCCAGGCCGTCTTTGGAATGCACTACCAGCACATGCTTGCTGCCCAAACGCTGCAAGACTTCGGCCAGCGGCCGGCACAATGCCTGGCTGAACACTCCCACCACCTGATGCTTCACACCGGCCGGATTCGTAAGCGGGCCAAGCATGTTGAACAGGGTACGCAGGCCAAGGTCTTTGCGCGGGCCGGCCGCGTGTTTCATGGCGCCGTGATGGGATTGGGCAAACATGAAGCCGATGCCAACGCTGTCGATACAGCGCGCGACTTGCACAGGCGTGAGGTTCAGATAGATGCCGGCCGCTTCCAGCAAGTCGGCACTGCCGCTCTTGCCGGACACCGCGCGGTTACCGTGCTTGGCAACGGTGCAACCAGCGGCGGCCACCACGAAGGATGAAGCTGTAGAGACGTTGAAAATATTCGCACCGTCACCGCCGGTGCCGACCACATCGACGACGCCGTCGAGGGTCTTGAGCTCAACCTTGTCCGCCAGCTCACGCATCACCGAGACCGCGCCGACGATTTCGTCGATGCTCTCGCTCTTCATGCGCATTGCCATCATAAAGGCGCCGATCTGCGCGTCGGTGCATTGACCGGTCATGATTTCGCGCATCACATCGCTCATTTCAGCGGTGCTCAGGTCCAGATGGCCGACGATACGGCTCAGGGCAGTCTTGATATCCATGAAAAGTCCTTAGCGCGTGCCGCCGCTCTGCTTGAGAAAGTTGGCGAACAGCTCGTAGCCCTGCTCGGTCAGGATTGATTCAGGGTGAAACTGCACCCCTTCGATGTTCAGTGTCTTGTGACGCAGGCCCATGATCTCGTCGACCGAACCGTCTTCCAACTGGGTCCAGGCGGTCAGTTCCAGGCATTCAGGCAAGGTGTCACGCTTGACCACCAGCGAGTGGTAACGGGTCACCGTCACCGGCATGTTCAGGCCTCGGAATACACCAAGGTCCTTATGGAACACCGGGCTGGTCTTGCCATGCATCACCTGACGCGCACGCACCACATCGCCGCCAAACGCCTGACCAATGGACTGGTGACCCAGGCACACGCCCAGGATCGGCAGTTTGCCGGCGAAATACTGGATGGCTTCCAGCGAGATACCCGCCTCGGTCGGCGTGCAAGGGCCAGGCGAAACCACAATGCGCTCAGGGTTCAGGGCGGCGATTTGCGCAACGGTGAGTTCATCATTGCGCACCACCTTGACGTCCGCACCCAGCTCGCCCAAGTACTGCACAACGTTGTAGGTAAAGGAATCGTAGTTATCAATCATCAGCAACATGTGGGTTCAAACCTCTTGAATTCACTGATTTCAAATGACCGCCTTCCAGGAGAGTAACCCGCTGCCAAACGCACGTTCCGGTTGCCGGGGTTGGCCGGCAAGGGGCGTCAGACACAGGGTGAAGAAGGCAGATCGGTACAGGTCCGGCCGGGCCGGCAGAGAAAAATGTCAGGCGCGCCAACGCCAACGGGCGTGTGCCTTGACTACTCGCATCAAGAGTTTGCTGATGATCAACACGGGGAGGGTCTCATTCATACGTTCAGGCACAGTAACGTAGCCTCGCCAGCGGTGCAATATGGAGCAGCAAATACGGGGCCCCGCGTAGGCGCATTCCGCATATACCTACAGAAAATGCCGGAAGTTTTGCTAGTGTTTTGTTTCCTGCATAAAAACAACCAAATGGAATTCTCATGCTCAAACCAGCGTTTTTCACACCCCTTGCCGGCTGCCTCTTGGCACTGGCCTGCACCCAAGCCTTTGGCGCCCCGACGCCTTATTCAACCATGGTGGTTTTTGGCGATAGCCTGGCCGATGCAGGCCAGTTCCCCGACGGTTCGAATGGCTCGACACTACGTTTTACCAACCGGACAGGTCCAAGCTTCCAGGGTGAGTACGGCCTGGTTTCATCAACCCTGTTGGGCACCAAACTGGGTGTGGCCCCCAACGACTTGAATGCCTCCACCTCACCGGTTCGGGCGGCCCAAGGCTTGCCAGACGGAAGCAACTGGGCGGTCGGTGGCTACCGCACCGATAACATCCTGGACTCTATTACCTCGGTTTCCAACGCCGCGATCCCACCCGGAAATCCTGGCGGTGGCACAGTATTGCGCCGTCGCCAGGGCTATCTACCGGCTAATGGCGGGCGAGCCGACCCGAACGCGCTCTACTTCCTCTCCGGTGGTGGCAATGACTTCCTTCAGGGCCGCGTGCTCAGCCCCGCGCAAGCAGTCGCCGCAGGTGGGAGACTGGCCGACAGTGCCCAAGTGCTGCAGCAAGCCGGTGCGCGTTACATCATGGTGTGGATGCTGCCCGACCTGGGGCTGACGCCAGCCATCAACGGCACCCCACAGCAGGCCGCAACCTCTGCCCTGAGCAATATTTTCAACCAATCGTTGGTACAGCGTCTGTCACAAATCGATGCCCAGGTTATTCCACTGAACATCCCGCTGCTATTGAACGAAGCCTTCGCCGATCCTGCGCGCTTCGGCCTCGCAACCGGGCAAAACCTGACCGGCACCTGCTTCAGCGGCAACAGCTGCACCGCCAACCCGGTCTATGGCATCGGCGGCACCAACCCGGACCCGACCAAGCTGGTCTACAACGACTCGGTCCACCCCACCGTAGCCGGGCAACAGTTGATCGCCGACTATGCCTATTCGCTGCTCGCAGCGCCCTGGGAGCTGACCTTGCTGCCGGAAATGGCCCAAGGCACGTTGCGCGCCCATCAGGACGAACTACGCAACCAATGGCAAGCAGACAACGGCCACTGGCAAGCCGTCGGCCAATGGCGCGCAATCGTGGCCGGTGGCGGCCAGCGCCTGGACTTCGATGATCAGAGCAGTTCAGCCAGTGGTGACGGCAGCGGCTATAACCTGAATATCGGTGGCAGCTACCGGCTTGATGACGATTGGCGTGTGGGCGTTGCAGCCGGCCTGTACCGGCAGACACTCGAAGCCGGGGCCAGCGACTCGGACTACAAGCTCAACAGCTACATGGGCACGGCATTCGCGCAATATCAGCACAATCAATGGTGGGCCGACGCCGCGTTAACGGGTGGCAAGCTGGACTTCGACAGCCTCAAACGCAAGTTCGCCCTGGGCGTCAACGAAGCGTCCGAGAAAGGCGACACCGACGGCTGGCTCTGGGCCTTGAGCGCTCGCTTGGGTTACGACCTTGCTGCACCGGGTAGCGATTGGCACCTGTCACCCTTCGTCAGCGCCGATTACGCACGCGTCGAAGTGAATGGCTACTCGGAGAAAAACAGTCGCTCCACCGCACTGACCTTTGATGACCAACAACGCGACTCCAGGCGCCTGGGCGTCGGCCTGCAAGGTAGCTACCGCATCACCCCGCAAACCCAGGTATTTGGCGAAGTGGCCCACGAGCATGAGTTCGAAAATGACACCCAGAAGGTGAACATTTCGCTCAACAGTGTTCAGGGGATCGACTTCAAGCTGGACGGCTACACGCCTCGCAGCAACTCTGACCGTTTGAGCCTTGGGGTCAGCCACAAACTGACTCAGGAGCTGGCGTTGCGGGCGGCATATAACGTGAGGAAGGATGACAACCTAACCCAGCAAGGGGTCAATGTGGGGGTGAGTCTGGATTTCTAAATACCACGCAAAACAAATGTGGGAGCTGGCTTGCCTGCGATGGCGGTGGATCAGTCACTGAATATCTCGAGTGATACACCGCCATCGCGGGCAAGCCCGCTCCCACACTTTTTATTCCAGCTTTAGTCTTGTGGAGTTTGCTCTGCCAGCGCCACAGCACGGAACATCGCCCGGCGCTTGTTCAAGGTTTCTTCCCACTCAAGGGCCGGCACCGAGTCCGCCACAATCCCGCCACCGGCCTGTACATGCAGTTCGCCATCCTTGATCACCGCGGTGCGGATCGCGATCGCAGTGTCCATATTGCCGTTCCAGGCGAAGTAACCGACGGCACCGCCATACACGCCACGCTTGACCGGCTCCAGTTCGTCGATGATTTCCATCGCACGGATTTTCGGTGCGCCCGACAAGGTGCCCGCCGGCAAAATCGCGCGCAGTGCATCCATCGCCGTCAGCCCGGCCTTCAGTTCGCCAGTCACGTTGGACACGATGTGCATCACGTTGGAGTAGCGCTCGATGACCATCTTCTCGGTCAACTTCACCGAACCGATTTCTGAAACACGCCCGGTGTCATTGCGCCCCAGGTCGATCAGCATCAGGTGCTCGGCGATTTCCTTGTCATCGCTGAGCAGGTCTTCTTCCAGCGCCAAGTCTGCCTCTTCGGTCGCGCCACGTGGGCGTGTGCCGGCAATCGGGCGTACGGTGATCAGGTTATCTTCGACACGCACCAGCACTTCCGGCGAGCTGCCCACCACGTGGAAGTCGCCAAAGTTGAAGAAGTACATATACGGCGTCGGGTTGAAGCACCGCAGCGCACGGTACAGGTCGATCGGCGCGGCCTTGAAGTCGATGGACATGCGTTGCGACGGCACCACTTGCATGCAGTCACCGGCGAGGATGTATTGCTTGATGGTATCGACTGCGCGCTCGTAGTCATCCTGCGTAAAGCTGGAGCGAAACACCGGGTCGGCCGCGGGTGGGCGGCTCAGGTCGAGGCCGCGACGCGGGGTGATCGGCTGGCGGAGTTTTTCCAGCAGCGCCTGCAGACTGGCCTGGCCTTGCTCGAAGGCATCCGCTTGAGCAGGGTCGGCAAGCACAATCGCATGCATCTTGCCGGCAAGGTTGTCGAACACCACGACCGCGTCGGAGACCATCAGCAAAATGTCCGGCACACCCAATGGGTCTGGGTTCGGGCATTTCCCAAGACGCTTTTCCACATAGCGCACACAGTCATAGCCGAAATACCCCACCAGGCCACCGTTGAAACGCGGCAGGCCGGCAATGGTCGGTACGTTATAGCGCGCCTTGAACGCTTCGACGAAGGCCAGCGGGTCTTCAACGTCATGGCTTTCGATCTCTACGCCATCGTGGGTGATGCTGACATGATGGTCGTGCACGCGCAGCACCGTGCGGCATGGCAGGCCGATGATCGAGTAACGGCCCCATTTCTCGCCGCCCTGTACCGATTCGAGCAGGTAAGAGTTGGGCGCATCGGCAAGCTTCAGATAAATCGACAATGGCGTGTCGAAGTCGGCCAGGGTTTCGCAGGCCAGGGGAATACGGTTATAGCCGGCAGCGGCCAAACGCAGGAATTCTTCACGGATCATGGGGGAGCCTCGTGGCTTGAGGGTCAAACGGTCAGGTAGGCAAACGTGCCGCAGCGCGGCGAGAATCAGTCAGGCGCGCCAACGCCAGCGGGCCAGGGCCTTGATGACTTTCATCCAGAGTTTGCGAGTGACCACCACGATGGCGTTTCCAGAAGGGGACGGATCAATGTCGGGCAACGTTATCTCAGCGCCCGCTCCCAGGCAACCGGGGATTAGCAGGCGCAGATCATCAATCACCAGCGCCGGCGACTCTTCGGCAATCGGGCGCCCGTGGTTGTAGCCGTAGCTCAAGGCTACGCACTGCACGCCTGCAGCTTTTGCCGCCAGTACATCACTGCGCGAATCGCCGACAAACAACGACTGGGACGCCGGGATATTCGCCATTTTCATCACAAAGAACAGTGCGGCCGGGTCAGGCTTCTTCTGCGGCAAGGTATCGCCACCGATGATCCAGCGAAAATAACGGCCGATTTTCATCTGGTCCAACAGCGGCGCGACAAAGCGCTCCGGCTTGTTGGTGATCAAGGCCATTTCCACGCCCTGCTTGCTCAGCCATTTGAGAGTGTCACGCACGCCGGGGTAGACCACGGTGAGTTCGTGGCCGTTTTCGTACGCGACATTGAACAGTTCCAGAGCGTGCTCGGCTTCCACCTCATCGACACCCGAAGCGTCGATATTGTTGGCCAGGGCCCGGCGCACCAGCATCGGCGCGCCGTTGCCGACCCACTCGCGCACCGACTCGATCCCCGCCGGCTTGCGCCCCAGTTTGAGCAGCATCTGGTCCACCGCCGCTGCCAGGTCAGGCACCGAGTCGATCAGCGTACCGTCCAGATCGAACATCACCAGCCGTGGCAGCTTGCCGGGGAACAGCTGCTCGAAGCCGCTCATGGACGCGTCAGCGCCAGTTCGGCACGCATCGTGTCGATGACGGCCTGGTAGTCCGGTGCGTTGAAGATCGCCGAGCCTGCCACGAAGGTATCGGCGCCGGCGGCAGCGATTTCACGAATATTGTTGACGTTGACCCCGCCGTCGATCTCTAGGCGGATATCGCGCCCTGAGGCGTCGATCAGCGCTCGCGCTTCACGCAGCTTGTTCAGGGTGCCCGGGATGAACTTCTGCCCGCCGAAACCTGGGTTGACGCTCATCAGCAGCACCATGTCGACCTTGTCCATCACGTACTCAAGCACGTTCAGCGGAGTGGCCGGGTTGAACACCAGGCCCGCCTTGCAGCCGCCTTCGCGGATCAGTTGCAGGGTGCGGTCGACGTGCAGCGTGGCTTCCGGGTGGAAGGTAATGTAGGTCGCGCCGGCCTCGATGAAGTCACCGATGATGCGGTCCACGGGGCTGACCATCAGGTGGGCGTCGATCGGCGCGGTGATGCCGTATTTGCGCAGCGCTGCGCAGACCATCGGGCCTATGGTCAGGTTGGGTACGTAGTGGTTGTCCATGACATCGAAGTGCACGAAGTCGGCACCCGCGGCCAACACCTTGTCCACTTCCTCACCCAGGCGGGCGAAGTCGGCGGAGAGAATCGATGGAGCAATGACGAAGGGCTGCATGACGCACCTTTTTTGAGCTAAATCACGATGGCGCGCATTGTATACCTCATGCTTTGCTGCGCGCACCGTGACCTAACTCAACGGTTAGTAAGCCGCCCGGTAGATTTTCTCGATATCGGCCGCACTGAGCTGACGCGGGTTATTGCGCATCAGGCGCTCGATACCCGCAGCTTCCGTGGCCATGGAGGCAATGGCGTCCTCGGGCACCCCGAAACTGCGCAGCCCTGCGGGAATCTCGACGGCGGCGCACAGTCGCGTCATCGCCTCCACCGCGCGGTCGGCAGCCTCGCTGACACTCAAGCCCGTCACGTTCACGCCCATGGCTTGGGCAATATCTTGCATACGTTCGACGCAGGCCAGCTTGTTCCAATGCATGACGTACGGCAGCAACAGCGCATTGCTCACACCATGGGCAATATTGAAACGCCCGCCCAGCGGATACGCCAGCGCATGCACGGCACCGACTCCGGCATTCCCGAATGCCATGCCGGCCATGAGGCTGGCAGTAGCCATGTCATCACGGGCCTGCAGGTTGGCCGGGTTGGCGTAAGCCTTGGGCAGCGCGTTGGCGATCAGCTTGATCGCGCCGATGGCCAGAGCGTCGGTGATCGGCGAGGCGTTCAGTGACAGGTAGGATTCGATGGCATGCACCAAGGCGTCCACACCACTGGCGGCGGTGACACTGCGCGGGCAGGTCAGGGTCATTTGCGGGCTGATCAGCGCGACATCCGGCAGCAGGTAGTCGCTGACGATGCCTTTTTTCAGCTGTGCGGCCTTGTCGGAGAGGATCGCCACATTGGTCACCTCCGAACCCGTGCCCGCCGTGGTCGGAATGGCGATCAGCGGCGGGCCCTTGCGCGGCACCTGATCTACGCCGAACAAATCCGCCAGCGCACCGTGATAACCGGCATACGCCGCCACGCTCTTGGCGATGTCAATAGCGCTGCCGCCGCCCACACCAATGAGGCCGTCATGCCCGCCTTCGCGGTACGCACGCATGCAGTCTTCAACGATGGCGATTTCCGGATCGGGCAGTACGCGATCGAAGATTTCGTAAGCACGATCGCCCAGCTGTTCGAGGGCCAGGGCCACGGTGCCAGACTTGACCAGAGCCGCATCGGTGACGATCAGCGGGTTATCCACATCCAGCCGGGTCAGTTCCGCGGCCAATTGCTCGATGGCGCCCGCGCCGGTCAGCAGTTTATGGGCGATCTTGAATGAGGAAGTACTCATGTGCGCGGCCTCTTATGAATGATGGGCTGGCACAAGAATAGCTGCCCATCGCGTGTTGTCTGCCATTCACTGGTTGAATGGTCATCGCCGATAACCTGCTGGCAGAAAACCACGCCCCACATCACTGACAAATACTGACCAACCCATTAGGCTGCTCACATCACTTATGGCCGGAAATTAACGATGCTTTTTCTCCACCGTTCGGCACTGCCAACGTTGTGCCTGTCGCTACTATGCGCCAGCGCCCTGCCTGCTCAGGCCGCCGACGCGCCCGCGCCCGCTGCCGAAAAACCAGCTGAGCGCCAACCCCTGCCCGAACGCAGCCAGTCGCAAGCCAGCGCTCTGGAGCGCCAGATTCCGCAACCGGAACAACAACAGCTGCAAGCCGGTAGCGATTCGTTCCTGGCCCTGTGGAAACCCGCCAACGGCGCAGAGGCCGAAGGTGTGGTGATTATCGTACCGGGCGCCGGGGAGAACGCCGATTGGCCGCAAGCAATCGCCCCCTTGCGGCGCAAGTTGCCGGATGCGGCCTGGGGCACCTTGAGCCTGTCACTGCCGGACGTAAATGTAGACACCTTGCCGCCACGGGTCATCGAACCGCCAAAAGCTGCGGTCGACACCAGCAGCAAGGACGGCAGCACGGCCGCCAAACCTGTCGAACAGGCCGCCAGCGCCGAGGCCGAAGGCACTGATCCGGCGGTGGTGCCGGATGCGGATGAACAGGACAAGACCGACGCCAAGCGCATCTTCGACCGCATCGACGCCGCCGTCGCCTTCGCCCAAACCCAAAGCGCCCGCAGCGTGGTGCTGCTCGGCCACGGCACCGGCGCCTGGTGGGCTGCACGTTACCTGAGCGAGAAACAGCCATCCCAGGTGCAGAAGCTGATCATGGTGGCCGGGAAGACGCCGGCAGCTCGCCAACCGGACCTGCAACAACTCGCGCCGAGCTTGAAGGTGCCCACGGCGGATGTGTTTTATCAAGACGCCCCTCAGGAACGCAAAAACGCGCAGGAGCGTATCCAGGCGGCCAAGCGTTCGAAGAATGACGGTTACAAGCAGGTGTCGCTCACGGCGTTGCCCGGCAATAGCGCAGCAGAGCAGGAACAGTTGTATCGGCGGGTTCGCGGGTGGCTCAGCCCGCAGGGCGGCGCAGACTGATCATGTCTTCGAACCTGTTGCAGAAACAATGTGGGAGGGGACTCTCAGGCCGACAGCCTCAGCGAAAATCCCGACGCTCGCGAATCAATGCATAAGCGTTATGCAGCTCCCGGGTACGCTCGGTGGCTTCACGCACTTGTGCGGGGCTGGCGCCCGTGCCGGCGACCTTGTCCGGGTGGTGGCGGCTGAGGAGGCGACGGTAGGCACGCTTGATCACCGAGGGCTCAGTGGTCGCCGTCACACCCAGGACCCGCAACGCCTCCTGATAGGCTCCGCCACGATTGGCCAGCGGTTTGCGCTGCGGCGCGTAATCGGTTGCCAGTGCCTGGAGTTGTTGCGGCGTCCAGCCCAGCCATTTGCCCCACAGGTCGATCAGGTCGCGCTCGGCGTCATCCGCCCGTCCGTCCGCCCAGGCCATGCGCCAACAGGCACGTAGCACGCCTTCCGCCGCATGGGGTTGCGCCTTGAGTACACGCAGGTAGCTGCGCACACGGTCGCTGCCAGACTTGCCTCGGTTGAAGGCGCTGATAGCGCGACGCTGGGCCGGCTCGGACATATCCAACGCATGCATCTCCTGACGCGCCTGCTGGATATGCCCATCCACAACCCGGCCGTTACTCTTGGCCAACCGCCCCAACAGCACAAACAACAGCTCGTCGTTGCGCAACGCCGGGCGCCCGCCCAGGCGTTCGCGCAACTGCGCCCAACTGTGCAGTTGCAGACGACGATCCAGCGCCTGCCCCAGCAATGCACCCAACAAGGCCCCCGGAATACTGGCAATGGCAAAGCCAGCCCCGGCGCCGATCAGCGTCCCTGGCCACAACATCCTACTGCTCCGCTGTCAGCAAGGTTTCGACTTGCGCCAGACGCTCCAGCGTCCCGACATCCACCCAGCGTCCCGTCATGTGCTCCCCCGTTACCAGACCTTTAGCCATGGCCGCACGCAACAGCGGGGCCAACTTGAAGGCACCGGCGCTGCAACCCGCGAACAATTTGGGGTCGAGCACTGAAATGCCACTGAAGGTCAGGTTATCGGCACCGGGCGCGGCATCATGAAGCAGACCTTTATCCAGGTAGAAATCCCCGCCCGACGGGTGGTGCTCAGGGTTGTCGACCATCACCAAGTGCGCCAGGCCCAGGATCGGCTGCCTGAGGCGGGTGAAATCGTAGTCAGTCCAGATATCGCCATTGACCACCAGGAAGGGGTCATCCCCCAGCAGCGGCAACGCCTGGAATATCCCGCCCCCCGTTTCCAGCGGCTCACCCTCCGGCGAGTAGCGGATGCGCAGCCCGAACTGGGCGCCGTCACCCAAGTAGTTTTCAATCTGCTGGCCAAGCCATGCATGGTTGATCACGATGTCGGTGAAACCGGCTTTCGCCAAAGCTTCAAGGTGATACTCGATCAGACGTTTGCCGCCGGCTTGCACCAGCGGCTTGGGCGTATGCAGGGTAAGCGGACGCATGCGCTCGCCCTTTCCCGCTGCCAGGATCATTGCCTTCATACAATGGCCTCGGTGGGCTGGCGCAGGCTGGCGAGCAGTTCGCTCAGTTCGCTCAACTCGGGTCGGTCGGCGAGCACCGCGTCTATATAAGCAAAGAAACGCGGCACGTCGGCCAGGTAGCGCGGTTTGCCGTCACGGTGGCAAATACGCGAAAAAATACCGATGACCTTGAGATGACGCTGCACGCCCATCAGGTCGCTGGCGCGCAGAAAGTCTTCGAAGTCGTCCTGCACCGGGATCCCCAACTGCCCGGTGCGCTGCCAGTAGCCGTGCTGCCATTCACGCACACGCGACTGGGGCCAACTGAGGAAGGCGTCTTTGAACAGGCAGGTAATGTCATAAGTCACCGGGCCGTAGACTGCATCTTGAAAATCCAGTACGCCGGGGTTCGGCTCACTGATCATCAGGTTGCGCGGCATATAGTCGCGATGCACCAGCACCTTGGGCTGCGCCAGGGCACTGTCGATCAATTTTTCGCTGACGCGTTGCCAGAGGGCGTGTTGCTCAGCGTCGAAGTCGATCCCCAGGTGACGGCGCACATACCATTCCGGGAACAACTCCAGCTCGCGACGCAACAAGGCCGCGTCGTAGCTGGGCAATGGTGCGTCCATCGGCAATTGCTGGAAAGCCAGCAGCGCATCGATGGCGTCGGCAAATAATTGATCGGCATTTTCAGCGTCAATCACGTCCAGATAGGTTTTTCTGCCCAGGTCATTGAGCAAAAGAAAGCCACGAGGCAAGTCTTCTGCATAAATTTTTGGCACATTTATTCCTGATTTCGCCAGTAAATGCGCGATATCGACGAAAGGTTTGCAGTTTTCCTGGGGGGGAGGCGCGTCCATTACGACGAACGTATGGGCACCGCCCTCCCACCGGAAGTAACGCCTGAAACTCGCGTCGCTGCTGGCCGCGGTCAATGTGGCCGGGGGTACGGGGCCCCAGTCCTGAGCGTTGAAGAGGATCGGCAACTGCTCATCCAGCCAGACTTCCAGCTGTTGTAAACGTAGATCTTGCTCGGGCATTACAAGGGTCTCCGACGGCGCTAGCCGTCAAGCGGGGCATGCTTTATTATCACGCATCTTTTTCAGACCATCGAGAGGCGTGCGGCCCAAACCGCGGGCAGATGGCACGCAGGAAGCCCGGACTAATAAGATGGCATTGAAATCCCCCGCGTTTCGTAGAAAATTTCCGTTGCTGGTAACCGGCAGTCTGCTGGCCTTGCAACCTTTCGCCACCTCATTCGTGGTCGCCGCGGAACAGTATGACTGCTCAGTCTCTGCTTCGGGTGCCTGGGATTGCGCGCCGAAGACCGCCGCAGCCCCATTGCCACCGCGCCCGGTGCATGACGGTTCTGCCGTCAGCTCGGCCAACGGCACGCCGCAAGGCAAGGCTGGCGGCAGCGTCGACGCCGAGCCCAAGACTGTGCTGGTCACCGAATCCAAGGGCCGTGGCCTGCGCTCGCGCAGCGCCGACTACAGCCACCTGGACTGGGTGCCTCGCGACAAGCTGACTGCAGCGCAGCTGGCCGAGACCGGCCCTTACTGCGGCGGTGCCTACATCGAGCCGACTCGTCCTGGCATGAACGACAAGACGGACAAGAGCGATGCGCCGACCTTCATCGGTGCCAAGGCCTCGCGTTACGAACAGGAACAGCAGGTCGCCACCCTGGCCGGTGACGTGGTCATGCGCCAGGGCAGCATGCAGCTTGAAGCGGACGAAGCCAGCCTGTACCAGGCCGAGAACCGTGGCGAGCTGAACGGCAAAGTGCGACTGCGCGACAACGGCGCGCTGATCGTGGGCGACCATGCCCAGGTCCAGCTCGACACCGGCGCCGCCCAGATCGACAACGCCGAATACGTGATGCACAAGTCGCGCATTCGCGGTAACGCCCTGTACGCCAAGCGTGCCGAGAACGCGATCATCCGTCTCAAGGACGGTACGTACACCACCTGCGAGCCGGACAGCAACGCCTGGCAGCTCAAGGGCAACAACATCACGTTGAACCCGGCCACCGGTTTCGGTACGGCTACCAACGCGACGTTGCGGGTCAAGAACATCCCGATCCTGTATACCCCGTATATCTACTTCCCGATCGACGACCGTCGTCAATCCGGCTTCCTGCCGCCAAGCTTCAGCACCGGTGGCGAGACTGGCTTTACGCTGGTGACGCCGTACTACTTCAACCTGGCACCTAACTACGATGCCACGTTGTACCCGCAGTACATGACCAAGCGCGGTTTGTTGATGGAGGGCGAATTCCGCTACCTGACCAAGTCGAGTGAAGGGCAGTTTGGTGGGGCGTATCTCAACGATGATAGCGACGAGCGGAAGAAGCAGACCGATTACGAAAAAACCCGTTATATGCTCAATTGGCAGCATAAGGGTGGGTTGGATTCGCGTCTGACGACTCAGGTCGATTACACCAAGATCAGTGATCCTTTCTACTTCCAGGACTTGAAGTCGTATCAGGAAGGCGTTGAGAGCCAGGACTACCTGAATCAGCAAGGCTCGGTGACCTACCGTGGTGACAGCTATCAAGCTCGCGTGAATCTGCAGTCGTATCAATTGGCGACGATTTCGCAGATCACTCCGTATGACCGTTTGCCGCAGATCACCTTCAATGGTCAACTGCCGTATCACCCGGGTGGGCTCAACTTCTCCTACGAGACTGAAGCCGTAAGATTCGATCGGGACCTCAGAAACGGAAATGTGGTCAATGAAGACGGCGGGCCGTTCAACTCAGATGGCACTATCGGTGAACGACGCCTGGATAACTACGTAAGCGGCCTGACCCGTGCAAACGGTACCCGTCTGAACGCGGCCCCCGCTGTCGAGTACCCGATGAACTGGAGCTATGGCTTCATTACGCCGAAACTCAAGTACGTCTACACCAAATATGATCTTGATCTTGATAGCAAAGGCAAGAATGACATTATCGCCGCGCAACTGGCTGCTGCTCAGCCTGGTGCAGCTCCTTACGCCGGCGGCGTGTTCAAAAGTTCACAAGATCGTGCAGTCCCGATCGCCAGCATCGACAGCGGTCTCTACTTTGACCGCACCACCAATTGGTTCGGCAAGGACTACAACCAGACCCTTGAGCCTCGCGCCTTCTATCTTTACGTACCAAACAAAGATCAAAGCGATATCCCGGTCTTCGATACAGGTGAGTACTCGTTCAGCTACTCCTCCCTGTTCCGCGATAATCGTTTCAGCGGGTCAGACAGGATCGGTGATGAGAATAAGCTTTCCCTGGGCGTAACCAGCCGCTGGATCGAAGAAAACGGCTTTGAACGCCAGCGTGTTTCCGTCGGTCAGGCTGTCTACTTCAAGGATCGCGAAGTCCAACTGCCGGGTGTATTGGCCGCTGATCGCGACGATGCACGCTCAAACGTCTCGCCTATCGCTCTGGAATACGCGTTCCGCTTCAACCGCGATTGGCGTGCAACAGCCGATTACAACTGGGACCCGGAAAGCCACGCCCCTCGTTCGGGCAGCGCGATGTTCCACTACCAGCCGGAAGACAACCCGAACAAGGTCGTCAACCTCGGCTATCGCTATCGCAACGACCAGGTGGTCTACAACCAGCTGACCGGCAAATGGCAGTTTGGTGGTGATTACGGCCAACCAAGTGATCCGAACTACGTGAAGGATTACTACAAAATCCAGCAACACGACTTCTCGATGATGTGGCCGATCATTCCTCAGTGGAACCTGATCACCCGCTGGCAGTATGACTATGCCCGCAACCGCACCCTGGAAGCCTTCGGTGGTTTCGAGTACGACAACTGCTGCTGGAAACTGCGCGTCATCAACCGCTATTGGGTTTCCAACGACGAATACAGCCAGATCGCCCCTCTTAACGAAAAGGGTGACCACGGGCTCTTCTTCCAGATCGTCCTCAAAGGACTCGGCGGCCTGACCGGCGCCAAGGTAGAGAGCTTCCTCGACAAAGGCATTGAAGGTTATCGTGAACGTGAAGACAAAGCTTTCTGAGTGTTTGCGCCCGCTAGTGCTGGGCGCGCTGTTCCTGGGTACTGTTTCGGCACACGCCGCGGTTCAACAGCTGGATAAAGTAGCGGCCATTGTCGACAACGACGTGATCATGCAAAGCCAGCTGGACCAACGGGTCAAGGAAGTTCAGCAAACCATCGCCAAGCGTGGCGGTGGTGTGCCGCCGACCAGCGTCCTGGAACCCCAGGTACTGGAGCGTCTGATCGTCGAAAACCTGCAGCTGCAGATTGGCGACCGTTCCGGCATCCGTATTTCGGACGAAGAACTGAACCAGGCCGTTGGCACCATCGCTCAGCGCAACAACATGAGCATTGACCAGTTCCGCGCCGCGCTGGCCCACGACGGCTTGTCCTATGAGGACGCCCGTGACCAGATCAAGCGCGAGATGATCATCAGCCGTGTGCGCCAGCGCCGTGTGGCCGAGCGGGTCCAGGTATCGGAGCAGGAAGTGAAGAACTTCCTGGCTTCGGACCTTGGCAAGATGCAGCTCTCCGAAGAGCTGCACCTGGCCAATATCCTGATCCCGACGCCAGACAGCGCCAGCGCCGAGCAACTGAACGCCGCGGCAGCCAAGACCCAAGCGGTGTATGACCGCCTGAAAGCCGGTGCTGACTTTGCCCAGACCGCCATTGCCGTCTCCGGCAGCGATAACGCACTGGACGGCGGTGACATGGGCTGGCGTAAAGCCGCACAGCTGCCGCCTCCGTTCGATCGCGAGCTGAGCGCCATGGAAGTCGGCGGCATCACCAAACCGGCACGTACCCCAGGTGGCTTCATCATCCTCAAGCTGCTGGGCAAGCGCGGCGGCGAGACCTCGCTCAAAGACGAAGTGCACGTTCGTCACATCCTGGTCAAACCAAGCGAAATCCGTACCGAGGCACAAACCAAGGAACTGGCGCAGAAGATCTACGACCGCATCGAAAGCGGTGAAGACTTCGCCACCCTGGCCAAAAGTTTCTCGGAAGACCCGGGTTCTGCCCTTAACGGCGGTGACTTGAACTGGATCGACCCGAAAGCCCTGGTGCCCGAGTTCCAACAGGTCATGGCCGACACACCGCAAGGCGTATTGTCCAAGCCGTTCAAGACTCAATACGGCTGGCATGTGCTGGAAGTCCTTGGCCGTCGCGCCACCGACAACACCAACCAGGCCCGCGAGCAGCAAGCCCTCACCGTGCTGCGTAACCGCAAATACGACGAAGAGCTGCAAACCTGGTTGCGTCAGATCCGCGACGAAGCCTACGTAGAGAACAAGCTGCCAGGCGCCGAGCAAACAGGCACCGACCAGGCAGCCCAGTGAAACCCCAGCGTTTCGCGGTGACACCCGGCGAGCCGGCCGGCATTGGTCCAGACCTGTGCCTGCTGCTCGCCTCGCAACATCAGCCACACCCCCTGATTGCCATTACCAGCCGCGACCTGCTCCTTGAGCGGGCCGCGCAGTTGGGCGTGGCTGTCAACTTGCTGGAAGTGGCACCGGGCAATTGGCCGGACCTGCCCGCCCCGGCCGGCAGCCTGTATGTATGGGACACCCCTTTACAGGCAAAGGTGGTCGCCGGGCAACTGAACAAGGCCAATGCAGCCTTTGTGCTGGAAACCCTGACACGCGCCGGGCAAGGCTGCATCGACGGCGACTTTGCCGGCATGATCACCGCGCCCGTGCATAAAGGCGTGATCAACGAATCCGGCATCGCGTTTTCCGGCCATACCGAATTCCTCGCCGAGCTGACCCATACCGAACAGGTCGTGATGATGCTGGCGACCCGTGGCCTGCGTGTTGCGCTGGTGACCACACATCTGCCACTGCGCGATATTGCCGACGCCATCACCGCCGAGCGCATAGAGCGCGTCACGCGCATCCTGCATGACGACCTGCAACAAAAATTCGGCATTGCCCGACCGCGTATCCTGGTCTGCGGGCTAAACCCCCATGCCGGTGAAGGCGGCCACTTGGGCCATGAAGAAATCGACATCATTGAACCGACATTAGAGCGCCTGCGCCAAGAAGGCATGGACCTGCGTGGCCCATTGCCTGCAGACACTCTGTTTACCCCCAAATATCTGGAGCACTGCGACGCAGTGCTGGCGATGTACCACGACCAGGGGCTGCCCGTGCTGAAGTACAAAGGCTTCGGCGCTGCAGTCAACGTGACACTGGGCCTGCCGATCATCCGCACCTCCGTCGACCATGGCACAGCCCTGGACCTGGCGGGCAGCGGCAAGATCGATACCGGCAGCCTGCACGTAGCCCTGGAAACCGCCTATCAGATGGCCGAGACCCGTATATGACTGAGCATTACCAACACCGGGCGCGCAAGCGCTTCGGGCAAAACTTCCTGCACGACGCGGGTGTCATCGATCGCATCCTGCGCTCCATCCACGCCAAGCCAGAAGACCGCCTGCTGGAAATCGGCCCGGGCCAGGGCGCGCTGACCCAGGGCCTGCTGGCCAGCGGCGGGCAACTGGACGTGGTGGAACTGGACAAGGACCTGATCCCGATCCTGAACCAGCAGTTCGCCGGCAAGCCCAACTTCAACCTGCACCAGGGCGATGCGCTGAAGTTCGACTTCAATAGCCTGAATGCCGCCCCCAATAGCCTGCGGGTGGTGGGCAACCTGCCGTACAACATCTCCACACCGCTGATTTTTCACCTGCTGAACAACGCCGGGATCATCCGCGACATGCACTTCATGCTGCAGAAGGAAGTGGTGGAGCGCCTGGCCGCAGGCCCTGGCGGTGGTGATTGGGGCCGTTTGTCGATCATGGTCCAGTATCATTGCCGCGTGGAGCACCTGTTCAACGTCGGCCCGGGCGCGTTCAACCCGCCGCCGAAGGTTGATTCAGCCATCGTACGCCTGGTGCCGCATGCCGTGCTGCCCCACCCAGCCAAGGATCACAAGCTGCTGGAGCGCGTTGTGCGTGAAGCGTTCAACCAACGCCGCAAGACCCTGCGCAACACGCTCAAGGCCCTGCTGAGCAACGCTGAAATCGAAGCCGCCGGTGTCGATGGCAGCCTGCGCCCCGAACAGCTGGACTTGGCCGCGTTCGTACGCCTGGCTGACCAACTGGCGATCCAGCCTGCTCCGACAGAAGGATAAGGCTCAACGCAATCCAACGTGGGAGGGGGCTTGCTCCCGATAGGGGAGTATCAGTGGATACATTTTCAACTGACACACCGCTATCGAGAGCAAGCCCCCTCCCACATTTGGATCACGTATCTGGCCTAGTGCCCACCTCATGGCCTAGACTGACCCGCATCTGCTGTCCTCTGCTTTTAAGGCCTCTTGCATGTCCGATCCTCGCTATCAGATCGACGTCAGCGTCGTCACCCGCTTCCTGGCGGACCAATCGCAACCCGAACAGAACCGCTTTGCCTTCGCCTACACCGTCACCGTAAAAAACAACGGGTTGGTCCCGGCCAAGCTGCTATCGCGCCACTGGGTCATTACCGATGGCGACGGCCAGGTCGAGGAAGTGCGCGGTGCTGGCGTTGTCGGCCAGCAACCCCTGATCGACAGCGGCGCCAGCCACACCTACAGCAGCGGCACGGTGATGACCTCGAAGGTCGGCACCATGCAGGGCTCGTATCAGATGAAAGCTACCGACGGCCACTTGTTCGATGCAACGATCGAGCCCTTCCGCCTCGCGGTACCTGGAGCCCTGCACTGATGGCGACGTACGCGGTCGGCGACCTGCAAGGTTGCCTTGAACCTCTCAAGTGCCTGCTTGAGCGCGTAGCCTTCAACCCCACAGAAGATCGCCTTTGGCTGGTGGGCGACCTCGTCAACCGAGGCCCGCAATCCCTGGAGACCCTGCGCTATCTCTATAGCCTGCGTGACTCTCTGGTATGCGTACTCGGCAACCACGACCTGCACCTGCTCGCGGCCGGCAATAACATCGAGCGCCTGAAAAAGGGCGACACCCTGCGCGAAATCCTCGAAGCGCCGGACCGCGCCGAGTTGCTCGACTGGCTGCGCCGGCAGAAACTCATGCACTACGATGAGGGCCGCAACATGGCCTTGGTGCATGCAGGCATTCCACCTCAGTGGACGCTGAAAAAAGCCCTCAAATGCGCCGCTGAAGTCCAAAGTGCACTGGCCGATGACACCCTGTACACCACCTACCTGGACGGCATGTACGGCAACGAACCCGTGAAGTGGGACAACGACCTCACGGGCGTAACCCGCCTGCGCGTGATCACCAACTACTTTACGCGGATGCGCTTCTGCACCGCTGAAGGCAAGCTGGACCTCAAGAGCAAGGAAGGCGCCGACACCGCGCTACCCGGCTACAAGCCATGGTTCGCCCATAAGGAGCGCAAGACCCGTGATACGAAGATCATCTTTGGTCACTGGGCCGCCCTGGAAGGCAAATGCGACGAACCCGGCGTGTTCGCCCTCGACACCGGCTGCGTATGGGGCGGCGCCATGACCCTGATGAACATCGACACCGGCGAGCGCTTCGGCTGCCAGTGTGAATCCCCTCTTTCCATTACCCAGCCGGCCGCCGCCAAACCATAGGAGCCCGCCATGACCGAATTCAAACGTATCCCTCCCCAAGAAGCCCAAGCGCTGCGCGAGCGAGGCGCAGTGGTTGTCGATATCCGCGACCAGCCTACTTACGCGGCGGCCCACATCAGTGGTGCCAAGCATTTGGACAACGTCAACATCGCCGACTTCATCCGCGCCGCCGACCTCGATGCGCCGCTGATCGTGGCGTGCTACCACGGCAACTCCAGCCAAAGCGCGGCCGCCTACCTGATTAGCCAGGGCTTCTCCGATGTCTACAGTCTGGACGGCGGCTTTGAGCTGTGGCGTGCGACTTACCCCTCGGAAATTTCCTCAGGCGATTCGCAATAATTTTTTTCACACCCCGCTACCCCGCGTGACGCTTGGGCTTGCGCCGTTTCTGACGAACGGCGCAGCCAAACTAATTGCGCATCGCGCCTTGACCTCCCGGATTCCGAACTATCCTTAAGCGCAGGCCATCCGAATCAGGGGAGAGCCGGTACACCGGCGTACGGGTCATCGGTAGCGTTTCAGGGTGTTCTGGGGGGAAAACAGCCATTGGCGTACGTCAATGACTGCCAGCATCCGCTGATTGATCCGGCGTCGGCTCCACGTATCGAGCGAGGTGACGACGTCATGAGTATCTTTAGCCACTTCCAACAACGCTTCGCGTCCACGCAGCAGGAAGAACTCACGCTTCAAGAGTATCTCGAGCTGTGCAAGCAGGACCGCAGCACATATGCCTCTGCCGCCGAACGCCTGCTATTGGCGATCGGCGAGCCGGAGCTGGTGGAAACCGCCAACAATTCGCGCCTGTCGCGAATATTCTCCAACAAGGTGATCCGCCGCTATCCGGCCTTTGAAGACTTCCATGGCATGGAAGAATGCATCGACCAGATCGTCTCCTACTTCCGCCATGCCGCCCAAGGCCTGGAAGAGAAGAAACAGATCCTTTACCTGCTCGGGCCAGTCGGCGGCGGCAAGTCGTCCCTGGCGGAAAAGCTCAAGCAGTTGATCGAGAAGGTGCCCTTCTACGCGATCAAGGGCTCGCCGGTCTTCGAGTCGCCCCTGGGCCTGTTCAACGCCACGGAAGATGGCGCGATTCTCGAAGAAGACTTCGGTATCCCGCGGCGCTACCTCAACACCATCATGTCGCCCTGGGCCACCAAGCGCCTGGCCGAGTTCGGCGGTGATATCAGCCAATTCCGCGTAGTGAAACTCTACCCGTCGATCCTCAACCAGATCGGCGTGGCCAAGACCGAACCGGGCGACGAAAACAACCAGGATATTTCGGCACTGGTGGGCAAGGTCGATATCCGCAAACTCGAAGAATTCCCACAGAACGACGCTGACGCCTACAGCTACTCCGGCGCGCTGTGCCGGGCCAACCAGGGCTTGATGGAGTTCGTGGAGATGTTCAAGGCGCCGATAAAGGTGCTCCACCCACTGCTCACCGCTACCCAGGAAGGCAACTACAACAGCACCGAAGGCCTGGGCGCGATTCCGTTCACCGGGATCCTGCTGGCCCACTCCAACGAATCGGAATGGCACACCTTCCGCAACAACAAGAACAACGAAGCCTTCATCGACCGGATCTATATCGTCAAGGTGCCGTACTGCCTGCGGGTCAGCGATGAGATCAAGATTTACGACAAGCTGCTCTTCAACAGCTCCCTGGCCAAGGCCCACTGCGCACCCGACACGTTGAAGATGCTCGCCCAGTTCACCGTACTGTCGCGCCTCAAGGAGCCGGAGAATTCGAATATCTATTCGAAAATGCGGGTGTATGACGGCGAGAACCTCAAGGACACCGACCCCAAGGCCAAGTCGATCCAGGAGTATCGCGATACAGCGGGCGTCGATGAGGGCATGAATGGCCTGTCGACACGCTTTGCGTTCAAGATCCTGTCCAAAGTCTTCAACTTCGACCCCCACGAGATCGCCGCCAACCCGGTGCATCTGCTGTATGTACTGGAGCAGCAGATCGAACAGGAGCAATTCCAGGCGGAAACCCGCGAACGCTACCTGCGCTTCCTCAAGGAATACCTGGCACCGCGCTACATCGAGTTTATCGGCAAGGAAATCCAGACCGCGTACCTGGAGTCCTACAGCGAGTACGGTCAGAACATCTTCGACCGCTATGTGCTGTACGCCGACTTCTGGATTCAGGACCAGGAGTACCGCGATCCGGAAACCGGCGAAATCCTCAATCGCGTGGCGCTCAACGAAGAGCTTGAGAAAATCGAGAAACCGGCCGGCATCAGCAATCCGAAGGATTTCCGCAACGAAATCGTCAACTTCGTACTGCGCGCCCGTGCCAACAACAATGGCAAGAACCCCACCTGGCTCAGCTACGAGAAGCTGCGGGTGGTCATCGAAAAGAAAATGTTCTCCAACACCGAGGATCTGCTGCCGGTCATCAGCTTCAATGCCAAGGCCAGCAAGGAGGATCAGCAAAAACACAACGACTTCGTCACACGAATGGTCGAGCGCGGCTACACCGACAAACAGGTACGACTGCTCTCCGAGTGGTACTTGCGGGTGCGTAAATCGCAGTAAGGCAGCGACAAGCCAACGCTGCCAGGCATCCGGCCTGGCGGCTGACCGCTTGTCTCTAAGCTTCCAGCTCGCGGCTTGAAGCTTGTAACGTGAAGCTGCCCGGAGGGCTCCCCATGAGCTATGTGATCGACCGACGCCTTAATGGCAAGAACAAGAGCACGGTAAACCGCCAGCGTTTCCTGCGGCGTTACCGTGACCATATCAAAAAGGCCGTAGAAGAAGCCGTCAGCCGCCGCTCCATTACCGACATGGAGCATGGCGAGCAAATCAGCATTCCCGGCCGGGACATCGACGAGCCCGTGCTTCACCACGGGCGCGGCGGCAAACAGACCGTCGTGCACCCCGGTAACAAGGAATTCACCACCGGCGAACACATCCAGCGCCCACAAGGCGGCGGTGGCGGCAAAGGTCCGGGCAAGGCCGGTAATTCCGGCGAAGGCATGGACGAATTCGTGTTCCAGATCACCCAGGAGGAATTTCTCGAATTCATGTTCGAAGACCTGGAGTTGCCCAACCTGGTCAAGCGCAACCTGACCGGCACCGACACGTTCAAGACTGTACGCGCCGGGATCAGCAACGAAGGCAACCCCTCGCGCATCAACATCATCCGCACCTTGCGTTCAGCCCATGCACGACGCATCGCCCTCTCGGGCAGCAGCCGCGCAAAACTGAAGGCGGCCAAGGAAGAGCTGGCGCGTTTGAAGCGTGAAGAACCAGACAACTTCGGCGATATCCAGGAAATCGAGGTAGAAATCGAGAAACTCAGCGCACGCATTCACCGCGTGCCGTTCCTCGACACCTTTGATTTGAAATACAACCTGCTGGTCAAGCAACCCAATCCCAGCTCCAAAGCCGTAATGTTCTGCCTGATGGATGTCTCCGGCTCCATGACCCAGGCCACCAAGGACATCGCCAAGCGTTTCTTCATCCTGCTGTACCTGTTCCTGAAACGGAACTACGACAAGATTGACGTAGTTTTCATTCGCCATCACACCAGCGCACGGGAAGTGGATGAAGAAGAGTTTTTTTATTCGCGGGAAACCGGCGGCACCATTGTCTCCAGTGCACTGAAGCTCATGCAGGAAATCATGGCCGAGCGCTATCCTGCCAACGAATGGAACATCTACGCCGCCCAAGCTTCGGATGGCGACAACTGGAACGACGATTCGCCGATCTGCCGCGACATTCTGATCAACCAGATCATGCCGTTCGTGCAGTACTACACCTATGTTGAAATCACCCCCCGTGAGCATCAGGCCCTGTGGTTCGAATACGAGCGCATCGGCGAAGCCTTTGCCGACACGTTCGCCCAACAGCAACTGGTCTCGGCCGGCGATATCTATCCGGTCTTCCGTGAACTCTTCCAGCGCAGGTTAGTGACATGACCGCCAAAAAAGAGAACAAGCGCCAACCCCTATCCACTGGCTCCGAGTGGACCTTTGAACTGATCCAGGCCTATGACCGGGAAATCAGCCGTATCGCGGCAGGTTATGCCCTGGACACTTACCCCAACCAGATTGAAGTGATCACCGCTGAGCAAATGATGGATGCCTATGCCTCGGTGGGCATGCCGCTGGGTTATCACCACTGGTCCTATGGCAAACACTTCCTCAGCACCGAGAAGTCTTATACGCGAGGCCAGATGGGCCTGGCCTATGAGATCGTGATCAACTCCGACCCGTGCATCGCCTATCTTATGGAAGAAAACACCATCTGCATGCAGGCGCTGGTAGTGGCTCATGCCTGCTATGGACATAACAGTTTCTTCAAAGGCAACTACCTGTTTCGAACCTGGACCGACGCCAGCTCAATCATCGATTACCTGGTGTTTGCCAAGCAGTACATCATGCAGTGCGAAGAACGACACGGCATTGATGCGGTGGAAGACCTGTTGGACTCCTGCCATGCACTGATGAATTACGGGGTCGACCGCTACAAGCGTCCCTATCCGATCTCAGCCGAGGAAGAGCGCCTGCGCCAGAAGGAACGCGAGGAGCACCTGCAGAAACAGATCAACGACCTGTGGCGCACCATTCCCAAGCGCGCCGGCAAAAACAACGACAAGGACAATGCACGCTTCCCCGCCGAACCCCAGGAAAACATCCTGTATTTTCTGGAAAAACACGCCCCGCTGCTGGAGCCTTGGCAGCGTGAGATTGTGCGCATAGTGCGCAAGATCGCCCAGTATTTTTATCCCCAGCGTCAAACGCAGGTGATGAACGAAGGCTGGGCAACATTCTGGCACTACACGCTGATGAACGACCTGTACGACGAGGGCCTGGTCACGGACGGCTTCATGATGGAGTTCCTCACGTCCCACACCAGCGTAGTCTTCCAACCCGGCTTCGACAGCCCGTATTACAACGGCATCAACCCCTATGCCCTGGGCTTTGCCATGTACCGCGATATCCGTCGCATGTGCGAACACCCCACCGAGGAGGATCGTCGCTGGTTCCCGGAGATCGCTGGCAGCGACTGGCTGTCGACCATCAAGTTCGCCATGAGCAGCTTCAAGGACGAGAGTTTCATCCTGCAGTACCTGTCACCTCAGGTGATTCGTGACCTCAAGCTGTTCAGCATTCTGGATGACGACCTGAAAGACGACCTCGTGGTGCCGGCTATCCATGATGAACCCGGCTACCGCATCATTCGCGAAACCCTGGCCGCCCAATACAACCTGGGCAACCGCGAGCCCAACGTGCAGATCTACAGCATCGATGTGCGCGGCGACCGTTCGCTCACCCTGCGTCATCAGCAACACGACCGTAAGCCGTTGGGCGATTCCACCGAGGAAGTACTCAAGCACCTGCACCGACTGTGGGGGTTTGACATCCACCTGGAGACCCTGCAAGGCGATCAGGTGATGAAAACCCATCATGTGCCACCGCGCAGCGATCATAACGACAACGACTACGGCCGCCTGGACATGGCCGTCGTTCATCTCTGAAACAGCAAAGCCTCCATTGCTCAGGCGCAGGCGTTATCCTGTGCCGCTAATGGAGGCTTTTTCATGAAAATCTACAAAGTCGGCGGTGCGGTGCGTGATCGCCTGCTGGGCATCAAGGTCACCGATATCGACCGTGTCGTCGTAGGTGCAACCACCGAAGAGATGCTCGCCAAAGGCTATAAGCCCGTAGGGGCCGATTTCCCGGTATTTCTCGACCCGAAAAACGGCGATGAGTACGCCCTCGCCCGCACCGAACGCAAGAGTGGCCGAGGCTACGGTGGTTTTGTGTTTCACGCGAGCCCCGATGTCACGCTGGAGGAAGACCTGATTCGTCGCGACCTGACCATCAATGCCATGGCAGAAGACGATGACGGCACCCTGACCGACCCTTATCACGGCCAACGCGATCTTGAAGCGCGCATTTTGCGTCATGTTTCCCCCGCGTTCGCCGAAGATCCCCTGCGAGTACTCCGCGTCGCCCGCTTTGCCGCACGTTATGCACACCTGGGTTTCAAGGTCGCACCCGAGACGCTGGAATTGATGCGCCAGCTCAGTGAGTCCGGCGAACTGGAGGCCCTTACCCCCGAGCGCAGCTGGAAAGAAATCTCCCGCGCACTGATGGAGGATCAGCCACAGGTTTTCATCCAGGTGCTACGCGACTGCGATGCGCTGAAAACCCTGATGCCGGAGGTAGATGCCCTGTTCGGCGTACCGCAACCCGAAGCCCATCACCCGGAAATAGATACTGGCGTACACACCTTGAGCGTGCTGGAACAAGCTGCATTGCACAAACAGCCGCTGACCGTACGCTGGGGTTGCCTGCTGCACGATTTGGGCAAGGGCCTGACGCCTGTGGATAAGTTGCCGCAGCATATTGCCCATGAGCACCGTGGCTTGAAGCTGATCAAGGCGGTGAACGAACGCTTCAAGGTACCTAGGGATTGCCAGGAATTGGCCTTGCTGGTGGGGCAATATCATACCCATGGGCATCGAGCGCTGGAGCTGAAAGCCTCGACTTTGCTGGAGTTGCTGCAAAGCTTTGACGTGTACCGCCGGCCGCAACGCTTCGAAGAGTTTGTGATGGCCTGCGAAATGGATGCCCGGGGCCGCAAGGGTCTTGAGCAGCGCAGTTATCCACAGGCGGATTATTTGCGCGGCGCGGCAAAGGCTGCACGCGAAGTACCGGTCGCACCACTGCTGGAAAAAGGTTTCAAAGGCCCCGAGCTGGGAGAAGCGCTCAAGCGCGAACGGCTGAACGCGCTGAAAGCCTACAAGGAACAGCCTTCACCGTAGTCACGGTCTTTGTGGCAAGCTCGGCTCCTACAGGAGATTGTCCGGTGTAAGTTGCTGGCCTTGCCACTCAAAGCCGACAGGCGCCAGCACCTGGTCGATCTGCGCATCGCGCCACAGCTCGGCCATTGTCTTGCCTACCTCAGGGTGAACACGGTCCGGCGCCATCATCGAAAGCGGCCACAACACAAAAGCGTTTTTAAGAATTTCTGCTCGCGGCAGGATCAATCCATCAAAATCCCCCACCAAGTCGCCATACAACAGCACATCGATATCCAGCGGTAACCCTTTGCGACCAGGTGCATACCGGCCATTATCGGCCTCGATGAGTTTGAGTCGACGGTCCAGCTCCATCAACGGCAGGTCGGTATAGGCCGACACCACCAGGTTGAAAAACGGCCCGCTCTTGATACCCACCGGCTGGCTCTCGAACACCGCCGAGCAGCGCATCTGCGTCAGGAACCCTGCCAGCGCATCCAGGCCGGCACATAGACGGCTCTCGCGCTCGATGTTGCTGCCAAGCCCGAGGTAAACCTGAGTCAACGACATCCGCGCTCGATCTCCACGCCCACGCCCTTGGCAGCGGGCACCGCGCCTGGCTTGGTCAACTTGAGGTGCAACCAGGGAATCTGGAATTCGCTCATCAGCACTTCGGCCAGGCGCTCGGCAAAGGTTTCCACCAACTGATACCGGGACTGCTCGGCAAAGGCCTGGATACGCGCGGATACACTGGCGTAGTCGAGCGCCAGGGTCAGGTCATCACCCGCGGCGGCCGGGCGATTATCCCAAGCAAAGCTCAGGTCCAGGCGCAGGCATTGACGGATGCCGCGCTCCCAGTCGTAGGCCCCGATCACGGTGTCCACTTCCAGGCCTTCGATAAACACTCTGTCCAAGCACTCTTCTCCGCAGCACGACAAGGGCGCGATGCCCCGTTAGAATCAGGGCGTCCTCGCCCGGAATAGTTAGCATGTTTTGGTCACTGGCGATTTTCGCCTACCTGCTCGGCTCGCTGTCCTTCGCCATTTTGCTCAGCCGCCTGACGGGAAATCCCGACCCGCGAATGAGTGGCTCAGGCAATGCCGGCGCCACCAATATGTTGCGTCTGGCCGGCAAGAAACTTGCCGTCCTGACCCTGCTGGGCGACGTTTGCAAGGGCCTGCTGCCCGTGCTGATCGCCAGTCTCGCCGGCCTTACCTTGCAACAGCAGGCCTGGGTGGGCATATGCGCCGTCCTCGGTCACCTGTTCCCATTGTACTTCCGCTTTCGCGGTGGCAAGGGTGTCGCCACCGCGGCCGGGATGCTGCTGGGCATTTACCCACCGGCAGCATTGCTGGCCATGCTCGCCTGGCTGCTGACGTTCTACCTGACCCGTACCAGCTCGTTGGCCGCGCTGATTGCCACGCCGCTTACCCTGCCGCTGTTGGCCTGGCAGGCACCGCAGGCGTTACTGCCGATGAGCGTGCTGACGCTGCTGATCGTCTGGCGCCACCGCGGCAATCTACGCGACCTGTTTGCCGGGCGCGAACGGCATTTTTAAATACGCCGGGCGAAACCGGTTCACGTAAGCCCTACAGCGGCGGCAACTGCTCCATCGGCCAGCGCGCCTGCACGCTGATCGCCAGGCTTTCATGCTGCCCGGCCTGCAAGCGCTGGCAGCCGGCGTAGGCAATCATCGCGCCGTTGTCAGTGCAGAATTCCGGGCGGGCGTAGAACACATGGCCTTGCATGTCGCCGAGCATTTTTTCAAGCGAACTGCGCAATGCCTTATTGGCGCTGACGCCGCCTGCGATCACCAGCCGCTTCATACCTGCCTGCTTGAGGGCGCGCTTGCACTTGATGGTCAAAGTCTCTACCACGGCCTGCTGGAACGCCAGTGCGATGTCGCAACGGGCTTGCTGACCGTCGTCCCCGGCGCTGACGCTCTGCTGCCAGGTATTCAGCGCGGACGTTTTCAAACCGCTGAAACTGAACATCAGCCCCGGCCGATCACACATCGGACGCGGGAAAACGTAGCGCCCGGCGACGCCTTTCTCGGCCAGACGGGCGATTTCCGGCCCACCGGGATAGTTAAGCCCCATCATCTTCGCGGTTTTGTCGAACGCTTCACCGGCGGCATCATCCAGGGACTCGCCCAACAGCGTGTATTGGCCGATTCCATCGACCTGAACCAACTGCGTATGACCACCCGACACCAACAAAGCGACGAACGGGAACTCTGGAGGTGTTTTTTCCAACATCGGCGCCAGCAAATGGCCTTCCATGTGGTGCACGCCAAGGGCGGGAATACCCCAGGCAAAGGCCAGCGCCTGGGCGCAAGAGGCCCCAACCAGAAGGGCTCCGACCAATCCGGGGCCTGCCGTATAGGCGATGGCGTCGATCTCGGTCGGTACACAGCCGGCCTCATCCAGCACCTGGCGAATCAACGGCAGCATGCGTTTGACGTGATCACGGCTGGCCAGCTCCGGAACCACGCCGCCATAGGCGCGGTGCAGGTCGATCTGACTGAACAGTGCATCGGCCAAAAGCCCGCGTTCACTGTCGTATAGTGCGACTCCGGTTTCGTCGCAGGAGGTTTCAAGTCCCAGTACTAGCATGGGTTTGCGCCTTGTAGAGGCTGAATTCGAAGGCGCGCATAATAGTCGCCACTCCCCCTCCCGACTAGCGGTTTTCGATCAGAGGCTTTGCATTCCGGCCAATGAGGGGTTAACATCCGCAACCCTTAAAAACCGACGACCTCAGCCGCGAATTTTTTGCGACGAGAACGTTGATTCCCGGTAATGAAAGAAGGTAGCTCTGGATGCCAGCCGTCAAAGTAAAAGAGAACGAACCCTTCGACGTAGCTCTGCGTCGTTTCAAGCGCTCCTGCGAAAAAGCCGGTGTTCTGGCTGAAGTTCGTAGCCGCGAATTTTATGAGAAGCCAACTTCTGAGCGTAAGCGTAAAGCAGCAGCCGCTGTTAAGCGTCACGCCAAGAAAGTTCAGCGCGAACAGCGCCGCGCCGTTCGTCTGTACTAATACACAGACGTTCGTAGCAAGCTTCTGCCAAGCCCGGCCCTCAGCCGGGCTGTTGGCATTTGCGGATATCGCTTGATGCTTCACCGTCGACGCCGCACATGCGACCGAGACACTGCTTCACACGTCAGGGCTGGCTCTTTTGCCAGCGGTGCACGTCTCTTCTGACGAGCCTAACAAGGCTACTGACGAGCACACCTATTCTTCAAGCAGGCGATCAACTGTATCGGCTGTGCCCATCGATGCGTTTCCGAGGCCCACCATTGGCCAAGACCGGACGCCCGGGCAACATTTCCATGCCGAACACTGATCAGAAACTACCCTCAGTGAATATTCGGCAGATACACTTCCTGAAGACCCATGCAGACGATGATGATCAAGCACTCCATACGTGCGCTTGAACACTTCACGGGCCCTCATTTACACGCAGTGATGACGAGAACGCCATGGCCGGGCTGATTCCCCAGAGCTTTATTGACGACCTTCTGAACCGCACCGACATCGTCGATGTTGTCAGCTCACGCGTACAGCTGAAAAAAGCCGGCAAAAACTACACCGCCTGCTGCCCGTTCCATAAAGAAAAAACGCCGTCATTCAGTGTCAGCCCCGACAAGCAGTTCTATTATTGCTTCGGTTGCGGCGCTGGCGGCAACGCCCTCGGCTTCCTGATGGACCACGACAACCTGGACTTTCCCCAGGCCGTCGAGGATCTGGCAAAAGCCGCGGGCATGGAAATCCCCCGGGAAGAAAGTGGCCGCCCGCACAAACCTCGGCAACCCACCGATTCGCCGCTGTATCCGCTGCTGACCGCGGCCGCCGACTTCTATCGCCAGGCGCTTAAAAGCCATCCGCAGCGCAAGGCCGCCGTTGACTACCTCAAGGGCCGCGGCCTCACCGGTGAAATCGCCCGCGACTTCGGCCTCGGTTTCGCGCCGCCCGGCTGGGACAACCTGTACAAACACCTGAGCAGCGATACCCTGCAGCAAAAGGCTATGATCGATGCCGGCCTGTTGATAGAAAACGCCGAGACCGGCAAGCGTTATGACCGTTTCCGCGACCGCGTGATGTTTCCGATCCGCGACAGCCGTGGCCGCATCATCGCCTTCGGTGGCCGCGTACTCGGGGACGACAAGCCCAAGTACCTGAACTCCCCGGAAACCCCGGTGTTCCACAAGGGCCAGGAACTCTACGGACTGTTCGAAGCACGCAAGAACAACCGCAACCTCGACGAAATCATCGTGGTTGAAGGCTATATGGACGTGATCGCCCTGGCCCAGCAAGGTCTGCGCAACGCCGTGGCAACCCTGGGCACCGCCACCAGCGAAGAGCATTTGAAGCGCCTGTTCCGCGTTGTGCCCAGCGTACTGTTCTGCTTTGACGGTGACCAGGCCGGCCGCAACGCCGCCTGGCGTGCGCTTGAGGCCACACTGTCAAGCCTGCAGGACGGGCGCCGCGCACGTTTCCTGTTCCTGCCCGAAGGCGAAGACCCGGACACCCTGGTCCGTTCGGAGGGCACCGACGCGTTCCGTGCGCGCATCAATCAACATGCGCAGCCGCTGGCGGATTATTTTTTCCAGCAATTGACCGAAGAAGCCGACCCGCGCTCGCTCGAAGGCAAGGCTCATATGGCCACCCTCGCTGCGCCATTGATCGACAAGGTGCCAGGCGCCAATTTGCGCACGCTGATGCGCCAGCGCCTGCTGGAAATTACCGGTTTGAGTGGCGAAGCCGTGAGCCAGCTGGTGCATAGCGCACCGCAAGATGCGCCGCCAGCCTACGATCCAGGCATGGATTATGACGCCATGCCGGACTATGCCGACTTTCACCAACCCCAGGAGGCCTTTGCCCCCCAACAGGAGTGGACGCCGAAAAAGCCCGGGGCCGGCGGCAAAAAATGGGACAAGAAACCCTGGAGCAAAAACGGCAAGCGCGGTGATCGCGATGAAGCCTACGCTCCACGCACACCCGTAGCAGTGGAAGCCCCGACGCTTATTGCGCTGCGTACGCTGATTCATCACCCACAACTGGCCGGCAAGGTTGAAAGCGCCGACCACTTTGCCAACGAAAGCAACACCTACGCCCAGGTGCTGATTGCCCTGATCGAGGCGGTGCAGAAAAATCCCAAGCTAAACTCAATCCAGCTGATGGCTCGCTGGCACGGCACGGAACAAGGCCGTTTATTGAAAGCGTTGGCGGAAAAGGAGTGGCTAATTGACGGCGACAACCTTGAACAACAGTTTTTAGACACCATTAATAGGTTATCTGCGGGTCAACACACTCAGACCCTCGATGAGCTCATTAAGAGAGCAAGGCAGCCGGGATTGTCGGCTGAAGAGCAGATTCAGATAGCAAAACAGATGCGCGACCTCTTAAAACAGAATGTTTACGCATCAAACCCGACCTCAGCTGGCGTGTGAGGTCATAGCTCGGGTATAATCCTCGGCTTGTTTTTTGCCCGCCAAGACCTTCAGTGGATAGGGTGTTATGTCCGGAAAAGCGCAACAGCAGTCTCGTATCAAAGAGTTGATCACACTTGGTCGTGAGCAGGGTTACCTGACTTACGCGGAGGTCAACGACCACCTGCCTGAGGATATTTCAGATCCAGAGCAGGTGGAAGACATCATCCGCATGATTAACGACATGGGGATCAACGTATTCGAAGTCGCGCCAGATAAGGATTCCCTTATGCTGGCCGACGCTGATACCGACGAGGCCGCCGCTGAGGAAGCTGCTGCCGCGCTGGCTGCAGTAGAGACCGATATCGGCCGCACGACGGACCCGGTGCGCATGTATATGCGTGAAATGGGTACTGTCGAGCTGCTGACACGCGAAGGCGAAATCGAAATCGCCAAGCGTATCGAAGAGGGCATCCGTGAAGTGATGGGCGCTATTGCGCACTTCCCAGGCACGGTTGACCACATTCTCTCCGAGTACACCCGCGTCACCACCGAAGGTGGCCGCCTGTCCGACGTCCTGAGCGGTTACATCGACCCGGACGACGGCATTGCGCCGCCTGCCGCCGAAGTACCGCCGCCTGTCGACGCCAAAGCCGCGAAAGCGGATGACGACGCCGAAGACGACGACGCCGAAGCCAGCAGCGACGACGAAGATGAAGTCGAAAGCGGCCCGGACCCAATCGTCGCGGCCCAGCGTTTCGGTGCGGTTTCCGATCAAATGGAAATCACCCGCAAGGCCCTGAAGAAGCATGGTCGCTCCAACAAGCAGGCAATTGCCGAGCTGGTGGCGCTGGCTGAGCTGTTCATGCCGATCAAGCTGGTGCCCAAGCAATTCGAAGGTTTGGTCGAGCGCGTTCGTAGCGCCCTTGAGCGTCTGCGTGCACAAGAGCGTGCGATCATGCAGCTGTGCGTGCGTGATGCCCGTATGCCGCGTACCGACTTCCTGCGCCAGTTCCCGGGCAACGAAGTTGACGAAAGCTGGACCGACGCACTGGCCAAGGGCAAGGCGAAATACGCCGAAGCCATCGGCCGCCTGCAGCCCGATATCATCCGCTGCCAGCAGAAGCTGACTGCGCTTGAGACCGAAACCGGTCTGACGATTGCTGAAATCAAGGACATCAACCGTCGCATGTCGATCGGTGAGGCCAAGGCCCGCCGCGCGAAGAAAGAGATGGTTGAAGCGAACTTGCGTCTGGTGATCTCGATCGCCAAGAAGTACACCAACCGTGGCCTGCAGTTCCTGGACCTGATCCAGGAAGGCAACATCGGCTTGATGAAAGCGGTAGACAAGTTCGAATACCGTCGCGGCTACAAGTTCTCGACTTATGCCACCTGGTGGATCCGTCAGGCGATCACTCGCTCGATCGCCGACCAGGCCCGCACCATCCGTATTCCGGTGCACATGATCGAGACCATCAACAAGCTCAACCGTATTTCCCGGCAGATGTTGCAGGAAATGGGTCGCGAACCGACCCCGGAAGAGCTGGGCGAACGCATGGAAATGCCTGAGGATAAAATCCGCAAGGTATTGAAGATCGCTAAAGAGCCGATCTCCATGGAAACGCCGATTGGTGATGACGAAGACTCCCATCTGGGTGACTTCATCGAAGACTCGACCATGCAGTCGCCAATCGATGTCGCCACCGTTGAGAGCCTGAAGGAAGCGACTCGCGATGTACTGTCCGGCCTCACTGCCCGTGAAGCCAAGGTACTGCGCATGCGTTTCGGCATCGACATGAACACCGACCACACCCTTGAGGAAGTCGGTAAGCAGTTTGACGTGACCCGCGAGCGGATCCGTCAGATCGAAGCCAAGGCACTGCGCAAGTTGCGCCACCCGACGCGAAGCGAGCATTTGCGCTCCTTCCTCGACGAGTGATACCAGAACCCCCGGCCCAGGCCGGGGGTTTTGTTTTGCACAGATAAAATTCCCTGCAACACCCCTCCCCTGAAATGCCCGTCTACACTCGAACTATTCCCCGTGCCATAACGAGACCGTTATGCCCAGATTGCCGACCGTGTTGCTACTGTCGCTGCTGACCTGGACCGCAACGGCTGGCGCGTTGACTCTCACGGAGGATGAGCGTAGCTGGTTGGCGGACCATCAGGAGCTTCGCCTTGGGGTGGACGCGTCCTGGCCCCCCTTTGAATACCGTGATGAGAATGGTCGTTACCAGGGCCTGGCTGCCGACTATGTACGCCTGATCCAGGACCGACTGGGTGTCAGGATCAAGCTGATCGAACCGGCAAATTGGACCGCTGTACTTGAACAAGCCCGGAGCAACCAGCTCGACTTGCTACCCGGCATCATGTCCACTCCGGAGCGCCAAAGCTACCTGGCCTTTACACGCCCCTACCTCGACTTTCCCATCGTCATCCTTGCCCATGAAGGCGGCGCGAAACCACGCAACCTAAAGGGTTTGTACGGGCTGAAAATTGCCGTGGTGGAAAACTATGCGCCCCATGAATTGCTGCGCACTCACCACCCGGACCTGAATCTGGTGGCGATGCCCAACGTCAGTTCGACGCTGCAAGCCCTGGCCACCGATGAAGTGGACGCCGTCGTCGGCGACTTGGCATCCAGCGTCTGGAGCCTGCGCCAGCTCAAGCTCGATGGCTTGTACGTCAGCGGCGAAACGCCCTATCGCTACCAATTGGCAATGGGCGTGCCGCAGGAACAGAAAATGCTGGTGGGCATCCTGGACAAAGTCCTCGCCGACCTTAGCTCAGCCGAAACCGATGCGATCCAGCAACATTGGGTCGGCAGCTTCACCGATCACCGCACCTTCTGGGTCGACCTGCTGACGTACGGCCTGCCCGCCGTATTGTTGCTCAGTACCGTGCTGGCGGTGGTCATTCGGATCAATCGCCGGCTCAGTTCGGAAATCTCCCGCAGGGTCGCCCTTGAACAAGAACTGCGCAGCAGCGAATACCACTATCGCGGCCTGGTAGAGAGCTTGTCCGCCATCGCCTGGGAAGCAAGCATCAGCGACTTCACCTACAGCTACGTATCGCCCCATGCTGAAGACTTGCTCGGCTATCCGCGCGCCCACTGGCTGATTCCGGGCTTCTGGCGCAACATCATTCACCCGGCCGACCTCACGCGCACCGAAGCGTATTGCTACCGGGAAACCCGTGCCAATCGTGATCACAGCGTCGATTACCGGGTCATCACGGCGGACGGCCGTTGCTTGTGGGTGCGCGATATTGTCAGCCTGATTGAACACGGCCATGAGCCAGTGCTGCGCGGCCTGATGATCGATATCAGCGAAGCCAAGCGCACGGAGGAAGCCCTGCAACTGTCCGAGCAGAAGTTTGCGTCGGTGTTCCAGCAATGCCCCGACATTCTGGTGATCGCCAGGCTATCCGATGGCTGCCTGCTGGAGGTCAACAAGGCATTCGAGGACCAGATTGGCCTGACCGCCGACGAGGTGGTAGGCAAAGCCGCCTCAGATCTGAATATATGGCGTATTCAGGGCGTCGGGCCGGATTTGCTGCAGCGGGTACAGACCACCAGTATCCGCAACCTGGAAATGTCCTTTCTGCGCAGCAACGGCGAAGCGTTTACGGGGCTGATCTCAGCTGAGCCCTTCCAACTCGACACCACCGAAGCCCTGGTTGTGGTGGTGCGCGATATCACCCAGCTCAAGGAAACCCAACAGCAACTGCAAACCTCCGAAGAGAAATTCGCCAAGGCGTTCCATGCGTCCCCCGACGGCTTGCTGCTGAGTCGCCAAAGGGATGGCCTATTGATTGAGGTGAACGAAGGTTTCAGCCATCTGACCGGATTCACCAGCGCCTCTTCGCTCGACCAATCAACCCTGGACCTGGGTATCTGGGTCGACCTCAACGAACGCAAGCACATGCTGGAATTGATGCAGCGCGACGGCTTCGTGCGTGATTTCATCTGCCATATCCGTCGCGCCGACGGCCAGCTTCGCCTCTGCGAAGTCTCCAGTCGCCCGCTGCCCATCGGTGACGAAGACTGCATGCTGACCATCGCTCGGGACATCACCGAACGCCAGCAGATGCAGGAAAAACTGCAACAGGCCGCCACGGTATTCGAGAGCACCGCTGAAGGCGTCTTGATCACCGACACACGACAGAACATCAGTGCCGTCAATCGCGCCTTCAGTGAGATCACCGGCTACAGCGAAATCGAAGCACTCGGCCATACCCCGCGCTTGCTCGCCTCGGGCCTGCATGACAGCGCATTCTATGCGGCGATGTGGCACCAATTGACGGCCCATGGACACTGGCAGGGAGAGATTTCCAACCGCCGCAAGAACGGCGAGGTGTACCCAAGCTGGCTGACCATCAGCGCCGTGCGTAACCGCGACCAATTGATCACGCACTTCGTTGCCGTGTTTGCCGACATCTCCAGCCTCAAGCTGGCCCAGGCACGCCTGGACTATCAGGCCCACCACGATCCGCTGACCGGGTTGCCCAACCGCACCCTGTTTGAAAATCGACTGCAGGCCGCCCTTAACGGCCAGCAGGAAAGCGGCAGGCAAGGCGCGGTGTTGTTTCTTGACCTGGACCGTTTCAAACACATCAACGACAGCCTCGGCCACCCGGTCGGCGACCTGCTGCTCAAAGACATCGCCGTACGCCTCAAGCAGCAACTGCGCGACGTCGACACCGTCGCCCGCCTGGGCGGGGATGAATTCATCATCTTGCTGCCCGGCTTGCAGCAGGCCGGCGATGCCCAGTATCTGGCGAACAAGCTGCTCGACTGCTTTACCCCCCCATTCCAGGCCGGTGAGCATGAGTTTTTTATCAGCGCCAGTATTGGCACCAGCCTTTACCCACAGGATGGCACCGACGTCGCTACTCTGGTCAAGAACGCCGATGCTGCGATGTATCGCTCCAAGGCCAAGGGCCGCAACCGTGTGGAAAGCTATACCCGCGACCTGACGGCCCAAGCCAATGAACGCGTAGCGCTGGAGCACGAGCTGCGCCGTGCCATCGAACGTGAAGAGCTGAGCCTCTATTACCAACCCAAGCGCAGCCTGTTGACCCAAGAGCTGATCGGCGCCGAAGCCCTGATCCGCTGGCGTCACCCCACCTTGGGCGACGTCCCGCCCGAACACTTCATCGCCCTGGCCGAAGAGAACGGCACGATCCTGCAAATTGGCGACTGGGTGCTGGAACAAGCCTGTCGGCAGTTGCACGCCTGGCAAGAGGCTTTCGACGATTTCGGGCCACTGTCGGTCAACCTCGCAGGCGCGCAACTGCGTCACCCCAACCTGTTGTCACGCATCGAACAACTGCTGCGCGATTACCGCCTTGAACCTGGCTGCCTGCAATTGGAGATCACCGAGAACTTCATCATGAGCCAGGCCGAAGAAGCCCTGGGGGTTCTGCATCAACTCAAACGCTTGGGCGTCCAGCTGGCGATCGATGATTTCGGCACTGGCTACTCGTCCCTCAGCTACCTCAAGCGCCTGCCCCTGGACTTCCTCAAGATCGACCAATCCTTCGTTCGAGGCCTGCCCGACGATCCCCACGACGTCGCCATCGTGCGCGCCATCATCGCGCTGGGCCACAGCATGCAATTCACCATCATTGCCGAAGGCGTGGAGACCCCCGCACAGCAAACATTCCTCGCCGCCGAAGGCTGTGAACAGATGCAAGGCTACATCGTCAGCCTGCCCCTGCCGCCGGAGCTTTTTGCCGCGAGCTTCCTTCGTACGAAGCTGGAGGATTTTTCGGATGGCACAGTGAACAAACCATCGTTATAATCCGCGACCTACTGAGGGCCTATAGCTCAGTTGGTTAGAGCAGGGGACTCATAATCCCTTGGTCGCAGGTTCGAGTCCTGCTGGGCCCACCAACTTGAAAGCCGCGCATTGCGCGGCTTTTGCGTGTCTGGTGTAACGGTTCTTTCGGCCGGACCCAGCCTGTACCATGCGTGCTCATTGTCGTCCGCACCGGAGTCCCCCCTTGCCCGCCTTAGACGAAATCGACCGCCAACTGATCGCCGCCCTGCAGCTCAATGCCCGCGAAAGCGTGGCCATGCTTGCCCGGCAACTGGGGATTGCGCGCACCACAGTCACGTCACGCCTGGCACGCCTGGAGAAAACCCAGGTGATCACCGGTTACGGCGTGCGCCTGGGCCAGCGCGTAGCGGATGGGGGTTTGCAGGCTTATGTGGGGATTACCGTGCAACCACGCTCAGGCAAAGAGGTGCTGCGCAGGCTGAGTGCCATGGCGCAGGTGCAGCAGTTGTGTGCGGTCAGCGGCGAGTTCGATTACGTGGCATGGCTGCGCACCGATTCGCCGGAACAACTGGATCAACTGCTCGATCAGATCGGCAGTGTCGACGGTGTGGAGAAAACCACCACCTCGATCATCCTCAGCAACAAATTGGATCGCGGACAGCCAATCTGATCGATCACTTCGTCATATTGACAAAAATCAGTGCAATCCGACGACACATTGCGTCTTATTAACGAGCGCTACGCTCCCTAAACTGGCTGCCATCTTTTCCTATACTCAACGGGCCATATCCCGCCGAGCCGTCAGTAAGGTCAGCCATGAGCATTCCGTCCAGCACTATCAGCAAGACCAATCGCCACCCAGCAGACGGCAAGAAACCCATCACCATTTTCGGCCCGGATTTCCCGTTCGCATTTGATGACTGGATCGAGCACCCCGCCGGGCTGGGCAGTATTCCCGCCGCCAACCATGGGGCCGAAGTGGCGATCGTGGGCGCCGGTATCGCTGGTTTGGTCGCGGCCTACGAGCTGATGAAGCTGGGGCTCAAGCCAGTGGTGTATGAAGCCTCGAAGATGGGTGGCCGCTTGCGCTCCCAGGCCTTCGAAGGCGCCGAAGGCATCATCGCCGAGCTGGGCGGGATGCGTTTCCCGGTGTCGTCGACGGCGTTCTACCATTACGTAGACAAGTTGGGCCTGGAAACCAAACCCTTTCCCAACCCGCTGACCCCGGCGTCCGGCAGCACTGTGATTGATCTGGAAGGCCAGACCCACTACGCACAAAAACTCTCCGACTTGCCTGCGCTGTTTCAGGAAGTGGCCGATGCCTGGGCCGATGCACTGGAAGCCGGCTCGCAGTTCGGCGATATCCAGCAGGCGATCCGCGACCGTGATGTACCGCGGCTCAAAGAACTGTGGAACAAGCTCGTGCCGCTGTGGGATGACCGTACCTTCTACGACTTCGTCGCAACCTCCAAGGCCTTTGCCAAGTTGTCGTTCCATCACCGCGAGGTGTTTGGCCAGGTCGGCTTCGGCACCGGCGGCTGGGACTCGGACTTCCCCAACTCCATGCTGGAAATCTTCCGCGTGGTGATGACCAACTGCGACGACCATCAACACCTGGTCGTCGGCGGCGTAGCGCAAGTGCCCATGGGCATCTGGCGTCATGTGCCGGAGCGCTGCGCCCATTGGCCGGCCGGCACCAGCCTCAGCTCGCTGCATAGAGGTGCACCACGGGCAGGGGTCAAACGCATTGCTCATGCGGCCGATGGCCGTTTCGCCGTCACTGACAACTACGGTGATACCCGCGAGTACGCCGCGGTGCTGACCACCTGCCAAAGCTGGCTGCTGACCACCCAGATTGAATGCGACGAAACCTTGTTCTCGCAAAAAATGTGGATGGCCCTGGACCGCACGCGCTACATGCAGTCGTCGAAAACCTTCGTGATGGTTGACCGCCCATTCTGGAAAGACAAAGACCCGCAAACCGGCCGCGACCTGATGAGCATGACCCTCACCGACCGCCTGACCCGCGGCACCTATCTGTTCGATAATGGCGACGACAAGCCGGGGGTGATTTGCCTTTCCTACTCGTGGATGAGCGACGCCCTGAAAATGCTACCCCAGCCTATCGACAAGCGGGTGAAGCTGGCCCTGGACGCGTTGAACAAGATCTACCCCAACGTCGATATCAAGGCACGCATCATCGGCGACCCGATCACGGTTTCCTGGGAAGCCGACCCGCACTTCCTCGGGGCTTTCAAAGGTGCACTGCCCGGCCACTATCGCTACAACCAGCGGATGTACGCGCACTTCATGCAGAAAGACATGCCCGCCGAACAACGCGGGATTTTCATCGCCGGTGACGACGTATCGTGGACGCCCGCGTGGGTCGAAGGCGCCGTACAAACCTCGCTCAACGCGGTGTGGGGCATCATGACCCACTTCGGTGGCAGCACCCACCCAGAGAACCCGGGCCCCGGCGATGTGTTCGATGAAATCGGGCCAATCGCCCTGGCCGAGTAAGGAGCTGAACATGCGTGTCGCCCTGTACCAATGCCCGCCGCTGCCGCTGGATGTGGCCGGTAATATCCAGCGCCTGCGCCAACTGGCGCAAGAGGCATCCGACGCCGATGTGCTGGTGCTGCCAGAGATGTTTCTCTCGGGCTATAACATCGGCGCCGAAGCCGTTGGCGCGTTGGCCGAGGCGCGGGATGCGGAGTCTGCCCAAGCCATTGCCGAGATCGCGAAAAACGCCGGGCTGGCCATTCTCTACGGCTATCCGGAGCGGGCTGACGATGGGCAGATCTACAACGCCGTCCAGTTGATCGACGCCGAGGGTCAACGCCTGTGTAACTATCGCAAGACCCACTTGTTTGGCGATCTGGATCACGCCATGTTCAGCGCAGGCGACGATGATTTTCCGGTGGTAGAACTCAACGGCTGGAAGCTGGGGTTTCTGATTTGCTACGACCTGGAGTTTCCGGAGAATACCCGGCGTCTGGCCCTGGCCGGCGCCGAACTGATTCTGGTGCCCACCGCCAACATGGTGCCGTTCGATTTTGTCGCCGACGTCACCGTGCGTTCGCGGGCGTTTGAAAACCAGTGCTTTGTGGCCTATGCCAATTACTGCGGGCACGAAGGCGAGATTCATTACTGTGGACAAAGCAGCATTGCCGCACCGGATGGCCAACGTATCGCCCAGGCCGGCCTGGACGAAGCCTTGATCGTCGGCACCCTGGACCGCCAGTCAATCCTCAACGCCCGCGCCGCCAACCACTACCTGCAAGACCGACGCCCCGAACTCTACGGCGCGCTGCACAAGCCCTGACCCCACGGGTTTGCTAGCATAGGCACTTCTCACGCCTCGGAAGTGCCCATGCCTGCGCCGGTTCACCCTCACCCCGTTCATCTGACCCTGGCCAATGGCCTGCGAGTATCCCTGCGCCATGCGCCGCGCTTGAAGCGTTGCGCCGCCGTTCTGCGTGTGGCTGCCGGCAGTCACGATGTGCCATTGGCCTGGCCGGGGCTGGCACACTTTCTTGAGCATTTGCTGTTTCTCGGTACCGAGCGTTTTCCGGCCGGGGAAGGATTGATGGCCTACGTGCAGCGCCTCGGTGGGCAGGTCAATGCCAGTACCCGCGAGCGAACCACCGAGTATTTCTTTGAGCTGCCGGGGTCGGCCTTCGCTGACGGGCTGGCGCGGTTGGCAGACATGGTGACTCATCCACGCCTGACGCTCGACGATCAACGACGTGAACGCGAAGTGCTGCACGCGGAGTTCGTGGCCTGGTCCGAGGACGCCAGGGCACAACACCAAGTTGCGTTGTTGCAAGGTTTAGCGGCCGATCACCCGCTGCGAGGATTCCATGCCGGTAACCGCGACAGCCTGACGGTGGAAAGCGACGATTTTCAGCAAACCTTGCGCGAATTCCATAGGCACTTCTATCAAAGCGGGCAGATGACCTTGAGCCTCGCCGGTCCGCAATCGCTGGCAGACTTGCAAGCCCTTGCCCAGCAGTTCGGTGACGAACTGATTGCCGGCCCCCTGCACCCGCAAACCGCACCACCACCCCTGATGCACGGCCAGGCACGCAGCTATCAATACACCGCCAGCCGGCACCTGCATCAGGTCATCACCTGTAACGCCCCTCGCCAAGCACTGGAGTTTCTCTGCACCTGGCTCAACGCTTCGGCGTCGGGCGGGTTGTTGGCCGAATTGAAAGCTCGCCAACTGGCCAGCGCGCTGCATGCGTCTGTGCTGTACCACTACGCGGACCAGGCGGTACTGGATATCGACGTTACCCTCGATAGCGACCGCCAACCGGCGACGCAGATCGAAGCCTTGTTGTATGACTGGCTGAGCTTTTTCGCACACAGCGACTGGAATCCATTACGTGAAGAGCTTGCCTTGCTCAATGCGCGTCAACAGCAGGTTCAAGGCGCCCTGACATTGGCTCGCGACAACAGCGAAGACCTGTCGGACCAAGGCATTGCAGCCCTCAAGGCCATGCTTGCATCGCTGCATCTGCCCGCGTCTGAACACAGTTGGCAACTCCCACCTGGCAACCCCTTTCTTCGTCCGCCGGCCAAGGAAGAACGCGCCGGTTTGATCCGCGGCCAAACCAGCGCCCATCGGGGCTTGCGTACCTTTGCCCAGGATCGCTTACGGGGCCGGAGGGAGCTATCGGCGCTGACCTTCAGCAACGCACTGGCGGATGACACCGACGAAGGCGCGCTGTACCTGCATTGGCGGTTTGACGCTGCCGTACCCGCCGGATTGGAAAGCTTGTTGCAGCCGTTGCGCGAGCAAGCCCGTCAAGCGGGTGTCGAGTTGTCTTGCGAAACCATTGGCAACGATTGGCGGGTGAACATGCACGGCCTTCACGAACCGATGCCGGCCGTGCTCGAAGCGTTGGCGCGCTGCCTGAGCAGCTCGGATGCACATCTGTCATCACCGACGCCCCCGCCGATGATCGCCATTCGCGAACTTCTCAAGGCGTTGCCGGCTTGCTGCGTCGGTGTTTCAGCCGACTCCTCGGAGACACCAGCGTCGTGGTCCACCGCTCACTGGCAGGGGCTGGGTGCGGGTTTGCCGGCAGCCTGTGAAGCGGCGATCAAAATCGCAGCCGCCCGCTTGCCAGGGCAGCCGGCCCATATTCAATGCACACCTGAAGTTCTTGAAGGGCAGCGGATCTGGCACCCAGTGAACACTGCATCCAGCGACGCTGCGCTGCTGCTTTTTTGTCCAGTGCCGAGCCAATCTCTCGTCGATGAGGCCAACTGGCGGCTGCTCGGGCATATGCTCCAGGGCCCGTTCTACCAACGTTTGAGAGTTGAGCTGCAAATCGGCTACGCCGTGTTCAGCGGCATCCGACAAGTCGACGGGCAAACCGGCCTGTTGTTTGGCGTGCAATCGCCCAGCCTGTCACTGGGCAGGATCGCCGAACACCTGCAAACCTTCCTGCAACAACTGCCGTCTTTGATCAAACGCAGCGCAGACGTCGGCAATCAGCCTCTTGCGCAGCAATTCACGGCGCAGGCACTCCCCGTCAGCCAAGCCGCCGATTTGCTTTGGCACGCGCAGTTAGCGGGTCATTCGTCGAGTTACCTGGATCAACTTCAACACCTGATCCAAAGCCGCACACGCGAGGACTTGCAGCACGCAGCCCAACAACTCCTTGAAGCAGCAGGCGGCTGGCGCTGCGTGGCTAACGGCCCGCGTATCAGCGATGACTGGCAAGCGGCACAATGATCGTTGCCAACCCTGCAACAGGCTTTTTCCATCGAGACAGCGCTAACTTGAAAAGAATTGCGTAACATTGCGCAGCAATATCTGAACATCTCCAATGGGAGGTGGACTATATGTATTACTTGGTAGTGAACGTCCCATCCCTTGATAGGAGTAAGAATATGACCTGGTCCAAACCTGCTTACACTGATCTGCGTATTGGTTTCGAAGTCACCATGTACTTCGCCAGCCGTTGATTGGCTGAGTAATACAACGCCTCGGTTCGCCCGGGGCGTTTTTGTTTTGAGCTGTGCTTGATGGAGCGATCATGTTTGTCCAGATTCTAGGTTCCGCCGCCGGCGGTGGCTTCCCGCAGTGGAACTGCAACTGCGTGAACTGCGCAGGCTTTCGCGATGGCAGCCTGCGGGCCCAGGCGCGCACCCAGTCGTCCATCGCGATCTCCGACGACGGTGTGAATTGGGTACTGTGCAATGCGTCGCCGGATATCCGCGCGCAACTCCAGGGCTTTGCGCCCATGCAACCCGGGCGCGCCCTGCGCGATACCGGTATCAGCGCAATCATCCTGATGGACAGCCAGATCGACCACACCACTGGCCTGTTGAGCCTGCGTGAAGGCTGCCCGCATCAGGTGTGGTGCACCGACATGGTCCATGAAGACCTGAGCACCGGGTTCCCGCTGTTCACCATGCTGACCCACTGGAACGGCGGCCTGGCCTGGAACCGCATCGAACTGGACGCCAGCTTCACCATCCCGGCCTGCCCCAACCTGCGTTTCACCCCACTGCCGTTGCGCAGCGCCGCGCCGCCCTACTCGCCGCACCGCTTCGACCCGCACCCCGGTGACAACATCGGCCTGATCGTCGAAGACCTGCGCACCGGCGGTAAACTGTTCTACGCCCCGGGCCTGGGCAAGGTCGACGCGCCGCTGCTGGATATCATGGGCGGTAGCGATTGCCTTTTGGTAGACGGCACGATGTGGGATGACGATGAAATGCAACGCCGTGGCGTCGGCACCCGCACCGGTCGCGAGATGGGCCACCTGGCGCAGAACGGCCCTGGCGGTATGCTCGAAGTGCTGGAGCAACTACCCAAGCAGCGCAAGGTGCTTATCCACATCAACAACACCAATCCGATCCTCGATGAAGATTCCCCCGAGCGAGCCGAGTTGGTGCGGCGCAATGTCGAAGTGGCGTACGACGGCATGAGCATTGAATTGTAGGAGCCACTGAAATGACTGACACACCGCTGACGACCGCCGAGTTCGAAGCAGCCTTGCGGGCCAAGGGCGCCTTCTACCATATCCATCACCCCTACCATGTGGCGATGTATGAAGGCCGCGCTACCCGCAAGCAGATCCAGGGCTGGGTCGCCAATCGCTTCTATTACCAGGTGAACATCCCCCTGAAAGACGCCGCGATCCTGGCCAACTGCCCGGACCGTGAGATCCGCCGCGAGTGGATCCAGCGTTTGCTCGACCACGACGGCGCACCGGGGGAAGACGGTGGTATCGAGGCCTGGCTGCGCCTGGGCCAGGCCGTTGGCCTCGACCCGGACCAGCTGCGCTCCCAGGAACTGGTGCTGCCCGGCGTACGCTTCGCGGTGGACGCCTACGTCAACTTCGCCCGCCGCGCCAGTTGGCAGGAAGCTGCCAGCAGCTCGCTGACCGAGCTGTTCGCGCCGCAGATCCACCAATCGCGCCTCGACAGCTGGCCGCAGCACTACCCGTGGATCGACCCGGCCGGCTACGAATACTTCCGCACCCGCCTGGGCCAGGCTCGTCGCGATGTGGAACATGGCTTGGCGATCACCTTGCAGCACTACACCACCCGCGAGGGTCAGGAGCGCATGCTGGAAATTCTCCAGTTCAAACTGGATATTCTATGGAGCATGCTCGATGCAATGAGCATGGCCTACGAACTCAAACGCCCGCCCTATCACAGCGTGACCGAGCAGCGGGTGTGGCATAAAGGGATCACCCTATGAGCTTTGATCGCAGCAAAATACCGACCTGGCGCCAGGGCTACCGTTACCAGTATGAGCCTGCGCAAAAAGGTCATGTGTTGCTCTATCCGGAAGGCATGATCAAGCTCAACGACAGCGCCGCGTTGATCGGCGGTTTGATCGACGGCGAGCGCGACGTGGCAGCCATCATCGCCGAGCTGGACCAACAATTCCCCGACGTACCGGAGCTCGGTGAAGACATCGAGCAATTCATGGAGGTCGCTCGTGCTGAGCACTGGATCACCCTTGCCTGAAAAACCCGCCATCGGCCTGCCGCTGTGGCTACTGGCCGAGTTGACCTATCGCTGCCCGCTGCAGTGCCCGTACTGCTCCAACCCGCTGGATTTCGCCGAGCAGGGCAAAGAGCTGAGCACCGAGCAATGGATCAAGGTGTTTCGCGAAGCCCGCGAGATGGGTGCCGCACAGCTGGGGTTTTCCGGGGGTGAACCACTGGTGCGACAGGACTTGGCCGAACTGATCGCCGAGGCCCGCAAGCTGGGCTTCTATACCAACCTGATCACCTCCGGTATCGGCCTGACCGAGCAGAAAATCAGCGACTTCAAAAAGGCCGGGCTGGACCATATCCAGATCAGTTTCCAGGCCAGCGACGAACAGGTGAACAACCTGCTGGCAGGCTCGAAAAAAGCCTTCGCGCAAAAACTGGAAATGGCCCGTGCGGTCAAGGCGCACGGCTACCCGATGGTGCTGAACTTCGTCACCCATCGGCACAATATCGACAAGATCGACCGCATCATCGAGCTGTGTATCGCGCTGGAAGCGGATTTTGTCGAACTCGCCACCTGCCAGTTCTACGGCTGGGCGCAGCTTAATCGCGTGGGCTTATTGCCGACCCGAGACCAGTTGGTGCGCGCCGAACGCATCACCAATGAATACCGCGCCAAACTGGAAGCCGAAGGTCATCCGTGCAAGCTGATCTTCGTGACACCGGATTATTATGAAGAGCGTCCGAAAGCCTGCATGAACGGCTGGGGCAGCATCTTTCTGACGGTGACACCGGACGGCACCGCCCTGCCCTGTCACGGCGCGCGGCAGATGCCGGTGCAGTTTCCCAATGTGCGCGACCACAGCATGCAGCACATCTGGTACGACTCGTTTGGTTTCAATCGCTTTCGCGGCTACGACTGGATGCCCGAACCCTGCCGCTCATGCGATGAAAAGGAAAAGGATTTCGGCGGCTGCCGTTGCCAGGCGTTCATGCTCACCGGTGACGCCAGCAATGCCGACCCTGTATGCAGTAAGTCCGAGCAGCACGGCATCATCCTTCAGGCACGGGAAGAAGCCGAACATGCCACCCAGACCATCGAGCAACTGGCCTTTCGCAATGAGCGCAACTCACGGCTCATTGCAAAAGGCTGAGGGCTTCAACGCTTGGCGATGATGTACACCGCGTGGATGATGCCAGGGAAGTAACCGCACAGGGTCAGCAGGATATTCAGCCAGAATGCACCGCCGAAACCTACTTGCAGGAACACACCCAGTGGCGGCAGCAGAATGGCGATGATGATACGAATAATGTCCATGGGTCAGCTCCAGAAAATCGGCTCGTGTGAGCCGTGTAGCTAGTCGACATTGGCGGTTCGTGAGGGTTCAGTGGATTCTGGCACTGCGCCATCCTTTAATCGACAAGCAAAAAAACGCCCCCAGCCAAAAGAATCAGGCTGAGGGCGCCGCGTATACCGCGAGACGGTTCAGGAATTGGACGGTTAAACAGCAATGCCCTTTCGGCATTGCAGTTGCGCGGTGCGCACCCGTGAGAAGGCGCGGGCCAGGCGCAGGAGCATTTCGTCGATGTTGCTTTTGCTCACCGTCAGCGCCGGTGTGAAGCGCAGGCAGTCGGGTTGCGGCGCGCTGAGGATCAGTCCCTCTTGCAGCGCGGCTTTTACCACCGCATCTGCAGAATCATCCGATAAGGTAAGCCCCCACATCAGGCCATTCCCGCGCAATGGGCCATGGCCGTAGCGATAGGCCAGGCGGGCAAGCCCTTCGCCCAGGTGACAGCCCGACACGCGTACATGCTCAAGAAAACCGGGCTCAAGCACGGTATCGGTGACGGCCAACCCAGCCGAGGCCATCAATGCATTGCCATGATGGGTGCCTTCCAGCTCACCCACTTCAAAGCAACAGGCCTTGCCCCGTGCCAGCAGCGCCGCCAACGGCACACCGCCGCCCAGGCCCTTGCCCAGGGTGATGATGTCGGCATGCACGCAGTACTGTTGCTCGGCAAGCAAGGTGCCACAGCGGCCCATGCCGGTTTGCACTTCGTCGAGGATCAGCAGGATCCCCAGTTCGCGGCACAGCCGCTCGACGCCTTTGAGATAGTGTTCGGTCGCCGGGATCACGCCAGCTTCGCACTGGATCGGCTCCAGCAGAATGGCCACCGTCTGGGCATCCACGGCAGCATGCAGGGCGGGAAGATCATTGAAGGGGACGTGACTGAAGCCCGGCAATTGCGGTTCGAAACGGTTTACCAAGGTACCGGCCGAAGCCGCCAGCGTAGCGAAGCCATGTCCATGGCAACCGTTGCTGGCGCTGATAATGCGATAGGCGCCGCCACGGTGCAGTTGCCCCCACTTGCGTGCCAGTTTGATTGCCGCCTCGCAGGCCTCCGCGCCGCTATTGAGCAGGTAAGCCTGGTCGCTGCCGGTATGCTGGCAAAGACGCTCGACGAGATTGAGTTGGGCACGGTTGTGCAGGCCATTGCCGGGATTGATCAGCGCCTGGGTTTGCGCAGCCAGGGCCTTGATCAATACCTGTGGGCTATGGCCCAGGCTGTTGGCGGCATTGCCTTGGCTGAAGTCCAGATAGGCACGCTCATCACTGTCCCACAGCCACGAGCCCTGGCCGCGCACAAACACTTGAGGTGGGCGCGCCACAGTGGGCATCAAATGCTCGGTTGAATGCGTGTCGCGTGGGGCATCCTGGATCAGGTCATCCAGGCTCGGGGCGGGGCGGCGGATGTTGAACAGATTCACAACTTACCCCCGTTTGCAACCTGACCTTGGTGGTTACGGCCGGACCATTGCACCTGAGGTTTTTTTGCCTTACCTATGTAAACGCTATCAACAAAAACGCTGTTCATTGTCCGATCCGGCCCTGTAAGCCCTGCGAATAGGCGCTAGACTAGGGCCCTCGCGGGCCAGCGGCCATTTCGATTTTCCAGCTTTTTCGATAAGTAAGCCTTATGGATTTCAAGCAACTGCGTTATTTCGTCGCGGTGTATGAGGAAGGCCACGTAGGGCGTGCTGCGGAACGTCTTTCGATCTCGCAACCGGCCTTGTCACAACAGATTCGCCAGCTGGAGCAGAACCTTGATGTAAGTCTGTTCGAACGCAGCAGCAAGCGGCTACTGCCGACCCTGGCGGCGCACACTTTATACAACCACGCGTTGCCACTCATTGATGGCATGCAGCAAGCCGTCGAAGCGCTACGCAACTTCAAGGGCCAGGCCATGCGGACGCTGGCCATCGGTGTGCTGCAAACCGTGCACACCAGCCTGGTGCCGCAAATGCTTGAGCGCGTGCGCAAGGCCCAGCCTCATTTGGTGGTGCAGATTTACGAACTGACGGGGCTTGAGATTGAACGGCGGTTGCTCAACGGCTCCCTCGACATTGGCATCAGCTACCTGCCACCACGCCAGCCGGGCCTGCACGGTGTGCTGCTGTATGAAGATGAGTTGAAGGTGGTGATTCCCGACGACCATCCGCTGCGCGAATTCAAGAAAGTCTCGCTCAAACAAGCTGCCGAGTTACCGATGCTGCTGTTGGGGGAGGAGTTTCAAGTCAGGCAGATCTGGCAGGGCCAGTTGGCCAACCTGGGGCGGCGCCCGCAGGTGCAAGCGGAGCTCAACACCATGGTGGGAATACTCGACAGCCTGCCCCACACCAAGCTGGCGACGGTGCTACCGGGGCGCTCCCAGGACGAACACAACAGCCAGGCGCTTTTGTGGAAACCCTTGAGCGAACCGAGGGTGCCATTGAAGGTGGGGCTGGTCTGCCGCGATGTGCAACGCCAACAGGCCACCGTCGCATTGCTGCGCACCCTGCTGGAAGACGTGATGAATGCCCCGCAGGCAAGCGCCTGACTTTTTCGCGGGCAAAAGAAAACCCCGCCGAAGCGGGGCTTTGCAGACTGTTTCCCTGACATCCATTTCACTCCGCCGTCCTGGCAGAATCCTACGTGTCCGTGTTGTTGCTTTGCGCTTCCTGCGCGACGTCCATGTGAAGTAGATTATCCGTGGATCCAATTTGGCGATAGAGGACGATTAGCAGCACGTCATGTAAGAGATTGCTTACACGCCCTACAGGCCCTTAAAACAGTGCTTCATCCATCAGGAACAGCGATTCGCTACCGGCTTTTACCGACGCGCTCAACGAATGGATACGCGGCAGCAGACGGGCAAAGTAGAAACGTGCAGTCCCCAATTTGCTGGCGTAGAAAGCCTCCTCGGCCTCTTTGCCCAACGCGGCCTTGGCCATGCGCGCCCACATATAGGCGTAGGCCATGTAGCCGAATGCATGCAAGTACTCCACCGACGCTGCGCCGATTTCATTCGCGTTGCTCTTGGCGCGGTCCAGTACCCAGGCCGTCAATTCATCCAGGTTATCCACCGCTGCGCTGAGTGGCGTGGTGAACTCGGCCAGCTCGGCCCCCGATTCAGCGATGAACTGGCGAATCTCATCGGCGAACAGCGTGTAGAACGCACCGCCGCTGCCGACGATCTTACGTCCCATCAAATCCAGCGCCTGAATGCCGTTGGTGCCTTCGTAGATCTGGGTGATGCGCACGTCACGCACCAGCTGCTCCTGGCCCCATTCGCGAATGTAGCCATGGCCACCAAACACTTGCTGGCCGAGCACAGTGGTTTCCAGGCCCAGGTCGGTGAGGAACGCCTTGGCCACGGGTGTCAACAACGCCACCAGGTTATCGGCGCGCTCGCGCGCCTGCGCATCGTCGCTGAACTTGGCGATGTCCAACTGCGTCGCCACGTAGGTGGAGAACGCACGACCGCCTTCGTTGGCCGCCTTCATGGTCAGCAGCATACGGCGTACGTCCGGATGCACGATGATCGGGTCTGCCACTTTATCCTTGGCCTGTGCACCCAGCGGGGAGCGGCTTTGCAGGCGGTCGCGGGCGTATTCAATCGCGTTCTGATAGGAGCGCTCGCCGGACGCCAGGCCCTGGATGCCCACCCCCAGACGCTCGTAGTTCATCATGGTGAACATCGCCGCCAAGCCACGGTTAGGCTCACCGACCAGATAACCCACGGCTTCGTCGAAGTTCATCACGCAGGTCGCGGACGCCTGGATCCCCATCTTGTGTTCAATCGAACCGCAGGTCACCGGGTTGCGCGCGCCAAGGCTGCCGTCGGCGTTCACCATGAACTTGGGCACCAGAAACAGCGAGATGCCCTTGGGCCCCGCCGGAGCATCCGGCAGTTTGGCCAGCACCAGATGGATGATGTTCTCGGTCAGGTCGTGCTCGCCACCGGTGATGAAGATCTTGGTGCCGCTGACCGTGTAGGAACCGTCCGCCTGAGGCTCGGCCTTGGTGCGAATCATGCCCAGGTCGGTGCCGGCATGGGCTTCGGTCAAGCACATGGAACCGGCCCACTCACCGGAATACATCTTCGGCAAGTACGCGGCCTTGAGCTCTTCGCTGGCGTGGGTGTTGATCGAGACACAGGCGCCGGAGGTCAACATCGGGTACAGGCCGAATGCCAGGCTCGACGAGTTGATCATTTCTTCAACCTGCGCCGACACCGCCTTGGGCATACCCATGCCGCCATAGGTCGGATCGCCGCCCACACCCACCCAGCCGCCTTCGGCGTAGGTCGCATAAGCCTGGGGGAAACCGTCCGGGGTACGCACCGCGCCGTCGGTCCAATGGCAGCCTTGCTCATCGCCGCCGCGGCTCAAGGGCGCGATGGATTTGGCGGTAACCTTGCCGGCCTCTTCGAGGATCGCCTCAACGGTTTCGGCATCAACGGTGTCTGCCAATGCCGGCAGTTGGGCCCAAGTCTTGGCGACTTCAAAAACTTCGTTGAGGACGAAGCGCATATCACGCAACGGCGCTTTGTAATCAGCCATGGCAAACCTCGTGGGAACATGAAAAGTGATTCGATAGGATCGGTTTTACAGACCACGAGTGTACCCGAACAACTTTTCAGACACATAGGGTCTGCTTGTGACTATCTGGTATTTTTAAGTCACAGTAAATACAGCGCGCTGACTCAACCCACAGCGCTTTGCGTGCGCACCGCACCACGGCGGTTTTGCCCTGCCGCAATCACGCAGTTACGCCCGGCGCCCTTGGCGGCGTACAGCGCCTGGTCGGCGGACTTGAGCACCTCTTCAGGGTTACGCTGCTCGGCCTGACGCTCGGCCACGCCGATGCTGACCGTCACCGACACGCTGGAGGCACCGCTGCCCGCACGCCGTTGACGGCCTTGATGGTCGTCATAAGGACGATCCGGGTTGCGCAACTTGATGGCGTAGCCGGCAATGATCTCGCGAATCTCCTCCAGGTGCGGCATGCATTCATCCAAGGTCTTGCCGGCAAACACCACGGCAAATTCTTCACCGCCATACCGGTAGGCGCGCCCGCCGCCGTTGACCTTGGACAGCTTGCTCGCCACCAGGCGCAGCACCTGGTCGCCCACGTCGTGGCCATGGGTGTCGTTGAAACGTTTGAAGTGATCAACGTCACTCATCGCCAGCACATAGTTGCGCCCCAGCCGTTGCATGCGTTCGTTGAGGGCGCGTCGTCCCGGCAAGCCGGTCAGTTCGTCGCGGAACGCCATTTGATAGGCTTCGTGGGCCACACCGGCAGCAATCATTAACATCACTTGGCTGCACATGATGTTGAGGGTGAACGGCAGGATGAAGGTTTGCGGCAACATCCAGAACAGGCCCAAAAACCCCACCAATTGGGCAGCGTGTAGCGGGCGCGGCTGATACCAATACTGGGCGGCCAGGGTAAGGAAGCCGATCAGGAACATGGGATAGGACAGCTGGATCAGGCTCATCCACGCGCCATGCAGCATCGGCCAGCGAATCTCCGCCAACCAGCCCAGCAAAGCCTGGGGGAAACTTTGCTCCAGGGCCAGCGCCACACTGCCCACCGCCAGCAACACCGCGCAGCGGGCGACGAAATCACGGAACAGATGGGTTTTTTCCTGCCACAGCGCGTAGATGCTGAACAGCAGCGGCAACAGCAGGCAACACAGGTGGAACACCACCGCGGCGTCGTCACGCACGCGACCATTGTCGCGGTAGAAATCGGTCTGGGTATCCAGCAGGAAATAGGCGACGTACACCGTGATCATCAGGAACAGTTCACGCTGGCGCCGATAGACCGCGCAGTAGGCGCCGCCGAGCAGCAGGACCAGGGTCGGCAACACGTTGAAGAGCGAGGTGAAGAAGACGTTGAGGTCCTTGACGTACGCAGCCGAAAGCCCGGCCAGCAACAGCAGCAGCGAAGGTAGGAAATGACTGAAACGTACAGCAGACACGCGTGACAAGGGTAAAACTCCGACCCGCAAAAATAGTGGCACTGTGCCTTTATGCAGCCAGTTAAGCACAACCGGGCTGACACGTATCACATTGCCACTACTGTAACGGCAGCGGGTTGTAATCCCTGAGTGCATTACTGCGGTTTTTTATGCCCACACTCTGTAGAAGGGCAAAAAAAACCGCCGCGTCCCGAGGGAGGCGGCGGTTTCAGAAAGAACCGGTAAGGCTTAGTAAGCCAGGCCGAAGTCTTCTTCTTTCATGTCCATCAGGTTGTTGGCGCCCGACAGCATGGTTGCCACGTGGGTACGGGTACGCGGCAGGATGCGCTGGAAGTAGAAGCGCGCGGTCTGCAACTTGGCGGTGTAGAACGCCTCTTCGCTGGTGCCGGCAGCCAGTTTCTCGGCGGCCAGGCGCGCCATGTCGGCCCAGAAGTACGCCAGGCACGCGTAGCCGGAGTACATCAGGTAATCCACCGAAGCGGCACCGACTTCTTCGCGGTCTTTCATCGCGGCCATGCCGACCTTCATGGTCAACTCGCCCCACTCCTTGTTCAGTGCCGCCAGCGGTGCCACGAACTCTTTAACCGCTTCGTTACCTTCGTTGGCCTGGCAGAACTTGTGCACAATCTTGGTAAAGCCCTTGAGCGCTTCGCCTTGGGTCATCAGCACTTTGCGGCCGAGCAAGTCCAGGGCCTGGATGCCAGTGGTGCCTTCGTACAGCATCGAAATACGGCTGTCGCGCACGTTCTGTTCCATGCCCCACTCGGCGATGAAGCCGTGGCCACCGTAGATCTGCACGCCGTGGTTGGCCGATTCAAAACCGACTTCGGTCATGAACGCCTTGGCGATCGGGGTCATGAATGCCAGCAGGCCATCGGCCTGTTTCTTGGCTTCGTCGTCGGTGCCGTACTTGACGATGTCCACTTGCTTGGCGGTGAAGTACACCATCGCGCGGTTACCTTCGGCGAAGGCTTTCATGGTCAGCAGCATGCGGCGTACGTCTGGGTGCACGATGATCGGGTCAGCGGCTTTTTCCGGTGCTTTAGGGCCGGTCAGGGAGCGCATTTGCAGGCGATCACGCGCATATTTCAGGCCGCCCTGGAAGCCGATTTCGGCGTGGGCCAAGCCTTGCAGGGCGGTGCCCAGGCGAGCGGTGTTCATAAAGGTGAACATGCAGTTCAGGCCTTTGTTCGCCGGGCCGATCAGGAAACCGGTGGCCGCGTCGAAGTTCATCACGCAGGTGGCGTTGCCGTGGATGCCCATCTTGTGTTCCAGGGAACCACAGGTGACCGCGTTGCGCTCGCCCACCGAACCATCGGCGTTAGGCAGGAACTTGGGCACGATAAACAGCGAGATGCCTTTGGTGCCGGCCGGTGCGTCGGGCAGGCGGGCCAGTACGATGTGGACGATGTTGTCGGCCATGTCGTGTTCACCGGCCGAGATGAAGATCTTGGTGCCGGAGACTTTGTAGGAGCCGTCAGCCTGAGGCTCGGCCTTGGTGCGCAGCATGCCCAGGTCGGTACCGCAGTGTGGCTCGGTCAGGCACATGGTGCCGGTCCATTCGCCCGACACCAGTTTGGTCAGGTAAGCGTCTTGCTGCTCGGGGGTGCCGTGCTCGGAAATGGTGTTCATCGCGCCATGGGACAGGCCAGGGTACATGCCCCACGACCAGTTGGCTTCGCCGACCATTTCGCTCACAGCCAGGCCCAGGGACTCCGGCAGGCCTTGGCCACCGTGCTCCACGTCATGGGCCAGGCTCGGCCAGCCGCCTTCGACGAACTGTTTGTAGGCTTCTTTGAAACCGGTAGGGGTCTTAACGCCTGACTCACTCCAGGTACACCCTTCGATGTCGCCCACGCGGTTCAGCGGTGCCAGCACTTGCTCACAGAACTTGGCGCCTTCTTCGAGGATGGCGTCGACCATGTCCGGGGTAGCGTCCTGGCAAGCCGGCAGGCTCTGATAGTGCGCTTCATAACCGAGCAGTTCGTCACGAACGAAGCGAATATCACGCAAGGGGGCCTTGTAGTCAGGCATAGCGATAAACCTCTGCTGATGTATCTGGGATGAACAACCGCGTGGATTTGTTATGGCGGTCAAACAGGTGTTTGAAACATACGTTTACGACCCAGGGTTGTCAAGCGTCGGCCAGATGCCGTTTGTCTTGACGCAGGTCATCGCCAGGCACGGCAAGGCCTGCGGCGGGATGCCACACAGAATTTTCAGGAAAGATGAAGTTTTATGTAGGAGCGAGCTTGCTCGCGAAGGACATCAGCACACCGCGCCAGTTCAGGCGGCACGCGTTATCGTTGGCGTTTTTCGCGAGCAAGCTCGCTCCTACAGGGTGGGACGGGATCAGGCGTAGGTATCGATCAACGTACCGAGCATTTCATCCGAAGCCTTGGCGACTTTTGCCCCCAGCTCGACTTGAAACTTGCCCTGGGCCATTTCCACCATATTGCTCGCCGAGCTTGATGCTTGGGCGCGGTCATTGGCTTGCAGACGATCGCTTTGCGCGGCCGATGGCTGGGCTGTTGCGGCGCTGGCAATCTTGCCGGCCGCCTGGTCGACACGGCTCTGCCCGGTCTGAATACTGCTCAGGCCCGAATAAAACGCGCTGCTTCCAGAGATTTCCATGGCTTAAGCCTGCCTTGAGAGAATCGTGAAGGTGGATTGAAGCAGACATCCCGGCAAAAGGCCCGTCAAAAACACTAATGGCATAATGCCTTGCGATAGCCAAAATCAGTCAAGCAGGTCCAACTCCAGGTACTCCGCCACGGCGGCGGCACCTGCATCCTTGAGCTTCGGCACGCGCCCCAGGCAGGGCGCCGGCAAGCGCTCGGCCAGGGTGGCGAGGTTTTCTTCCAGACGGGAGGTCTTGGGATCGATGATATTCGCCACCCAACCGGCCAGCGGCAAGCCGTCCCGTGCGATCGCTTCGGCGGTCAACAACGCGTGGCTGATGCAGCCCAGGCGCACACCCACCACCAGGATCACCGGCAGTTTGAGCGCGATGGCCAGGTCAGACAGGTTGGCCTGATCGGCCAAGGGCACGCGCCAGCCGCCCGCCCCTTCGATCAAAGTAAAGTCGGCTCCACGGGCCAGAATCTGTTGCATCGGCTTGAGCAACGATTGCACCGTCAGCCCCACGCCCGCCTCGCGCGCAGCCAGATGCGGCGCGATAGCCGGCTCGAATGCCACCGGGTTGACCTCGGCATAACTGAGCGGCAATGAGCACTCGGCCAGCAACACCAGTGCATCGGCATTGCGCAAACCCTGGGCAGTCAACCGGCACCCCGACGCCACCGGCTTCCCGGCGGCCGTGCTTTTGCCTGCGAGCCTGGCAGCATGCAACAGGCCGGCCGCGATAGTGGTCTTGCCCACATCGGTGTCGGTGCCGGTGATGAAGTAAGCGACGCTCATAGCGGTTTCTCCAGTACGGCGTACACCACCTGATACGTGGCGGGCAGGCCCTGAGCCTGACGGAACTGCTCGTATGCGTCTACCAGTGCAACAATCCGCGCGCGCCCCGTCAAGCCGCCGGGGCGGCCGGGGTTGAGGTTATGGGCGCCCAACGCTTTGAGCTCGTGGGTCAGGCTGCGCACATCCGGGTAATGCAGCACATGGGGCTGTCGCGCAAGGCTCACCACCCGCAAGCCGCTGGCCGCACATAACTGCTGATAAGCCTCGAAGGTGCGAAAGCGATTGACGTGCACCAGGCCGTCTACCGCTCGCCAGCTTTCGCGCAGTTCATCCAGGGTACCCACGCACAGGCTTGCGAACGCCAACACACCGCCAGGTTGCAATACGCGCTGAGCTTCGCTGAGCACTGCATCGAAGTTGGCACACCATTGCACAGCGAGGCTGGAGAAGAGCAGCTCGAAGCTGTCAGCCTTCAGCGGCAAGCGTTCAGCATCGCCAGCCATGAAATGCGCGGCGCCGCCCAACGGACGCGCGTGGTTGAGCATGCCTTCGGCGATATCCAGCGCCACGCCCTCGCTCCCGGGCAAACGCTCACCCAGCACTCGACTGAAATACCCTGTGCCGCAACCCATATCCAGCCAGCGGTGTGGCGAAAGCTCGCTGGGCAAACGGCGGAGCAATTCATGCCCGACCGCGCGCTGCAACTCGGCCACGCTGTCGTAGCTGGCCGCTGCACGGGAGAACGAGGCAGCAACCTGGCGCTTGTCCGGCAAGGCACCCGGCAGACAAGGGTGGGATAAGTCAGTCATCAACACACTCATGCAAAAAAGCCTGGATGGCCCCCGCTACACCGTGGGGGTCTTCCAGAAGAAACGCGTGACCGGCCTGCTCAATCAGGCCGACTTCTACATCCGGGAGCAACGCCAGCAGGTCACTGGCGGCTTCGGCAGGCACCAGCCCATCCAGGCCGGCAAACAGATGCAACTGCGGCCCGCGAAATGCCTGCAAGGCCGCCCGGGTATCCAGTTGGGCCAGCAGCTCCAGGCCGGGCATCAATACGCTGGGGGCGGTATGCGGCGCACCGCTGACCAGCAAACGCGAGAGCCCGCGAGGCTCCTGCGCGCCCTTGGCACACAACAGGCCGAAGCGCTTGAGGGTGACCTGAGAGTCGGCGTGGCAGCCCGCCAGAAACGCATCGAAGGTCTCGGCGGGCATCCCGTGGGGCCAACCATCATGGGCGACGAAACACGGGTTGCTCGCCAGGGTCAGCAAACCGCAGCAACGCTCACCACGGCGCGCCGCCAACTCTGAAGCGAGCATCCCACCCAGCGACCAGCCCCCGAGCCAGACATCGTCCGGCAGCGTCGCATCGAGCTCGTCAAGCCACTCATCCAGATCGCTGGAGTCCAGCGCCGGCAAGGGTTCGATCTGTACCCGCAGGTGCTCGTTGAGGCCCTGCAGTGCCGCGGCCAACGGTTCCAGCGGCGACACACCGAGCCCCCAACCGGGCAGCAGTATCAGGCGATCACGCATGGTCGGGCTCCGCTGCATTCAACAACCGGAAACATTGCTCTAATCCGTTTAACAATAGCTGCACCTGCGCTTCGCTGTGCGCGGCCGTCAATGTCACGCGCAACCTTGCACTGCCGGCCGGAACAGTCGGCGGGCGGATTGCAGTCACCATCAGCCCACGCTCGCGCAGCATCTGTGACAGCTGCAACGCCCGGGCGCTGTCGCCGATCAGGATCGGCTGGATCGGCGTAAAGCTGTCCATCAATGCCAGGCCCAACTGCTCGGCACCGCGACGGAACTGGCGGATCAACCCATTGAGGTGCTCACGCCGCCAGTGTTCGCTGCGCAGCAACTCCAGGCTTTTGAGGGTGGCGCAGGCCAGTGCCGGTGGCTGGCTGGTGGTGTAGATATACGGCCGGGCAAACTGGATCAGGCTTTCGATCAAGTCTTCACTGCCTGCCACAAATGCCCCGGCGGTGCCGAAGGCTTTGCCCAAGGTGCCAACCAGCACCGGTACATCGTCCTGGCTCAAGCCAAAATGTTCGACGATGCCGCCGCCATGGGCGCCCAGCGGGCCAAAACCATGGGCATCATCCACCATCAGCCAGGCACCTTTGGCCCTGGCTTCCCGGGCCAGCGCTGGCAGGTCGGCCAGGTCGCCGTCCATGCTGAACACACCATCGGTGACCACCAGCGTACTGCCGGTGGCCTTTTCCAGGCGCTTGGCCAGGCTGCCCGCGTCGTTATGCAGGTAGCGGTTGAATCGCGCCCCGGACAATAAGCCGGCATCCAGCAACGAAGCATGGTTGAGGCGATCTTCCAGCACCGTATCGCCCTGCCCCACCAGCGCCGTGACCGCGCCCAGGTTGGCCATATAGCCGGTGGTAAACAGCAACGCACGCGGGCGCCCGGTCAAGTCAGCCAGGGCTTCTTCCAACTCATGGTGCGGCGTGACGTGGCCCACCACCAAATGCGAAGCGCCGCCACCCACGCCCCAACGGGCCGCACCGGCGCGCCAGGCTTCGATCACCTGCGGGTGATTGGCCAGACCCAGGTAATCGTTATTGCAGAACGCCAGCAATGGCTGGCCATCCACCACCACTTCAGGGCCTTGGGGGCTCTGAAGCAACGGGCGTTGACGGTAAAGATGTTCGGCACGGCGGGCCGCGAGGCGCGCGGCGAGATCAAAAGACATGCTGGCCTCGATCAAACAGCGGCGTTATAGAACTGCTCGCTGCTCTTTTGCTCCACCAGCGCCTGCTCGATCGCCGCCTGATGCACTTCATCGGCGTGCTCTTCACGAGCTTCGGGCAGGATGCCCAGGCGTGCGAACAGCTGCATGTCCTTGTCAGCCTGAGGGTTGGCGGTGGTCAGCAATTTATCGCCGTAGAAGATCGAGTTGGCGCCGGCAAAAAACGCCAGGGCCTGCATCTGCTCGTTCATGGCTTCGCGGCCAGCGGACAGGCGCACGTGGGATTGCGGCATCAGGATGCGCGCCACCGCCAGCATACGGATGAAGTCGAAGGGGTCGATGTCCTCGGCGTTCTCCAACGGCGTACCAGCCACCTTCACGAGCATGTTGATCGGCACCGACTCCGGATGCTCTGGCAGGTTGGCCAGTTGGATCAGCAGGTTGGCACGGTCGTCGAGGGACTCGCCCATGCCGAGGATGCCGCCCGAGCAGATCTTCATCCCCGAATCACGCACGTAGGCCAGGGTTTGCAAGCGCTCGCTGTAGGTACGGGTGGTGATGATCGAGCCGTAGAACTCTGGCGATGTGTCGAGGTTATGGTTGTAGTAATCCAGGCCGGCCTGGGCCAGCGCTTCGGTCTGGTCCTGATCGAGACGGCCCAGGGTCATGCAGGTTTCCAGGCCCATGGCCTTTACGCCTTTGACCATCTCCAGCACGTAGGGCATGTCTTTGGCCGACGGGTGTTTCCACGCCGCGCCCATGCAAAAGCGCGTCGAGCCGATGGCCTTGGCGCGGGCGGCCTCTTCGAGGACCTTCTGCACCTCCATCAGCTTCTCTTTTTCCAGGCCGGTGTTGTAGTGGCCCGACTGCGGACAATATTTGCAATCTTCCGGGCAGGCGCCGGTCTTGATCGACAGCAGGGTCGATACCTGCACGCGGTTGGCGTCGAAATGCGCGCGGTGCACGGTCTGCGCCTGGAACAACAGGTCATTGAACGGCTGCACGAACAGGGCTTTGACTTCGGCCAAAGACCAGTCGTGACGCAGGGTGGCAGAGGTGCTGGCGCTCATGGGCGATTCCTTGATTATGCTTTGGCTAACGCTGCGGGAAGGGCAATACCCACAGGCACGACACGGATGCTCGGCATATTTAAGGAAGATTCATGCACTGTCAACCTGAGTACAAACACGAAGTTTACATCTGGTTAAAAAACAAACAAACCTGTCTGATCTGTGACGAATTCACAGACTCCGCCGATAACGTATGCAATATCTGCGAAACAGAACTGCCATGGCTGCTTGAGCACTGTGAGCAGTGCGCCTTGCCTTTGCCGATGGACGGGTTGATCTGCGGCCAGTGCCAAAAACACCCTCCGGCCTTTAACCAGGTGATCGCACCCTGGACCTACAGTTTCCCCATCGACACCCTGGTCAGCCGCTTCAAGCATCAGGCGCGCTGGCCGCTGGGCCACATGCTGGCGCGCCTGCTGGGGCAGCACCTGCAACACCGCTTCGATAACGCCGAACTCAACCGCCCCGACTATCTACTGCCGGTCCCCATGGCCCGCAAACGCCTGCGCCAACGCGGCTTTAACCAGGCGCAGATGGTGGCTCGCTGGCTCAGTAGCGCGCTCGACATTCCCCTCAATGAGCACGCGCTGCTGCGCCCGCTTGAAACCGTGGCGCAGCAAGACCTCGACGCCAAGACGCGTAAGCGTAACCTGCTCAACGCCTTTGCCCTGGCGCCCGGCGCTCAAGTCGCAGGGCAACACCTGGCGCTGGTGGACGATGTACTCACCACCGGCGCTACCGCCCACAGCCTGGCGCGGTTATTGATGGGCGCCGGCGCACGCCAGGTCGATGTCTATTGCCTGGCCCGCACCCCCAAGCCCGGCCCCTGACTTGACTCCCCTGCTTCAGAGCGGCAACGTCGGCTTATCTCATCCAAGCGTATGCCCATGTCTCTGCCCAGCCCACTCAGCCAGCACATCATCCGTCGCCCCCAACGCATTGCCTTGCTGGGGCATATCGCCGAGCAGGGCTCCATCACCCGCGCCGCCAAAAGTGCGGGGTTGAGTTACAAGGCCGCCTGGGACGCCATCGATGAACTGAACAACCTGGCGCAAAAACCGCTGGTGGAACGCAGCGTCGGGGGCAAAGGCGGTGGCGGCGCCAAGCTGACGCAAGAAGGTGAACGAGTGCTGCGCCTTTATCAGCGCCTGCAAGTGCTGCAGGCCGAGCTGCTCGGTTCGGACGAAGCGGCCAGTGACTTCAACCTGCTCGGCCGCTTGATGCTGCGCACCAGTGCGCGCAACCAATTGCACGGCCAGGTCGTCGCCATCGACAGCCAGGGCCGCAACGACAGGATTCGCCTGCAACTGGCCGGCGACCTGTACCTCGACGCCCAGATTACCCACGACAGCACCCAACGGCTGGAGCTGCAGGCCGGCGTGGAGGTGGTCGCCCTGATCAAAGCGGGATGGCTGGAGTTGCGGGCGATCGGGCACCCAGAAACACCTGGACACAATTGCATGAGTGGTGTGATCGAGGCGATTCTCGATGCCGAGGACGGCCCCAGCGAGGTGCGTATCGCCTTGCCCAACGGCCAGGTGTTATGTGCGCTGGCACCGCCCGCTGCACTCCTGGTACTCAACGCTGCCGAGGGCCAGCCGATCCAGGTGCAATTCGCACCCAGCAATGTGCTGCTCGGGACCCCGGTATAACGTCTTCAGGCTGCAACAATTTGGTCACAGTCGCTCCTTAAGGTATCTGCAAAAATCGCGGGAGCCTGAGATGAGCCTATTAGAAGAAAACCAAGCCACTGACCTTGAACAAATGGTCGGCCTGACCCGCCGTCGCTTTATCGGCGCGGGCGCCCTGTGCGGCGCCGCGATGTTCCTCGGCGGTAACCTGCTGAGCCGCAGCGCCCTGGCGGTGAATGCTGCCTCCGCCAGCCCGCTGCTGGGTTTTACCAGCATCGCCGCCGCCACCAGCGACACCATCACCCTGCCCCCTGGCTACAGCGCTTCTGTGCTGATCAGTTGGGGCCAGCCGCTGCACAAGAACGCCCCGGCTTTCGACCCGTCGGGCAATGGCACAGCCAAGGCCCAGGAACAGCAATTTGGCGACAACAACGACGGCATGAGCCTGTTTCCGTTCCCGGGCGACGACAACCGTGCCTTGATGGCGATCAACAACGAATACACCAACTACCGCTACCTCTACGCCCACGGCGGCGCGCCGCAATCGGCCGAGGAGGTACGCAAGGCCCTGGCCAGCGAGGGCGTTTCGGTGATCGAAGTACGGCGCAAGGGCGACACCTGGCAGTTCGTCCAGGACTCACGCTACAACCGGCGCATCCATGGCAATTCACCGATCCGCGTGAGCGGCCCCGCTGCCGGCCATGACTGGTTGAAAACCGCTGCCGACAAAACCGGCAAGAAAGTCCTTGGTACTTTTCAGAACTGCGCCAACGGCAAGACACCGTGGGGCACCTACCTGACCTGCGAAGAGAACTTCACCGACTGCTTCGGCAGCAGCAACCCGCAGCAAGCGTTCGACGCCGGGCAGAAACGCTACGGCGTAGTGGCCGCCAGCAAAGACATCAACTGGCACCCGCACGACCCACGCTTCGACATGGCCAAGAACCCCAACGAACTCAACCGCCATGGCTGGGTGGTGGAAATCGACCCGTTCGATCCGCAATCCACTCCGGTCAAGCGCACGGCCCTGGGCCGCTTCAAACATGAAAACGCGGCGCTGGCCGAAACGCGCGACGGCCGCGCTGTGGTGTACATGGGCGACGACGAACGCGGCGAGTTCATCTACAAGTTCGTCAGCCGCGATCAGATCAACCACAGCAATCCGAAAGCCAACAAAGACCTGCTCGACCACGGCACCTTGTACGTGGCCATCTTCGATGCGGGCGACGGTAACGCCGACCATCCCAAGGGCAAGGGCCAATGGGTTGAACTCAGCCATGGCAAAAACGGCATCGACGCCGGCAGCGGTTTCGCCAACCAGGCCGAGGTGCTGATCCATGCGCGCCTGGCCGCCAGCGTAGTGAAGGCCACGCGCATGGACCGCCCGGAATGGATCGTCGTCAGCCCCACCGACGGCCAGGTCTATTGCACCCTGACCAACAACGCCAAGCGCGGCGAAGACGGCCAGCCGGTGGGCGGCCCCAACCCGCGAGAGAAAAACGTCTACGGCCAGATCCTGCGCTGGAAAGCCGACGCCGATAACCACGGCGCCACAGACTTTACCTGGGACCTGTTCGTAGTGGCCGGTAACCCGGGTGTGCACGGTGGTACACCGAAGGGCGGCTCGTCCAATATCAACCCACAGAACATGTTCAACAGCCCCGATGGCCTGGGCTTCGACAAGGCCGGGCGCCTGTGGATCCTCACCGACGGCGACTACAGCAACGCGGGCGACTTTGCCGGCATGGGCAACAACCAGATGCTGTGTGCCGACCCGAGCACCGGGGAAATCCGCCGTTTCATGGTCGGGCCGGTGGCGTGTGAGGTCACCGGGATCAGTTTTGCGCCGGATCAGAAGACGCTGTTCGTGGGCATTCAGCATCCAGGCGAAACCGGGGGGTCAACCTGGCCTGAGCATCTGCCCAATGGCAAGCCACGTTCGTCGGTGATGGCGATTAGGCGGGATGATGGCGGGGTTGTCGGCGCCTGACAGGGCCTCATCGGGGGCAAGCCCCCTCCCACACTTGAATGTATTCGCAAATCAAAATTGTGGGAGGGGGCTTGCTCCCGATAGCAGTTGCACAGCCACCACCTATCCCTGCCCCGGTGCGTTACCATACCCGGCCGGACGCGGCGCCCTGCTGCGCGCAGGAGTTCGCATGGCCCACCCGTTTGAAACACTCACCCCTGATCTGGTCCTGGACGCCGTCGAAAGCATCGGCTTTCTCAGCGATGCGCGCGTGTTGGCGCTCAACAGCTACGAAAACCGCGTGTACCAGGTGGGTATCGAAGACGCCGAACCGCTGATCGCCAAGTTCTACCGGCCCCAACGCTGGACCAACGAGGCGATCCTCGAAGAGCACCGCTTTACCTTCGAACTGGCCGAGTGCGAAGTACCCGTGGTGGCCCCGCTGATTCACAACGGCGAGAGCCTGTTCGAACACGCAGGTTTCCGCTTCACCCTGTTTCCCCGCCGTGGCGGCCGCGCGCCGGAGCCAGGCAACCTCGACCAGCTTTATCGCCTTGGGCAGTTGCTCGGCCGTTTGCACGCCGTGGGGTCCACCCGCCCGTTCGAACATCGCGAAGCCCTGGGCGTGAAGAACTTCGGTCACGACTCCCTCACCACCTTGCTCGAAGGCAACTTCATTCCCAAAAGCCTGTTGCCGGCCTATGAATCCGTGGCCCGCGACCTGCTCAAGCGTGTGGAAGAGGTTTATAAAGCCACGCCGCACAAGAACATCCGCATGCACGGCGATTGCCACCCCGGCAACATGATGTGCCGCGACGAGATGTTCCATATCGTCGACCTCGACGACTGCCGCATGGGCCCGGCGGTGCAAGACCTGTGGATGATGCTCGCTGGCGACCGCCAGGAATGCCTGGGCCAGCTGTCGGAACTGATGGACGGCTACCAGGAGTTCCACGACTTCGACCCTCGCGAACTGGCCCTGATCGAACCGTTGCGCGCCTTGCGCCTGATGCACTACAGCGCCTGGCTGGCACGGCGCTGGGACGATCCGGCGTTTCCCCACAGCTTCCCCTGGTTTGGCACCGAGCGGTATTGGGGCGACCAGGTGCTGGCGTTGCGTGAGCAACTGTCGGCGCTCAATGAAGAACCGCTAAAACTCTTCTGACTGCTTTGCTTTATGTGGGAGCAAGCCCCCCTCCCACATAAAAACCCCCATTGCCAAGCAAGTCCCCATTATCTGACAAATATCCTTACAATCGCGCTTTGTTAGCTGCCTAAGCAAGGATTCTGCAATGCAAGCCGCCAACCCTCGCAAGGGGTACATCCTGGGCCTGAGCGCCTACGTCATCTGGGGTCTGTTCCCGCTCTATTTCAAAGCCATCGCCAGCGTGCCCGCCGCCGAGATCATCGTGCACCGCGTGCTGTGGTCAGCGCTGTTCGGCGGCTTGCTGTTGATGGTGTGGAAGCACCCTGGCTGGTTTCGCGAACTGCGTGACAACCCCAAGCGCCTGGCGATCCTGGCACTCAGCGGTTCGCTGATCGCGGCCAACTGGCTGACCTATGTGTGGTCGGTGAACAGTGGGCGCATGCTTGAAGCCAGCCTGGGTTACTACATCAACCCGCTGGTGAATGTGCTGTTGGGTATGTTGATCCTCGGTGAACGCCTGCGCCGCCTGCAATGGGTGGCGGTGGGGTTGGCAGCGGTCGGTGTGGCGCAACAAGTGTGGCAGGTGGGTAGCTTGCCATGGGTGTCGCTGGCGCTGGCGTTGACGTTCGGTTTCTACGGCTTGATCCGTAAACAGGCCCCGGTCAAGGCACTTCCGGGGCTGGTGGTGGAAACCTGGATGCTGGTGCCGATTGCCGTCGCCTGGTTGCTGTTCAATCCATCGGCCCACAGTGCACAACTGGAATTCTGGAGCACCTCCGAAGCCTGGTGGTTGGTGGCCGCAGGCCCGGTAACCCTGATTCCATTGGTCTGCTTCAACGCCGCAGCACGGCATTTGCCCTATACCGCACTGGGCTTCTTGCAGTACGTGGCGCCGACCCTGGTGCTGTTGGAAGCGGTATTGCTGTTCGGCGAACACCTGGCGCCAGCCACGCTGATTGCCTTCGCCTTCATCTGGGCCGGGCTGGTGATCTACAGCGTGGATGCATGGCTGACGGTGCGCAAACGCTGATCAAATAACGCACAAACCTTTGCAAGCCACGGCGCCCGTGGCTTGCAGCGTTTCACCCCAAGGTTATCCACAGCCTGATCCCCGCCATTTGTGCACAAGCCCTTGAAACTGCTCGTTTTTTGCTCAGCTGACGGAGAAGTCCGGCCGACGTGGCCTGGCGCCGGGTCTCTACAGGTTATCCACAGGCCCATGCAAGATTTCCATGCATAACCCTGTGGGTGGTTATTCCTCGTTGCGCAGTTCCACCATCAAATCGTCGGCCAAGGTCTCGAGCGATTCCTGCAAGCGCTCCAGAGACAACGTGGACGGCACCTGCAACAAAGCCTCGGCGTTGAACAAGGGGTCCCCGCTCATGGGCGCCGGGCGTACATCGGTACTCAAGCGCTCCACGTTGACACCCTGCTGGCTCAACAGCGCAGTAATCTCGCGCACGATGCCCGAGCGGTCATTGCCCACCAGCGTCATCACAATCGATTTGGACACTGCCGCCTGCCCTGTACTGCCCTCGCCCACCAGCACGCGTATGCCGTGTGTGGATAAGTCTTCTAGCGCGCCCACCAGTGCCTGACGTTGCTCCGTCGGCACGCTGACCCGCAGGATCCCGGCAAACTGCCCGGCCATGTGGGCCATGCGGCTTTCCAGCCAGTTACCACCGTGGGCGGCAATGTTCTGCGCGATGCGTTCAACCAGGCCGGGTTTGTCGGCGGCGATAATTGTGAGTACAAGATGGTCCATGGCGAAGCCCTCTGGAATTCAATCTACAAGGTGGACCCGGGAGCCCTCGAAAACAAATCGTGTACCATTTTTATATTTATCTGGAACAATCCAATAGTTTTTTGAGAACATCCGGTTCTCCGCTGTGACCGTACGACCAAAGTGGGTCGCTAAACGACGTATTTAGTCTAATTTTCACAACCGCAAGTCATCATGTAGTATGCCCAACCGTGCACTACATAATGAAAATCTGAAAAAGCGCATAAGCTCCGCAGAGTGAGGCAAGCAATGACTGAACACGTTCAAGTCGGTGGCCTGCAGGTCGCCAAAGTCCTGTTCGACTTCGTGAACAACGAAGCCATTCCCGGTACCGGCATTACTGCCGACCAGTTCTGGGCCGGTGCCGACAAGGTCATCCACGACCTGGCACCGAAGAACAAAGCCCTACTCGCCAAACGCGACGATTTCCAGGCGCGGATCGATACCTGGCACAAGACTCACGCCGGCCAGGCCCACGACCCGGTGGCCTACAAAGCCTTCCTGCAAGACATCGGATACCTGCTGCCAGAAGCAGCAGACTTCCAGGCCTCGACCCAAAACGTCGACGACGAAATCGCGCGCATGGCCGGCCCGCAACTGGTGGTGCCGGTGATGAATGCGCGCTTTGCCCTCAACGCCTCGAATGCGCGCTGGGGCTCGCTGTATGACGCGTTGTACGGCACCGACGCCATCAGCGAAGCCAACGGCGCCGAAAAGGGCAAGGGCTACAACAAGGTGCGTGGCGACAAGGTCATCGCCTTCGCCCGCGCCTTCCTCGACGAAGCCGCACCGCTGAGCGCTGGCAGCCACGTCGATTCCACCGGCTACAAGATCGTCGACGGCAAGCTGATCGTCAGCCTCAAAGGCGGCAGCAACAGCGGCCTGCGTGACGATGCCCAGTTGATAGGTTTCCAGGGCCCCGCGGCCGAGCCGATTGCGCTCCTGTTCAAACACAACGGCCTGCACTTCGAGTTGCAGATCGACGCCAGCACTCCGGTCGGCCAGACCGATGCCGCCGGCGTCAAAGACGTGCTGATGGAAGCCGCGCTGACCACCATCATGGACTGCGAAGACTCCGTTGCCGCCGTGGATGCCGATGATAAGGTGGTGATCTACCGCAACTGGCTCGGCCTGATGAAGGGCGACCTGGCCGAAGAAGTGGCCAAGGGCGGCAAGACCTTTACTCGTACCATGAACCCTGATCGCGTCTACACCGGCATCGACGGTAACGACGTGACCCTGCACGGCCGTTCGCTGCTGTTCGTGCGCAACGTTGGCCACCTGATGACCATCGACGCGATCCTCGACAAAGACGGCAACGAAGTGCCCGAAGGCATCCTCGACGGCCTGATCACCAGCCTGGCGGCGATTCACAGCCTCAATGGCAACAACACGCGCAAGAACAGCCGCACAGGCTCGGTGTACATCGTCAAACCGAAGATGCACGGCCCGGAAGAAGCCGCGTTCACCAACGAGTTGTTCGGTCGCATCGAAGAGGTGCTGAACCTGGCGCGCAACACGCTCAAAGTCGGGATCATGGACGAGGAGCGCCGTACCACGGTCAACCTCAAGGCCTGCATCAAGGCCGCCAGCGAGCGCGTGGTGTTTATCAACACCGGCTTCCTCGACCGTACCGGCGACGAAATCCACACCTCCATGGAAGCCGGCGCGATGGTGCGCAAGGCCGCCATGAAGGCGGAAAAATGGATCGGCGCCTACGAAAACTGGAACGTCGATATCGGCTTGAGCACCGGCCTGCAAGGCCGTGCACAAATCGGTAAAGGCATGTGGGCCATGCCCGACCTGATGGCGGCGATGCTTGAGCAGAAAATCGCCCATCCATTGGCCGGTGCCAACACCGCCTGGGTACCGTCGCCGACCGCTGCGGCGCTACACGCGTTGCACTATCACAAGGTCGACGTATTTGCCCGCCAGGCCGAACTGGCCAAGCGCGAACGCGCCTCGGTGGACGATATCCTCACCATTCCTCTGGCCAGCAACACCGATTGGTCGGACGAAGAGATCCGCAATGAACTGGACAACAACGCCCAGGGCATCCTTGGCTATGTGGTCCGTTGGATTGACCAGGGCGTTGGCTGTTCGAAAGTACCGGACATCAACGATGTGGGCCTGATGGAAGACCGCGCCACCTTGCGTATCTCCAGCCAGCACATTGCCAACTGGCTGCGCCACGGCGTCGTCAACCAAGACCAGGTGATGGAAAGCCTCAAGCGCATGGCGCCGGTGGTGGACCGTCAGAATGCCGGGGACACGTTGTATCGTCCGTTGGCGCCGGATTTCGACAGCAATATCGCGTTCCAGGCAGCGGTGGAGTTGGTAATTGAAGGGACCAAGCAGCCTAATGGGTATACCGAGCCGGTGTTGCACCGCAGGCGTCGGGAGTTCAAGGCTAAAAACGGCCTGTAAAAGAAAAAGCCCTGATCTTGCGATCAGGGCTTTTTTGTCGGTCACAGACTATTCATATAAAAACGAAACATCATAGGTGCCTTTTACCCGAATGATTGGCAGAGGACGAGGGTACGTTATATCCACGCTGCCTTTAAAACGCCAATCTATACCCGTACGCTCGACGGACACTATGACTTGGCCTTCGGCCCTCTCGTCTCGCGCGTAAGGAAGATAATTGTGGTCTCTACAAAGAATAGCCAGCCCCAGCTCCGATGCATCGAGTTTGTAATCGCCGGGACCTAAGGATTTGCGATACCTAATATGGAACTGCGTTAGCTGCTCACCATAAAATTGAGTGAGGCCCGGGGTAGCCAAGAAATCATTGGGTGTAAAGGTTGGCGCGGGTCGCCCATCTATTAATATTTCAAAGGACGCAGTTCCCTGAGCAACGCTTAGACTTTTTATTCCAGAAAAGAAACCAGTGCTCATGATAACTCCTGTTAACAGGCAGGCTTATGAAGTACCGATCATCCATCAGCACGTTCCAAGTCAGTAAACAGCTCGTACAAGCGTCCTTGCTACTGTCAAAGTTGACAGTTCTGCATGACTCCAGACCAACGGCCGTTTTACTGCACCATCCCCAACTCCCGCTTCACCAACTTCGCCAACTTCACGCTATCAATGGGCTTGAGCAAAAAGTCCACCACACTCAAGTGCATCGCGTCGATCACATCCGGCGCTTCGGCGTCACCCGACATGATGATGATCGGCAGCGCCGCCCGGGTCGACTCACGCACCTGACGGATCAACTCCAGGCCGTTACTGGGCTGCATGCGCAGGTCGGTGATCAGCAAACCGATAGAGCTGCTCGATTTCAACAAATCCCACGCCGCCTCACCACTGTCGGCGGTCAAGCAACGAATACCGTCCAGCCCCAGGATTTCCGCCAACAGTTCACGCGCATCCTTGTCGTCGTCCACGATCAATACGCGTTGGGGCGGTAAATCAGGCTCGAGCATCACGGCGCTCAACGCCTCGCGCTCGGCATCACTCAAAATATCGTGGTCGGACATACGTTTCTCAGCAGTTCTGAATCAATCTCCCAGCACTCGTCAGACATCTGTGCAAGGTCGAACAATGTGCACTTCGTCGGAAAGTTTGCCTAGTGGGCGTTCTACGGGGTTTGGACGATAGTCATGTAAGGTTTTTCCCTAGTTTTGTAGCGTTTTCACCGACCTAGACTTACGTCCAATGGGCACCCGCGGTGCAGGAGTCGACCATGCAGTACGATAACGACAAAAAAACTGCGGTCACTGTTATGAGTAAAGCTGATGCATTCGCACAGGCGGGTAAAACTGCTGTGTTGCAGAACATCCACGGCACCTTGCAATTGCTGCAACGCTTCCCGCCGTTCAACCAGATGGAGCCAGCGCACCTGGCCTTCCTGGTGGAACAGTGCCAACTGCGCTTCTATGGCCAGGGCGACAGCATCCTCAAACCGTCGGGCGGGCCGGTCGAGCATTTCTATATCGTCAAACAGGGTCGGGTGGTTGGCGAGCGGCCTGACTCGCCAGATCCCACCTTCGAAATCACCACCGGCGAGTGCTTCCCCCTCGCTGCGTTGCTGGGTGAACGTGCGACCCGCACCGAACATAAAGCCGCGCAAGACACCTTCTGCCTGCAACTGAACAAGCCGGCGTTTATCAAGCTGTTTGCCCTTTCCAGCCCGTTTCGTGATTTTGCCTTGCGTGGCGTCAGCAGTCTGCTCGACCAGGTCAACCAGCAAGTGCAGCAAAAAGCCGTGGAAACCCTCGGCACCCAATACTCCCTGAATACCCGCCTGGGCGAATTGGCCATGCGCCACCCGGTGACGTGCAGCCCGCACACGCCGTTGCGTGAAGCGGTCACGTTGATGCACGAGCAACAGGTCGGCAGCATTGTGATCGTGGACGAACACAAGGCACCCTTGGGCATTTTTACCCTGCGTGACCTGCGCCAGGTGGTGGCCGACGGCACCAGCGATTTCAGCCAGGGCATTGACGGCCATATGACCCAGGCGCCGTTCTTCCTGAGCCCGGACCACAGTGCCTTCGACGCCGCTATCGCCATGACCGAACGGCATATCGCCCATGTGTGTCTGGTCAAAGACCAGCGCCTGTGCGGCGTGGTGTCCGAGCGTGACTTGTTCTCGTTGCAACGCGTGGACCTGGTGCACCTGGCCCGCACTATCCGCAACGCGCCCCGGGTCGACAACCTGGTGGCAATCCGCGGTGAAATCGGCCAATTGGTGGAACGTATGCTTGCTCATGGCGCGTCGTCCACCCAGATCACCCACATCATTACGCTGCTCAACGACCACACCGTCTGCCGGGTGATCGAGCTGACCCTGGCGGAAAAAGGCGACCCCGGCGTGCCATTCAGTTGGCTGTGTTTCGGCAGCGAAGGCCGCCGCGAGCAAACGCTGTACACCGACCAGGACAACGGCATTCTGTTCGAGGCCAAGGACGCCGTCGAAGCTGCCCAGATCCGTGACCGGCTGCTTCCCCTGGCACAGCACATCAATCAAAGCCTGGCGCTGTGCGGCTTCAGCCTGTGCAAGGGCAATATCATGGCCGGCAACCCCGAGCTGTGCTTGTCCCGAGTGGAGTGGGCGCGGCGCTTCGGCGCGTTTATTCGCGAGGCGACGCCGGAGAACCTGCTTAGCTCGAGCATCTATTTTGATTTGCGTGCAGTGTGGGGCGACGAGCGTGGTTGCGAGCAACTGCGTCAGGGCATTCTCGATCAGGTCGCGGACAACCGTTTGTTCCAGCGCATGTTGGCCGAAAACGCATTACGCCAGCGCCCGCCGGTGGGACGCTTTCGCGAGTTCGTGCTGACCCGCAAGGGCGGCGAAAAGGCCACCCTGGATCTCAAGGTGCAGGGCTTGACTCCCTTTGTCGATGGCGCACGCCTGCTCGCCCTGGCCAATGGTATCCACGCCAACAACACCCTGGAGCGCCTGCGTCAGTTGGTCGACAAGCAAGTGATCGAGCCCCTGGATGGCGCGGCTTACGAAGAGGCCTACCACTTCATTCAGCAAACCCGTATGCAGCAGCACCAATTGCAGACCCGCGAGAACCAGCCCTACTCCAACCGCGTCGACCCCGACAGCCTCAACCACCTCGACCGACGCATCCTGCGTGAATCCCTGCGCCAGGCCCAGCGCCTGCAAAGCAGCCTGACCTTGCGGTATCAACTGTGAGTTGGTTCGGCTGGTTTCATAAGCAAAAACCCGGGCTGAATGCCGCGCAACAACAGCGCCTGGAACAGTTACCCAAGCCTTGCGCACTGGGCGATGGTTCGTTGCGCAACCAACGCTGGGTCGTGGTGGATCTGGAAACCAGCGGCCTGAACCTGAACCGTGACCAGGTGCTGTCCATCGGCGCCGTGGTGATCGAGGACGGTGCGGTGGATTTTTCGCAACTGTTCGAACGCACCCTGCAACGCACCGACACCAAGCTCAGCCCCAGCGTATTGATTCATGGTCTCGGCCCCAGTGCGATTGCCGCCGGCAGCGACCCGGCCGAGGCGCTGCTGGATTTCATGGCATTCGTGGGCGACAGCCCGTTGCTGGCCTTCCATGCACCGTTCGATCAACACATGCTGGGCCGCGCGCTCAAGGACAGCCTGGGTTATCGCCTGGCTCACCCGTTTCTCGACGTGGCCGACCTGGCACCGCTCTTGTGCCCCGACGCCACGCTACGCGAGGCCGGGCTGGACGACTGGGTCAAGCATTTCCAACTGCAGGTCGGCGAGCGTCATCACGCCAGCGCCGATGCATTGGTCACGGCGGAGCTGATGCTGATCCTGTTCAGCCGTGCACGGCAGCAGCAGATCGACACGCCCCACGCGCTGCAAGAGCGTTTGGCCCAGTGGAAACGGCGCCAACAAGCGCCATCGTTTTAATGTCACCTCCCGACAGACGCTAATTGCGCCCATCCCACGCCTCTGACACAATCGCGAATAATTCTCGTTAGTTTAAACCTACTATTTATTCGGTGATGCCTTGTCGTCGGTCCAGACCCCACACAGTGAGCTTGTTGGCGCGTTGTATCGCGACCATCGTGGCTGGCTGCTGGCCTGGCTACGCCGCAATGTGGCCTGCCCGAGCCGCGCCGAAGACCTGAGCCAGGACACTTTCATGCGCCTGCTGGGCCGCGACGGCTTGCGCGAGCCCCGTGAACCCCGGGCGTTCCTGGTGGCCATAGCCAAGGGCCTGCTGTTCGACTACTTCCGTCGAGCCGCTCTGGAACAGGCGTATCTCACCGAATTGATGCTGATCCCCGAAAGCGAACACCCATCGCCGGAAGCACAGCAACTGATCCTTGAAGACCTCAAGGCCATCGACCGCCTGCTCGGCAAGCTGTCGAGCAAGGCCCGCGCCGCGTTCCTCTACAACCGCCTCGACGGCCTGGGCCACGCCGAAATCGCCCAGCGCCTCGGTGTGTCGGTGCCCCGTGTGCGCCAGTACCTGGCCCAGGGTATACGCCAGTGCTACATCGCGCTGTATGGCGAGCCCTCGTGACAGCCATTGGCTCCAAACCGGTTTCGGCACGGGTGCTGGATGCCGCGATTGCCTGGCAACTGTCTCTGGACTCGGGCGACGGCAGCGCGGTGGAACAGCAAGAGTTCGCCAAATGGCTGGCCAGCGATGAGGAACATGCCCGCGCCTGGCGCCAACTGGGCATGCTCGATCAGCGCTTCAGCGTGGCCGCCGGCCCGGCCCGGGCGGCGTTGCTGCAATCGCGCCACGGCATTCGCCAGCGCGTACGCAAGTTGGGCCGTGGCCTGGCGAGTATCGTACTGGTGTGTGGCCTGGGCTTGTTTGCCGGCGAGCGTTACGTGCCGATCCACTACTGGCTGGCCGACCAGCGCACCGCCACCGGCGAGCAACGCACGCTGAAACTGGACGATGGCACCTCGATCAACCTCAATACCCATAGCGCCATAGATGTGCGCTTCGACGAAAAGCGCCGATTGATTGTGTTGCAGGAGGGCGAAATCCTCGTCGAAACCGGCCACGACGATTCACGCCCGTTCTATGTGCAAACCCGCGACGGCAGCCTGCGAGCGCTGGGTACCCGGTTTATCGTCAAGCGCGAAGACGACGCTACGCGCTTGAGCGTGTTGCAGTCCGCCGTGGCTGCCCAGCCTGAAGCGCTGCATCAGGAGCACGTTTTCAAAGCAGGCCAGCAAGTGTTGATGCGCAGCGATGGCCTTGGCCCGCTGCTGGCCGTGACCCACGCCACCGACGCCTGGACCCGTGGCATGTTGGTGGTCGACAACGCCCGTCTGGGCGATGTGATCGAAGAACTGGGCCGCTACCGCACCGGGCATCTAGGCGTGGATGACAACGTGGCCGACCTGCGCATCACCGGCAGCTTCCCCCTGCACGACACCACGCTGGCGTTGAATGCGCTGTTGCCGACCTTGCCGGTGCAGATCGAGCAGCACACGCCGTGGTGGGTGACTGTCGCTGCCAAGCCTTAGATTCTGTGGTGACCGGGCAATCGCCATCGGGAGCAAGCCCCCTCCCACATTGGAAGGTACTCACGCATCAAAATGTGAGAGGGGGCTTGCTCCCGATGAGGCCCTGAAACACACCGCCAAAAAATAGTTTCACCCAGCCCTATCACTTTCCGATTCTCGCTCGGCACCTAGGCAATTGAGAAATATTTCCATTCAGGAGCCGCCCTTATGTCCCGCACGCTAGACACCTTGTTGCGCCCCAGTCTGTTAGCCCTGGCCATCGCCCTCAGCGCCCCGCTGGCGAGCACTTCGCTGATCGCTGCTGAACAAGCCTTGAACGTGCGCGCCTATAACCTGCCGGCCGCCCCATTGGCCAGCACCCTGAACCAGATCGCCAGCCAGGCTGGCCTGGCGCTGACCCTCAACCCGGCACTCGCCGCCGGTAAAACATCGGCCCCGGTCAAGGGCCAGTTCGATGCACAGAGCGCGTTGCGTGAGGCGTTGCGCGGTACTGGCTTGCAGTTGGAACAAAGCAGTACGGGCACTTACACCCTGGTGCCGGTTCCGGAGGGCGTCGTCGCCTTGCCGACTACCAACATCACCGGCCAGGGCAACTATGAAAGCGCTTGGGGGCCGGTGGAGGGGTATGTGGCTACTCGCACAGCAGCGGGCACGAAGACTGATACACCTATTGCCGAGCTGCCCCGTTCCGTCACGGTCATTACTCGCCAGCAAATGGAAGACCGCTCCGTTCTCAACCTCAACGACGCCTTGCGCTACACCGCCGGCGTGCAGAGCAGTGGCTATGGCTCCGACTCGCGTAGTGATTGGTTACTGGTTCGCGGCTTTGTCCCCACCCAATTCCTCGATGGCCTACCACTGCCCAAGGGTAACTACGCAACGCCGAAAATCGACACTTGGAATCTAGAGCGTATTGCTGTCCTGCGAGGTCCCGCTTCGTCGGTCTACGGGCAAACCCCACCCGGCGGCTTATTGGATATGGTTAGCCGTCGCCCCCAGGCCGAAAGCTCAAACGAAATTGAAGTACAGGCCGGCAGCAATAACCACAAGCAGATCAACTTCGATAGCACCGGAAAAATCGACGACGAAGGCCAGTTCCTTTACCGAGTCAGTGGTGTCGTGCGCGACAGCAATACGGCGGTGGACCATATTCCGGACAAGCGATACAACGTTGCGCCCAGTCTCACGTGGAATATCAACGACGACACCAAGCTGACGTTGCTCACCCAGTTTACTCGCGACGATACCGGCATTACCGGCCAGTTCCTGCCGTTGCAAGGCACCAAATTGAGCTCGCCAGCCGGCAAGATTTCCCATCATAAGAACCTGGGCGATCCAGATTGGGAGTTCTATGACCGCACTTACTACGCACTGGGCTACGCGTTTGAAACGCGCCTGAACGACACTTGGCAGTTCCACCAGAACCTGCGCTATACCAAGAACGACTTGTCGTTCCAGGGCCTGACCGCCGGTGGTGCGTTCTTTCCGAATGGCCCGGAAACCGCGGTTGACGCTGACGGCAACGTGCGTCGTTCAGCCGGCAAGGTCGATGAGGACATCAGTCAGTTCGCGGTCGACAACAACTTGCAGGCCGACTTCAAGACTGGCGCCGTGAACCACACACTGCTGCTAGGTCTGGACCATCAGCGCTCCACCAGCAATGCGCGCTGGGACTGGGGCTCGACCGGCGTGCCAACCATCAATTTCAATCGCCCGGTGTATGGACAGGACTTCTCCAATGTCCAGTACTTCACCATGTATGACTACACCCAGAAGACCCAACAGACCGGCCTTTATATCCAAGACCAGATGGCACTGGACAATTGGCGACTGACGTTAGGCGGGCGGGAAGACTGGGTACACACCGGCACTACTTTCCATAACCTGAACGACGTCACCAACACACAACGCGACAAGCATTTCAGCGCAAACGCTGCGCTGAGCTATGTGTTCGATAACGGCATCACGCCGTACCTGTCCTATGCTGAATCGTTCCAAGCTGGTACCGGTACACAAGTGGCCAGCACCGGGGCTTTCAAGCCGACTGAAGGCAAGCAGTACGAAGCAGGGATCAAGTACCAGCCACCGGGCACAAAGGCCTTGCTTACAGCGGCGGTATTTGACCTGACCCAAAAGAACTCCACGGTGACTGAGGGCAGCATCACGCGCCAGATTGGTGAAGTGCGCAATCGCGGTCTGGAGTTGGAAGCCAGCGCCGACGTCACCGACAGCCTCAAACTGGTAGGCTCCTACACCTATAACGATAGCGAGATCACCAAAGGCGCGACCGGTGAAGAAGGCAATCGCATGAACCAGCTACCACGCAACCAGGCGACAGGATGGGCCGATTACACGTGGCGCAGTGGGTTACTGGACGGCTTCGGTGTGGGTGCAGGCGTGCGCTACGTTGGCGATACCTACGGCAACGCCGCCAACACCGAACTCGGCCATGTAGGCTCCTACACTGTCTACGACGCCTCGGTGCACTACGACCTAGGCCGTGTGAACAGCGCCATGAAGGGTGTCACAGTGGCCGTGGACGCCAAGAACATCTTCAACAAGGACTACCTCTCCACCTGCGACGGTTTCTATTGCTACTACGGTGACCAGCGCAACGTGGTCGCCAGCGTGAACTACAAATTCTAAGACGGTGAAAAAACGCTTATGAAGGGCCGCCTAAACTGCGGCCCTTTTGCCTTGGAGCCGTGATGAAAAGCAAAACCATCCGCCGCTGGTCCTTCATCCACACCTGGACCAGCCTGATCTGCACCGTATTCCTGCTACTGCTCGCCCTCACCGGCTTGCCGTTGGTGTTCCACCACGAGATCGACCACCTGCTGGGTAACGAGCCCGAGTTGGCACAGATGCCGGCCGATACGCCGCAGCTCAACCTTGAGCAGCTTGTGGCCAAAGCCCAGGCCCATCGACCCGGCGAGGCCATGCAGTACCTGGCGTGGGACGAAGACGACAAGAACGGTGTGATCGCGATCATGGCCGCCACGGCCGGCACCGAGCCGAACTCGTCGCACACCTTCATGCTCGACGCCCGCACTGGCGAAGCAGTGGAAACCCCGGCGGCCAATGGTGGGCTGACCCTGTTCCTGCTGCGCCTGCATGTGGACATGTTCGCCGGCCTGCCGGGCAAGTTGCTGCTGGCGTTCATGGGCCTTCTGTTTGTGCTGGCGATTGTTTCGGGCACGGTGTTGTACCTGCCGTTCATGCGCCGCTTGAAGTTCGCCACCGTGCGTCAGGACAAGTCCACCCGCCTGCGCTGGCTCGACCTGCACAACCTGATCGGCGTGGTCACCCTGACGTGGGCGCTGGTGGTGGGCGTGACCGGCGTGATCAGCGCCTGCGCCGACCTGATCATCGCCGCCTGGCGCCAGGACAGCCTCAGCGCCATGATCGAACCCTACCAGAACGCCCCGCCGCTGACCCACCGCGCACCGGCCACCGAGCTGCTGAGCATTGCCGCCCAGGCAGCGCCGGGCATGGAGCCGGACTTTATCGCTTTCCCCGGCACGCGCTTCTCCAGCGAGCATCACTATGCGGTGTTCATGAAAGGCAGCACGCACCTCACCTCCCATCTGCTCACGCCGGTGCTGATCGACGCCAGCACCCTGGCCGTCACCGCCATCGCCGAGCGCCCGTGGTACATGGACGCCATGGGCATGTCCCAACCGCTGCACTTCGGTGATTACGGCGGGATGCCGATGAAGATCTTGTGGGCAGTGCTGGATGTGCTGACCATCGTCGTGCTGGTCAGCGGCATTTACTTGTGGATCGTGCGGCGCAAGGCGGCCAAGGTATGAAGCCTCGGCAGTCGAATTTCTGGAAGGTGTTTGGCATTCCGCTGGGAATTGGCCTGCTCAGTGCCGCCGGGTTGTTTGCGGCGTTGCTGGGGGATGGGGTGTGGGATTCTTTGAGCTGGGTGGGGTTGGGCGTACCTGCTGCCATTGGCGCTTGGGCGTTGGGCAAGCGGCGCGGCTGAGGGCGCTATCGGGGGCAAGCCCCCTCCCACATTTGATTTGTGAACGCCGTCCACTGTGGGAGGGGGCTTGCCCCCGATGAGGCCCTCAGGATCACAAAAATCCCCCTCGCCAGCCACTGCGCAAGCATCTACGCTAGCCCCAGTCCATTTCGAGGAATGCCCATGTCCGCCCCCAGCATGACCTTGTTCCACAACCCGGCCTCGCCCTTCGTGCGTAAAGTGCGCGTGCTGCTGATCGAGACCGGCCAGCAGGACCGTGTGGCCCTGCACGCTTGCCTGCCGACACCGGTCAACCCGGATGCCCAAGTGCTGCAAGGCAACCCCGTGGGTAAGATCCCGGCGCTGCGCCTGGCCGACGGTTCGGTCCTGCACGACAGCCGGGTGATCCTCGATTACTTCGACCACCAGCATGTCGGCAACCCGCTGATCCCCCGTGATGGCTCGGTGCGCTGGCGGCGCCTGACGTTGGCCTCGATGGCCGACGGCATCATGGATGCCGCCGTGCTGGTGCGTTACGAGACCGCCATGCGCCCGCTGGAAAAACACTGGGATCAATGGCTGGACGAACAGCGCAACAAGATTCGTCGCGCTCTCGCCGAGCTGGAGCAGGACGCCATCGCCGAACTGGCCAGCCATTTCGATATCGCTTCGATCAGCGTCGCCTGCGCCCTGGGCTACCTCGACTTTCGCCATCCGGATATGCAGTGGCGCTCGGACACCCCCAAGCTCGCCGCCTGGTACGCCGAGGTCAGCCAGCGGCCTTCGATGCAGCAGACCCAACCGCCCGCCTGACATGTATACCTACCCCCTGTGGGAGCGGGCTTGCCCGCGATTGCGGCGTGTCATTCAGTACATCTGCTTCTGAACCCCCTCTATCGCGGGCTTGCCCGCTCCCACAGGGGACGGTGGTGGTATTGAGGAAGGTGGCGATCCTTAAGGCCAACTGCGCCCCCGCTTGCTGATCCTCCCGCAACCCAATCATTGCCCTTGCTCCACCTTGCGCTTACCCACCCCATACCAATCCAGTTTGCGCGTCAGCACCATGACCGTGCCCAGCAGGCCAAACAGCAACAGCGAACCCATCAGCAGCGCGTAATCCTCGGCACTGAGCAACCCGAACAACAAGCCATACAACGCCGCCAACCCTGCCGAGAACCCCAGCCCATGGACGACGCTGCGCAGCACATGGCACACGTAAAAACCGATCAACAACACACAGGCACTGGCCGATATCAGGTACGCCAAGGCAAAGCCCACATGCTCGGACAGCGACAACAGCAACAGGTAGAAGAACGCCAGCGCCACGCCCACCAATGCATACTGAATCGGGTGCACCGCCAGGCTCTTGAGCACTTCGAACAGGAAGAAGCCAGCGAAGGTCAGGGCGATAAACAACAGCGCGTATTTGATCGCACGGTCGCTCTTGAGGTACTGGTCCACCGGGTCGATGAAGTTCACGCCAAAGCTGCGGTTGTTGAAGTCTTCGCAGCCCTGGCGGTCCAGGCAGCTTTGCAGCGCTTGTTCAAGGTTGGTGGAGAAGAATGAGGTCTGCCAACTGGCACTGAAGCCCTGGTCGTTGACTTCCCGTTGAGCTGGCAGGAAGTTGCCGATGAAACTCGGGTGCGGCCAGTTGGACGCCAGGGACACCTGGCTGGTCTTGCCCACCGGCACCACTTGCAGTTGTTCGGTGCCTTGCAGACGCAGGTCGAAGGCGAAATCCAGCACGGCAGGTTTCTTGCCGTCTTGCGTTGGCAACACCACATGCACGCCCTCGCCCAGCCAGTCCACCTGCGAGCCCGGCGAGAACTCCAGGCGCTGATCACCCAGCTCCAGCTTCAAAGCGTTTTCAATGCCGCGAATATCGCTGATGCCCACCGCCAGAAACGCAGGCTCAAAGCGGTAATCAGCAAAGTCTTCGGTGATCCCCAACTGCGCAGGCAATTCAAAACGCCCGCTGATGCGGTTGTCAGCATGGAACAGCCGCGCCTGGTAGATACCCCGCGCACGCAGTTCGGTTTGCACCTTGCCGTCGAGCTCGAAACGCTCCGGCAGGAAATACAACCGGCCACGCTCTTCACGGGTTTCTTCGTAGCGTTTGTTGAGCTTTTCATTGAGCTTCCATTCACGCACCGTCTTGCGAAACGGCACCACCATCACCGGCCCGGTGAGGCGCTGGGCGTAACTGGAACTGCGGGCGATGTCCATCAATACGCCGTCGCGCAGTTGCTGGCGGTCGGTGATGATGCCGTTGATCATCAGCAACGGAATCAGCAACAGCAGAATCAGCAGCGCAATCGCGCCAAGTTTGAAAAGCAGGCTGCGGTTCATGGGTCTCTCCCTGTTTGAATGGGGGAGAGTCTGCCCAGCCGATATGGGGGATTTATGCGGGCAATGTGGAGACTGTGTGGAGATGCAGCACCGCTTGCACGCCGCCTGGCACATTGCCGATCTGCAGCGAGCCGCCGTGCAGCTTCATCACCTCCTCGACAAAGTTGAGCCCCAGGCCCGTGCTTTTACGCCCGCTGGCCGGACGTGGCAGCGAGTAGAACCGCTCGCTCAGGCGCGGCAGCGCGTAATCGGGAATCGCCGCGGCCTGGTTGAACAGACTGACCTGCACATCGTTATGCCGCACCTGGGCACTGAACCTCAGCGTGCCGCCGGGTGGGGTGAAATCCAGCGCATTGTCGAGCAGGTTGCCCAGGGCCTGACGCAGCAGGAAGGGTTCGCCAAATACCTTCACATCGGCAGCGATGACCTGCTCCACCTGCAAGCCGGCACCTTCGATTCGCGCACATTGGGCCTTGAGCACCTCATCGACCAACACCGCCAGCGGGATGTACGATTGCTCCTCCAGCCCCTGACGTTGCTCAACCTGGGCCAGGTTCAACAGGCGTTCGATCAACTGTTGCAGGCGCGCGCTTTCGCTGTCGATATTGCCGACAAACCGCTGCTGCTGCTCACGGCTCATATCGCCCTGCAACAGCTCCGCCGCACCGCGAATCGCCGCCAACGGGCTTTTCAATTCATGGGTCAGCGTGTGCACGTAGCGCTCTACATAAGCCTTGCCTTCCAGCTGCGTGCGCATGTGTTCCACGGCGGTGGACAACTGCTTGAGCTCGCCGCCGCGATAATGCGGCAACTCGGCGCGGCGGCCCTCGCTCACGGCTTCGGCATAGGCGGTAAGGCGTCGGAGGGCGACGGTCAACCACCACGACAATAGCGCCCCCAGCAACAGGCCCAGAATCACCAGCCCCGCGCCATACCACAGCAGGCGGCGCTCAGTGCGATCCACGTAGGGTTGCAACGAGCTGTTGGGCTTGGCCACGGTGACCACGCCAATGATCTGGCCGTTATCGCGAATAGGCGCTCCCACGTGCATCACGGATGACGTGGGATCGTCCACGTCGCTGCGAGTGGAGCGCGCACCGTATTCGCCGCGCAGGGTCAGGTACACATCGTTCCACTTCGAATAGTCCTGGCCCACCGCTTCACCGCTGGAGTCAAGCAGGACCCTGCCCTTGGCGTCGGTCACATAAATACGATGGTTGACCTGGTTTTTCGGCAGGCCCCAGATCACCGCACCCGGCTGGCGATTGCCGTAAGCCTTGAGCAGCGCTGGCCAATGACTCTGGCCCAGGGTGCCGTTCTTCACATCTTCGCGCAGGATTTCAGCCAGCAGGTTGGCGGTGTCCACCAATGTTTCTTCGGTGGACTGGCGAACGCCGGGGCGGATTTCCTTCATCACCGTGTTGAGTACGAAGTAGCCAGTCAGGCCGATAAACAGCGCATACACCAGGAAAATCCGCAGCCCCAGGCGCATCAGCTGTGGCTCGGGCTGTAGCTGTAGCCCAGGCCGCGATGGGTCTGGATCGGCTCGGCCTGCGCCGCCACGCCACGCAATTTGCTGCGCAGGCTTTTGATGTGGCTGTCGATATTGCGCTCGTAGCCGGCATCGGCGGGCACACCTACGGCGTCCAGCAGTTGCTCGCGACTGAACACGCGCTCGGGTTGTTCCAACAGGCTTTGCAGCAGGCGGAACTCATGGCGCGTGAGGCTCAGGGGTTGCCCGCGATAGTGGATCTGCATGCGCTCCAGGTCCACCTGGAACAGCATCGGGGCCGCACCCGGACCAACACGCTTGAGAATCGCCCTCACCCGCGCCGCTACTTCCCGAGGGCTGAAGGGCTTGACTACATAATCGTCGGCACCGATTTCCAACCCCACCACCCGGTCGATCTCGGCATCCCTGGCACTGAGGAACATCACTGGCACTTCGCTGAACCGGCGCAGGTGCTTGCAGGTTTCAAAGCCAGTGATGTCCGGCAGGCCGATGTCGAGGATGATCAGGTCGGCCGGGCTCTGGCGCTGATGCTCCAGCGCCGCCTGGCCGAGCGTCAGCCAGGTGGTGGTGAAGCCCTCGCCTTGCAGGGCAAAGATCAGCGTGTCGGCTATCGCCGCTTCGTCTTCGACAATCAGGATGTGCGGCATGGGTTCAATCAGCAGTCCGGTTTGTCGGCAGTGTAGCGACGTGCCGGGTTCACCGCCGCGCCAAATTCACGCAGGGCCTTGGCGCCGATCAACAGCGGGTAGTTGAAGCTGCTGCGGTCGGTGAGATTGACCTCGACGGTGCGCTTGACGTCGCCCAGGCACATCTCCAGATCGATCACCGGACGCTTGGCCACGCTGGCTTCGTCCTTGTCGTCATCTTCGTCGGCGCGGCTCTTGATCTTGCTGATGCGCGACACCTTGTGCTCGTAGACCTTGTTGCCGGCGTCCTTGCCGCCGAGGCGGAAACGCACCCAATCGTCGCCGTCGCGGGTGAAGGTCTCGATGTCCCGGGCCGACAGCGAGGCGGTCAGTGCGCCGGTATCCATCTTGGCCTTGAAGGTTTCGCCGATCTCCGGCAACTGGATGTATTCGTAGCGACCATAAAGGGTCGGTTCGGCAGCCATGACAGGCAGGGCCAGCAGAGCGAGGGAGGCAAATAACAGTTTCACGAAGTGAGTTCCTCGGAAAGAAGTAGGCGGATTCTAGACCGCAAACGCGGCACTTAGTTAGTGACTGCCACCCTACACGGCACATTGTGAAACATTCGTCCGCTGATTTGCGATTTGGCCTCTAGACTCACCTTGCTTATCATGACCCGCCCACACGATCCCAAGAGTTATTTATGCGCCGCCTGCTCACCGGCTGTTTGGTCACACTGCTGCTGTTACTCAACACGCTGATCCTGATCGGCCCCTTGATGGTCTTTGCCCTGCTCAAGCTGGTGGCGCCGGGCCGCTCGCGTGACTATGCATCCTGGGCGGTGATGTGGATCGCCGAGACCTGGGCCGAGATCGACAAGTTGATTTTCTCGCTGTGCATTCCAACCCAATGGGATATCCGCGGCGGTGAGGACCTGCGCAGTGACACCTCCTATCTGGTCATCAGCAACCACCAATCCTGGGTAGATATTCCGGCACTCATCCAGGCGCTGAACCGGCGCACACCGTTCTTCAAATTCTTCCTGAAAAAAGAGCTGATCTGGGTGCCCTTCCTCGGCCTGGCCTGGTGGGCGCTGGATTACCCGTTCATGAAGCGCTATACCAAGGCATTTCTGGCCAAGCATCCTGAACTGGCAGGGCAGGATCTGAAAATCACCAAGAAGGCCTGCGAGCTATTCAAGCGCCAGCCGGTGACGGTGGTCAATTACCTGGAAGGCACGCGGTTCAGCGAGGCCAAGCGCGCGCAACAGGATTCACCCTTTACCCGGCTACTCAAGCCCAAGGCAGGCGGCGTCGCGTTTGTGCTGGCCGCAATGGGTGAACAGCTGGACGCGGTACTCGACGTGACCGTGGTCTACCCGCAACAAAAGATTCCGGGGTTCTGGGAATTGATCAGTGGCGCGGTGCCGAAGGTGATCGTGGATATCCGCACCCGCGAGCTGGACCCGGCGTTGTGGCAAGGGGATTACGAAAACGATCCGGCCTTTCGCCAGACCGTCCAGAACTGGGTCAACCAGCTCTGGACGGAAAAGGACCGTCGAATTCATGAACTGCTGGAAAACGAAGGCATGCAATGCGAAAGCCAGCGATGATGGAACCTTCCAAGGTCATAAACGAGACCTTGAAAGGTAATCCATAGTGGTGTCTTGCTTCCTACAGTTCCCTACTGTTTCGAAGCTACCGCTCAAGCCAGCTCATTTATGCTGTTGCGCAGAGCATCTCGTACCTGCGTAGGGTTGGTCCTGTCAAAAAGGGAATCCAAAGCCGCACGCATCTTTTCTGATGCTTGCGAGATATTGCCTCCAGCGGCCTGGGCGCCCAACACTCCAAGGAGATTGGAAATCACTGCGTCAGCGGAAGTCTGCACAGACGAGGGCACATTTGCCAAATCGCTGCGCGGCGCTCCGGATGCATCGACCTCATGTAGCTGGCCGTCCGCGCCCTTCACAATATGCACGCCACCTTCAGGCAACGGTTTGTCTGCCGGCCAATCTTGGGCACCGAGGTCCGCAAGACGCACGGCGCCTTCAGGCAATGGTTTGCCTGCCGGCCAATCTTGGGCACCGAGGTCCGCAAGACGCACGGCGCCTTCAGGCAATGGTTTGCCTGCCGGCCAATCTTTGGCACCGAGGTCCGCAAGACGCACGCCACCTTCAGGCAACGGTTTGTCTGCCGGCCACTCTTGGGCACCGAGGTCCGCAAGACGCACGGCGCCTTCAGGCAATGGTTTGCCTGCCGGCCAATCTTTGGCACCGAGGTCCGCAAGACGCACGCCACCTTCAGGCAACGGTTTGTCTGCCGGCCACTCTTGGGCACCGAGGTCCGCAAGACGCACGCCACCTTCAGGCACTGGTTTGCCGGCCGGCCACTCTTTGGCCAGAGCATTGCTAGAACCCGAAACTTGTTTCAGCCCAGACATCAAATTATTGAGTGCCCGCTCAGGATTCGACCCATTAGCGACGCCACTCAGATCGTTGCGCAAGTTCTGCAGCAAATTCGCGCTCAATCCCAGGTTATGCAACACATTGGGGTCGATCAGCCTAGCCTTGCTGGTCGGCACATGGGCGCCAACCTGGTTGTATAGATTCTGGAGCGTGGTTTGCAGGTTAATAGAATTCATCAGATCACCATGTAGTTATTCGGTCGATTACCCTTCAAACAGTACTGCTGTGGTGTTACGAAGGTGACTACTATGTGGCGCCCAACTTTCCTACCGTTCCTACTGATCCACTACAATTTATTTCGCCTACATCCCACTCATCATGAAATATGACTCATTGATAATTATAGGAAACGCGATCCTTGGAGAAAGGCAGCTTAGCCGCCGCCCCCCCCAAGCCTGGGCACTGAGGAACATCACTGGCACTTCGCTGAACCGGCGCAGGTGGTGGTGAAGCCCTCGCCTTGCAAGGTAAAGATCAGCGTGTCGGCTATCGCCGCTTCGTCTTCGACAATCAGGATGTTCGGCATGGGTTCAATCAGCAGTCCGGTTTGTCGGCAGTGTAGCGACGTGCCGGGTTTACCGCCGCGCCAAATTCACGCAGGGCCTTGGCGCCGATCAGCAGCGGGTAGTTGAACAACTGGATGCAGTGCTCGATGTGACGGTGGTTTATCCGCAGCAAAAGATTCCGGGGTTTTGGGACTTGATCAGCAGTGCGGTGCCGAAGGTGATCGTGGATATCCGCACCCGCGAACTGGATCCGACGTTGTGGCAAGGGGATTACGAGAATGATCCGGCGTTTCGCCAGACCGTCCAGAACTGGGTTAACCAGCTCTGGCTTGAGAAAGATCAGCGGATAGACGAGGTTCTTGAATGAACCTGCGAAAGATCACCACGGGTATAAATCCCCTCAAACAGCTTCTTTTAAAACCTCCATAACTTTAGAGACCAACTGTGCCGAATCCAGGCCGGCCTGGTTTGCCTCTTTGAGCGCGGCTCTCAGCGACTCGCCAAAATGCTTGCCATTGAAGTTTGAGCCGGAGAATTTAAGTAAACTATCGGCCAAATCCCCTGCTACTTTGTCGTACATCTCTGGATCAGGATTGTTCAGCGTTTCAGACTTGGCAAAATGACTCTTCGAACTGTCTGCCACCCCTATCGCCTCAGACTGCAAGTGGTCAAGCAATGCCGTTGAATCAAAACGATTCTCTGCACCAGGGGCAAAATAATCGGCCACGCCAGCGAGTATTTGGCTAAGGGGCTGTTCAGGATCCCTTGCTTTTGCGAGGTTGTGTAGTGCGTCTTGCACAGTAAGGCGAAGGTCAGCGGGTGGTTCTTGTGAATTCCTTTTGGAGCGAGCCGTTGATTTCTTGTAATCATCATAGTTAATACCCAGCTCTTCAAGGCGCTCACGCAGCGCTTGTTCATATGAGCTCTCTGGACTCTCGTCCCGCTGAAGCCCAGACACATTGATATAGTTTTTTATGTCTGGGATGCTCAGGCCCTTAAAATCCATAACGCCACCTCTCATACATCACTAGGGAAAACCTTCCAAGGTCGTTGTGAGCGACCGTTGAAAGGTAACGATATGTGGCGTATTTCTTCCTACGGTTCCCTACCACCGAATGATTTTTAACAGGTGGGATTTTTCAGCGCTCATATCAATAAAAATGACTCCGTGCGCACGCAGGTAACTAGCTACCCGTCCCCCACGCCTGAGCCAACTTGCCCAACACTGAACTGCTGGCACCCTGACCACCCAGGTACTGCAGGATCACCGGAGCAAACTGGCCGACCATACCGCTGTCCATGCCCAGGGCGCTGAACGCGGTGTTCAAGTCGTTAGTACTCTTCACATTACCCAACAGGCCGTCCAGGCCGCTGGTCTTGCTGCCGCCGCTCTGGCCGAGCATCCCGCTCAACGCGCCGAGGCTGCCCAGTGCGTTGTTGCCCGACAACTGATCGAGGCCCGGCACGCTGTTGCCCAGTTGCGAATAGTCGTTGCCGCTCAGTTTATTCTTGGCCAGCCCCAACATGGCGCCCGTGCCGCCCACCGCTTGCTCGGGGGTGATATTCAGTTGCGAGGTCAGAGCGCTCAGCAGGCCAGCCGTCTCGGACGAGGGTGCGGCGGCAGCGGCTTTATTGTTGCCACCCTGCATACCGGAAATGGCGTTGGCTGCATCGCCAAGGCTGAAACCTGCAGCGAACACCGGGCCGGCGGCCATGGACAGCAGGCAGGAAAGGGCAAAACCGCGTGAAATCTTCATCAATACAACCTCAGGAGATGGATGCAAAAGCAAGCGTTGGACTAGGTATCCCGTCGGTTGTTCCAGGCCCTGCCCGGAACCCAATCGGGATAATCGGGTCCATGGACTGACTACAAAATTTGTCGAGAAGAGACTTATGACTGCGATCCAACCCCAAGTGATTGAGCAAAAGCCTCCATTCTGGAGCCGCCCACGCCTGTTCATCGGCGCCTGTGTGGTGGTGGTTGCCGGTATCGGCGGCGCGCTCTACACCCAGGACAGCGTCAAATCCGCCGCAACGTTGGTGAACACGACCCAGCAGCCGGCCGCGCAAATCATGGCCCACAAGGATTATCTTGAAGTGCAGCCGATTGCCTCCACGGCGCCGGCGCCAGACCAAAGCCTGGAGCTGTGGGCAATCCCTAAAGATGGCACACCGGTGTCGCTGGGCCTGTTGCCGGAAGACGGCGAGGGCATCATCGGCCTGAACCCGCGCCAGCAGGAAACCATCAGCAAGCCGGTGGAGTTGATGGTGAGTTCGGAGACCAAGGGTGGCTCCATCAGCAAACAACCCACAGGCCCGACCGTCTATCAGGGTGCATTGGCTACTCGCTGATCCCTAAACACCATAAAACCCTTGTGGGAGGGGGCTTGCTCCCGATAGCGGCAGGTCAGTCACAGCGGTACTGACTGAATTACCGCTATCGGGAGCAAGCCCCCTCCCACATTTGATCTTCATCAGCCGGCGTTTGCAGGCTTAAGCGCAGACGCAAAAAAGGGCGACCCAAGGGTCGCCCTTTGTCATTTGCCCAACGCTTTACGCCGCACTGAACAACTTATGCGGATCAATCACAAACTTCTTCGGTACACCCGCGTCGAACTCGCCATACCCGCGTGGCGCATCATCCAGGCTGATCACCTGCACGCCGACGATCTCGGCGATATTGATCCGATCCCACATGATCGCCTGCATCAACTGGCGGTTGTACTTCATCACCGGCGTCTGCCCGGTGTGGAAGCTGTGGGATTTGGCCCAGCCCAGACCAAAGCGAATGCTCAGGCTGCCCATTTTCGCGGCGGCATCGACAGCACCCGGATCTTCGGTGACGTAGAGGCCAGGGATACCGATCTTGCCTGCCACACGCACCACGCCCATCAGTGAGTTGAGCACGGTGGCCGGGGCTTCGGCCTTGACGCCGTCGTGGCCATGGCCGCGAGCTTCAAAGCCTACGCAGTCGACGGCGCAATCCACTTCAGGTTCGCCCAGCAGCGCAGCAATCTGTTCGTGCAGCGGCGTATCGGTAGACAGGTCGACGATTTCAAAACCCTGGGCCTTGGCGTGGGCCAGGCGGATGGAATTGACGTCGCCAATGATTACAACGGCTGCACCCAACAGCCGTGCCGAGGCGGCAGCGGCCAGACCGACCGGACCGGCACCAGCAATGTAAACGGTGCTGCCCGGGCCAACGCCGGCAGTGACGGCGCCGTGGTAGCCGGTGGGCAAGATGTCGGAGAGGCAGGTCAGGTCGCGGATTTTCTCCATGGCCTTATCGCGGTCGGGCAGTTTGAGCAGGTTGAAGTCGGCATACGGCACCAGCACGTATTCCGCTTGACCACCGGTCCAGTCGCCCATGTCTACATAGCCGTAGGCACCACCGGCACGGGCCGGGTTAACAGTCAGGCATACGCCGGTGTGCTGTTCCTTGCACGAGCGGCAGCGGCCGCACGCCACGTTGAACGGTACGGAAACCAGGTCACCGATTTTCAGGTTTTCGACGTCGCTGCCCTTCTCGATCACTTCGCCGGTGATCTCGTGACCGAGCACCAGGCCGGTCTGGGCAGTGGTGCGGCCGCGCACCATGTGTTGGTCGGAGCCGCAGATGTTGGTGGAGACCACGCGCAGGATGACGCCGTGCTCGATCTTCCTGCCACGGGGGTCCTGCATTTTGGGATAGTCGATTTTCTGTACTTCGACCTTGCCATTGCCGAGATACACGACACCACGATTACCAGACATGCTTTCACCTCGCTGTTGTTTTTATGGAACTGCGTTGCCGCTTGGGTGGGCAGCGCGTTAGTGCTCGGGTACAGATGCTGTTTCTTGTGTTGCTTGTAAGGGCCTCATCGCAGGCAAGCCAGCTCCCACAGTGGATCGGGTTCACACATCCTGGAATGTGGGAGCTGGCTTGCCTGCGATAGCGATCTAAAGAACGACGGTGCGATTGGCGTTCAAGAACACCCGCCGCTCGATGTGATACCCCACCGCACGCGCCAATGTGAGCCCTTCGATATCGCGCCCCTTGGCGATCAAATCCTCGGGATAGTGGCTGTGATCAACCACCTCCACACCCTGGGCGATGATCGGCCCCTCATCCAAATCGTTGTTGATGTAATGCGCCGTGGCCCCCACCAGTTTTACGCCCTTGTTGTACGCCTGGTGATACGGCTTGGCGCCCTTGAAGCCCGGCAGCAACGAGTGATGAATGTTGATGGCCTTGCCATCCAGCTTGCGGCACAGCTCCGGCGACAGCACCTGCATGTAGCGCGCAAGGATCACCAGTTCGGCGCCGGTGTCTTCCACCACTTGCCACACCTGCCGCTCCTGGGATGGTTTGTCGTTGGGGTCGAGCGGGAAATGGTAGTAGGGAATCTGGTGCCAGTCGGCCAACGGCTTGAGATCCGGATGGTTGGACACCACCGCGACCACGTCCATCGACAGTTGGCCGATGCGCTGGCGGTACAGCAGGTCGTTGAGGCAGTGATCGGCCTTGGAGACCATGATCACCACTTTCGGCCGATAGTTCGGCGCCGTCAGCTCGAAGATCATGCCGAAGGCTTCACCACGGGTCGCCAGGCCATCGCGGAACGCCTGCTCGTCAAAACCGTCAGGCTGACGAAACTCCACACGAATGAAAAACCGGCCCGAGAGGCGATCATCGAACGAATGGTGTTCAGTGACGTAGCAGCCCTGCTCGAACAGGTAGCGGGTGACCGCGTCCACCGTGCCGAGCACGCTGGGGCAGTCGGCGGTCAAAATCCATGTATCGGGTGCGCGGCTCATGGGTGATTCCTCAGGCTTGAACGCTCAGACCGAATTCGGCCGAGGCATCCTGCAGCCACAACCACCAGTAATCGGAGAAGCTGCGACGGATCAGCAATTCCCAGGTGTCTTCAGCGGTATGGCGGATCACCAATTGCGACTTGGCGAACACCGTGCCTACCGCCTTGCCCACCGGGAAGTTATTGGGGTGTACGTCGTAGCTGGTGGACTTCATCAACACATCGCGCACATTAGGGCCGCTGAGTTCGAGAATCTGCTGGCCGCCGCTGACGTTGACGATCTGGATGTGCAAATCCCCCAAGGCGGCACGCAGGTTTTGTTCAGCGGCAAATTCTTCACCGCTCGGCACGATCAACAGCCACTCATCCGGGCCGAGCCATTGCAGGCTGGTCTCGCCGTTGACGGTCACGCTTAGCGGGCCGGGCAGTTCAATGCCGACGGCCTGGAGTACGCCAGCGGCGAAGGCGGCATCATGGCCATCGCCACGGATAGTCAGGTGGCCGAGGAGTTTCTTTTCGCGCACGGTCACGCCGGCGTTCTTGCGGCCCTTGCCGACCAGGCTGGCGAGGTCGGCATGGTGCAGCGACGATTCGGCCTCGGCGCTGGTGGTGGGGCGTTGTTGGTAAACATTGGCTGCTGTCATAAAGCACCTTTCCTGAATTCTGTGGTGACTGTTCTGGCCTCATCAGGGGCAAGCCCCCTCCCACACTTGGAATGCATTCCCCTGTGGGAGCTGGCTTGCCTGCGATGGCCGCGACTCGGTCTATCAGATGTTCTGGCGATCACCTTTCGGGTCAAAGAACACCGAGGACACAATCTCCGCCTCGATCACGCTGCCATCGGCCTGCGGTGAGAACACCCGCTCACCGATGCGCTTCAAGCCACCCTTCACCACACCCATGGCAAACGAATAACCCAGGGAGTTGTGCGCATAGCTTGAAGTGACGTGACCGACCATCTTCATCGGAATCGTCTGCTTTGGATCGAACACCAACTGCGCGCCTTCCGGCAGCCATACATTTGGATCAATCGGCTTCAAGCCCACCAGTTGCTTACGCTCTTCACGCACGCAGTCTTCACGGTTCATACCGCGCCAGCCGATCCACGAGAACGGTTTGGTACGGCCTACGCACCAGCCCATGTTCAGGTCGTCCGGGGTCATCGAGCCGTCGGTGTCTTGCCCGACGATAATGAAGCCCTTCTCGGCGCGCAGGACGTGCATGGTCTCGGTGCCGTACGGGGTCAGGTTGTACTTCTTCCCGGCCTCGACGATCTTTTCCAGCACGCCCATGGCGTAGTCGGCCTGCACGTTGACTTCGTACGACAGCTCACCGGTAAACGAGATACGGAACACCCGCGCCGGTACGCCGCCGACCAAACCTTCCTTCCAGGTCATGAACGGGAAGCCATCCTTGTCCAGGTCGATGTCGGTGACTTCCGCCAGCAGCTTGCGGCTGTTGGGGCCGGACAGGGTCATGGTCGCCCAATGGTCTGTGACCGAGGTGAAGTACACCTTGAGGTCCGGCCATTCGGTCTGTTGGTAGATTTCCAGCCACTGTAGAACGCGGGCGGCGCCGCCCGTGGTGGTGGTCATCAGGAAGTGGTTGTCGGCCAGACAGGCAGTGACGCCGTCGTCGAACACCATGCCGTCTTCCTTGCACATCAGACCGTAGCGCGCCTTGCCCACATCGAGCTTGGTCCAGGCGTTGCTGTAGATGCGGTTGAGGAACTCACGCGCATCCGGGCCCTGGATATCGATCTTGCCGAGGGTGGAGGCATCCAGCAGGCCGACGCTGTCACGCACCGCCAGGCATTCGCGCTTCACCGCAGCGTGCAGATCTTCACCGTTACGCGGGAAATACCATGGGCGTTTCCACTGGCCGACATCCTCAAACTCGGCGCCGTTCTTCACGTGCCAGGCTTGCAGCGCGGTGTAGCGCACCGGTTCGAAAATGTGCCCACAGTGACGGCCCGCCACCGCGCCGAAGGTCACTGGCGTGTAGTTGGGACGGAACATGGTGGTACCCATCTGCGGGATGGTCACGTTCAGCGAACGGGCGGCGATGGCCAGGCCGTTGACGTTACCCAGCTTGCCCTGGTCAGTACCGAAGCCCAGCGCGGTGTAGCGTTTGACGTGCTCGACCGATTCGAAACCTTCACGTGTGGCCAGTTCGATGGCGGCTGCAGTGACGTCATTTTGCAGGTCGACAAATTGCTTCGGCGCCCGGGCAGTAGCTTTTTCGTGAGGCACCTGGAACAGCGCCAGCGTCGGCTCTTCCAGACGGCTCAAGGCTTTAGGCAGCACACCTTCCACCGGCGCAAAACCAGCTTCACTGGCCGCACGCACGCCGCCTTCAAAACCATCGGCGAGGGAATCGCCAAGGCCGTAGACACCGTTGATACCGCCGACGCACACGCGTTTCTGCGGCGCTTCGCCCGGCACAAAACCGAGGATATCTTCACGCCAGGTCGGCTTGCCGCCCAGGTGCGAGGCCAAGTGGACCACCGGGCTGTAGCCACCGGAACTGGCGACCAGGTCGCAGTCCAGCCACTCGCCGGGGCTGGTGACTTTGTGCGCTTTCACATCGATCGCGGCCACGCGGGCAGCGGTCACATGCTTGCTGCCACGCGCTTCGATCACAGCGCTGCCGGTGAGAATGCGAATGCCTTTGGCGCGGGCTTCTTCCACCAGCGCGCCACGTGGGTTGTGACGGGCATCAGCCACCGCCACCACCGAAAGGCCCGCATCAAACCAGTCCAACGCGACGCGATAGGCATGATCGTTGTTGGTCGACAGCAGCAGTTTTTTGCCCGGCGCCACACCGTAGCGGCGCACATAGGTGGAGACCGCACCCGCGAGCATATTGCCCGGCACATCGTTGTTGCCGTACACCAGCGGACGCTCGCACGCACCGGTGGCCAGCACCACGCGCTTGGCGCGCACACGGTGGATACGCTGACGCACCACGCCAATCGGCGCACGGTCACCGAGGTGATCGGTGAGGCGCTCGTGAATGGTCAGGAAGTTATGGTCGTGGTAGCCGTTGACGGTGGCGCGGGGCAGCAGTACTACGTCCGGCAGGGCTTTCAATTCGGCAATGACGCTGGCAACCCACTCAGTGGCCGGCTTGCCGTCGAGGCTTTCACGGGAATCGAGCAGCGAGCCGCCGAACTCTTCCTGCTCGTCGGCGATGATCACCCGCGCACCGCTGCGCGCAGCGGCCAATGCAGCCGCGAGGCCGGCAGGGCCTGCGCCCACGACCAGCACGTCGCAATGACGGTTGAAGTTGTCGTAGGTGTCCGGGTCGTTCTCGGTCGGCGAGCGGCCTAAGCCTGCGGCCTTGCGGATGTACTTCTCGTAGGTCATCCAGAACGACTGCGGGTACATGAACGTTTTGTAGTAGAAACCCGGCGGCATCAGCTTGCCGCCAACCTTACCGAGAATGCCCATCACGTCGTTGTTAACGTTCGGCCAGCCGTTGGTGCTGGTGGCAACCAGGCCCTGGTACAACGCCTGCTGGGTGGCGCGCACGTTAGGAATTTGCGTGGCTTCGGTAGCACCGATCTGCAGCACGGCGTTCGGCTCTTCGGCGCCGGCGGCAAAGATACCTCGAGGGCGCGAGTACTTGAAACTGCGGCCGATGATGTCGACGCCGTTGGCCAGCAAGGCGGCAGCCAGGGTGTCGCCTTCAAAGCCTTTGTAGCTCTGGCCGTTGAACGTAAACGTCAGGACTTTGTTGCGGTCGATGCGGCCACCGTTGGACAGGCGATTGATCTGGCTCATACCTTCTCTCCAGCAGCCTTGGCGGTGAATTGCGGCTTCTCGCCGATCTTGTAGGTTTCAAGAATTTCGTAGGTCAGGGTGTCGCGGGTGGCGTTGAAATACTGGCGGCAACCGGCGGCATGGATCCACAGTTCGTGGTGCAGCCCACGCGGGTTGTCACGGAAGAACATGTAATCGCCCCACTGCTCGTCGGTGCAGGCATTCGGGTCCAGCGGGCGCGGGATGTGCGCTTGGCCGGACGCGTGGAATTCCTCTTCGGAGCGCAGTTCGCCACAGTGAGGACAGAAGATATGCAACATAGGGAATTTCTCCTGTTAGTGGGCGACGGCCGCAGCGCCGTGTTCGTCGATCAACGCACCGTTGTGGAAACGGTCGATGGAGAAAGGTGCGGCCAGCGGGTGCATTTCACCCTTGGCCAGGCTCGCAGCAAACACGTTGCCTGAGCCCGGTGTGGCCTTGAAGCCACCGGTGCCCCAACCGCAGTTGAAGAACATGTTCGGTACCGGGGTCTTGGAAATGATCGGGCAGGCATCCGGCGTGGTGTCGACGATGCCGCCCCACTGGCGGTTCATGCGCACCCGCGACAGCACCGGGAACATCTCGACGATGGCCTGAATGGTGTGCTCAATGACCGGGTACGAACCACGCTGGCCGTAGCCGTTGTAGCCGTCGATACCGGCGCCGATCACCAGGTCGCCCTTGTCGGACTGGCTGATGTAGCCGTGCACGGCGTTGGACATGATCACGCTGTCGATAATCGGCTTGATCGGCTCCGACACCAACGCTTGCAACGGGTGAGATTCGATCGGCAGGCGGAAACCGGCCAGCGAGGCCATGTGCCCGGAGTTACCGGCAGTGACGACGCCGACGCGCTTGGCGCCGATAAAGCCCTTGTTGGTTTCCACACCGATGCACACGCCGTTTTCCTTGCGGAACCCGATCACTTCGGTTTGCTGGATCAAGTCCACGCCCAAGGCATCGGCGGCACGGGCAAAGCCCCAGGCCACGGCATCGTGACGGGCCACGCCGCCGCGACGTTGCACGGTGGCGCCCAGCACGGGGTAGCGGGTGTTTTTCGAGCAGTCCAGGTATGGAATCTCGTCAGCTACTTGCTGGGCATTGAGCAGTTCGCCGTCCACACCGTTGAGGCGGTTGGCGCTCACGCGGCGTTCGGAGTCGCGGATGTCTTGCAGGGTGTGGCACAGGTTGTACACGCCACGCTGGGAGAACATCACGTTGTAGTTCAGGTCCTGGGACAAACCTTCCCAGAGTTTCATCGCGTGTTCGTACAGGTGCGCCGACTCGTCCCACAGGTAGTTGGAACGCACGATGGTGGTGTTGCGCGCGGTGTTACCGCCGCCCAGCCAACCTTTCTCGACCACGGCCACGTTGGTGATTCCGTGTTCCTTGGCCAGGTAGTAGGCGGTCGCCAGACCATGCCCGCCGCCACCGACGATGACCACGTCGTAGACTTTTTTCGGCGTGGGCGTGCGCCACATTTTCTGCCAGTTTTCGTGATGGCTGAGGGAGTGCTTGAAGAGGCCGAAGCCTGAGTAGCGTTGCATAGTCATTACTCCAAAACCGCGCTCAGCGATAAACCGGGAAATCAGCGCACAGGGCAGACACGTGTTTGGCCACGTTGGCCTCGACATCGGCGTCGCCGAGGTTGTCGAGGATGTCGCAGATCCAGCCTGCCAACTCGATGCACTGCGGCACCTTGAAACCGCGGGTGGTCACCGCCGGAGTGCCGATGCGCAGGCCCGAGGTCACGAACGGCGACTGCGGGTCATTCGGCACGGCGTTCTTGTTGACGGTGATGTGGGCGCGACCGAGGGCGGCGTCTGCGTCTTTGCCGGTGAGGCCCTGACGGATCAGGCTGACCAGGAACAAGTGGTTATCGGTGCCGCCGGAGACCACATCGTAGCCACGCTTGATGAACACCTCGGCCATCGCCTGGGCGTTGTCGATCACTTGTTGCTGATACGCCTTGAAGCCAGGCTCCAGCGCTTCCTTGAAACACACCGCCTTGCCGGCGATCACATGCATCAGCGGGCCGCCCTGGGCACCGGGGAACACCGCAGCATTGAGTTTCTTTTCAATCGCTTCGTTGGCCTTGGCCAGAATCAGGCCGCCCCGAGGACCGCGCAGGGTCTTGTGGGTAGTGGTAGTGACCACGTCGGCGTAGGGCAGCGGGTTCGGGTACAGGCCGGCGGCCACCAGGCCGGCGACGTGGGCCATGTCGACGAACAGCAGCGCACCCACTTTGTCGGCGATCTGACGGAAGCGTGGGAAATCCAGGGTTTTGGAGTAGGCAGAGAAACCGGCCACCACCATCTTCGGCTGGTGCTCGACCGCCAGGCGCTCGACTTCGTCGTAGTCGATCAGGCCGGTGTCGGTGTTGATGCCGTATTGCACTGCGTTGTACAGCTTGCCCGAGGACGACACTTTGGCACCGTGAGTCAGGTGACCGCCGTGGGCCAGGCTCATGCCCAGTATGGTGTCACCGGCATTGATCAGCGCCAGGTACACCGCGCTGTTGGCGGACGAACCGGAGTGCGGCTGCACGTTGGCGTAATCGGCGCCGAACAGCTGCTTGGCGCGCTCGATGGCCAGGGCCTCGACCTTGTCCACATGCTCGCAGCCACCGTAGTAGCGCTTGCCCGGGTAGCCTTCGGCGTATTTGTTGGTCAGGCCGCTGCCTTGGGCTTCCATGACGCGCTTGCTGGTGTAGTTCTCCGACGCGATCAGCTCGATATGGTCTTCCTGACGCTGCTCCTCGGCATTCATGGCCGCCAGCAGTGCGTCGTCATATCCCTGGATCTGGTCTTGTTTGCTGAACATCGCGTCTCTCCCAGCCTTTCGTATTGTTGAAGCCCTCGCAGGGCCCTTTGATGCGATGGTAGGGCTGGCGCGTACAGGTCAAATGCCTGCGCACGCCACGCAAAGGTGCGTTTACGACATGGCATCACGTGCAAGCAAATAAAAATGAGCACGGCCTGGTCCCACAGAGAACCGATAACACGTATTTAAAGTGCGCCTCCAACTAAACAAAAAATTTGAATACCATGACATCTGACAGCTACAGCCTACAAAATCATAAAAACAAACATAGAAATTAAAAATTAAAAAACCCAAAACAAATAACTCTTTACAAAGTTATTTTTGCAAAAAAACCACATCAACATCAACTATGCGGCACGTAACCACCCACACCAAACCTTGTAAACCCAGCTTAAAAACCACCTCCAAGTCAGGAGCACAGGCATGACCTTACTTAACCAAGTTATCGATATATGCAAACGGCTGGCCCCCTGTGGGTGGCACAACTTACTGCTGCACCACGGTCTCGATATTCTCGCGCCCAATCTTGAACAGGAACTTCGTAAACCGCTAAGTGCGGACCGCACACTTCCTGGCTTTGAAGACTTCGCCTTGACCGCCACACGTGGCATTGAGCCAGGCAAGCCAGCACACAGTTTGCTGTACCACGCTATGGCCCATGCCAACGTTACAACGGACGCCCAAGGCAACCCCCTCCAGGCTTATCCCACAGCCACAGAACTTGAAACCGTTATCAACTATGTTTATGGCTGCCAGCCACCCAGCCTTGAGCAACTCAAAGAGCGTGCTAATGGACACCCGATGGCGGTCGTCGTCTTTGCGGTCGAATACCGCCCAGCGCCGGACACCGTACATAAGGTGCAGGCCGATCTGTGCTTTTCACGAACCGGTGTATCTCGGGTCGGAACAATGGCACCTTTATACAATGCTCAAAGCAGAGGTTTTCTACCTTTTGTCGAAGAGGACAGTCATGCAATTCGAGTCCTGCCGGCGCGATACAGCGCCTACATCGCGGTCCAGCTCAAAGGCGACAGTGCCAGTTTCGGGCCTATGCGTTTTGGTGAAAAAGACATCAGCCATGACTTCTGGGTGCCGTTGCATAAACTGTTCAACGGTAACGAGTGTATTGCCGACATAACCCTGGACGTACAGCTCCAGGCCCAACACAAAAACGAGAAACTACGCCGCATACACCTGCAATTAGGAGCAGAGTCAGGCTGGGAGGAGCCCCATATCAGCCAACCTCCCTTTGTACTGACCGAAGGCCTCGGTGACTGGCTTCCCGAGCCCGTGTTCGGCCCCGGATTAATGGCCGCCACCCCCCGAAAACATCTGGTTGAAGCGGCCCGGTACCAGGGTCAACCGCTGACGTTTAATGTCCCGAACGCGCCTCAATTGCTGGTTTCCAGCTTGCGCATTCCCGAGAATGCCCCGGAATACGCGCACATTCGCCATAAAGTCGACGACGCTGGACAGGTCATCAACCTCAATCAACTACCGAACATGCTCGAGGTATTGGAGAAGGGCAATTTCAAAGCCCTGCACTATCTGGACTATACCGCCGATGGGTGGATTCAAGCCAAGTGCGCCGCATTGGACATCGCGATTACACAACGCATACCCGCTTATTCATTGCTCTGCGCACCTGACTTTTATCCTCTGTGCAATCAGCGACACCTGATCGAATGGCTGGACAACCTGGCTCCAGACGTGCGCAACGACGTATTTCCTACCCCACCGCAATGCCTGTCGGATTCTCGTTATCCTGCCAACATCCAATCTTTTCCAGAGACCTTCAGCGGTACAGATGTCGGCATTACGGCGATCGTTGCCCAGCTTCATTCCGCGCCCGCCTTTGCTACCGATCTGAAGAGGCCAAGGGCCGCTTCTGCCAGACGCGCCTCGTACCTACCTGACGCTGGAGCCGGGGTGTTCGCGCCAGGCTGGGACGTTGGTATCGTTGCTCACGAAACCGAGCTGGACGACATCACACACCTGGCGGCTTACAGGCTGGGCAGCCCGTTTCCTGAGGACGCCAAGCTTTGTGCTGCGCTGAGTTCATTCTGGCCGGCAGTTGCACCAGATTCAGCCCAATCCTATGAGCCGGATGGGGGAGCCGGACCGACCATCAAACCGATGCTGGATCAGGAAATTGGCAAAGGTGCCGGCTTCCCGTGGGACGGCACTCCGCCCCCGCAAAGCTATAACACTAATGGTATGCCACATAGGGCTTATCAAGCTTACCTCTACGCCGACTACACGGAAAACGCACTGGAAGGAAAGTTCTCGCTGGCGCTCACGGGTAAAGTCGACTCGCAGGAGTACCGGCGTCGTATCGATGCCTTTCGGCGCGTCAAACTGTCATTAGGCGATTCGGCTGCAGAGTGGTTTATTGACAGTTTCAATATTGCAACGCCCGAAGACTTTAAAGTATCTATGCAGAATACCGACTTAGCTGCGACCCCACAGGAAGTGGGTTACCAATTGAAGATGTTTCGTTATGAGCCGGTTGAATCACCCATGCATGACCAAGTACGTATCACACTGATAGAAACTTCTACATACCTCATTTGGCCAACCGGTATTTTGCACCAACAGGGCATTCAACCTTGGCGGCGCCTCTAGAAAAGTCTCTGATCATACACAATGAATAACTACGACGTTATCGTAATAGGTGCCGGCCCCGCGGGTTGTTCGGCAGCTATTTCGTGCGCTCAACGTGGCCTGAAAGTGGCCATTGTTGAGCGCCTTGCCTTTCCACGCCATCGTCCGGGTGAAACATTACATCCGGGCATAGAACCTCTTCTTCAAGAACTGGGTGTGATTGAAAGAGTCCTAAGTGAAAAATTTATCCGGCCTGCAGGAAATTGGGTGAAGTGGGAAAAAGAACGAATGTTCATTCCTTTCGGAAACGATGCCAGTGGAGCCTGGCGCGGGTTTCAAATTCCGAGGGCAACGCTTGACGAGCTTTTACTGGAAAGAGCAATTGCATCGGGTGTACACGTCCTGCAACCCTGCGAGGCAAACAAAGTATTTGTGAAAAGAGGTCGTGTCATTGGCATCCAGACCCGAACCGAACCGCTGTTTTGCAGGCACCTGGTTGACGCAAGCGGGGCTCATGGCTGGCTGACACGCCAGCTTCAATTGACAACGCACCGCTACTCACCTGCGCTGACAGCGCTTTACGGCTATAAGCGAGGACGCCTCGAGCAGAGCGCCCTCGGAATCTTCGCGGATCGATCGGGTTGGTACTGGACAGCTCATATCGGCCCGCAGCTGTACACCTGGACGCGGCTGTACTTTGCACTGGATCAGGTGTGCAAGGCTTCTGCGGCTCCGCAGTCCGTTGCAGAATTGGCCAGCGCGGGCAAAATACACGGGGCAGACGTCACCTGGAGAGCCTGCAATCGAATGGCTGGCAACGGCTATTTCATCATCGGAGATGCCGCTACGGTGCTGGATCCTGGCGCCTCCCATGGCGTGCTCAAAGCCTTGATGTCCGGAATGATGGCTGCACAATGCATCACCGACGAATATGCCGCACCAACAAATGCACAGGCTATTTCAATGCAATATCACCAATGGATACAGGACTGGTTCGAAAAGGATGTGCGCAAAATGCACGAGTTCTACGCCGCCCATCCTTTTGCTCCTCATTGGCTGGACGACCGTTTGCCCGAATAAGTATTGGCCGTCAGGCAAGCGTCTGCCGAACCGCCAATAGCATGGCGGCCGCAAAAACGGAGTACGACACCTCACCCTCCGGTAAGGGTGCCGCCATGTCCTATACAGAACTCAGCATTGAAGATGAGCGCGACGATTCAAGTCGGGCAATACAAGAAACTCAGTCAGCGTGAAATAGCCCGGATGTTGGGGCGTAGCCCGTCCACGATCAGTCGTGAACTTCGTGAAACCGAATCGTTGCTGGCTATTCGGCCCATGAAGCTCAAGCGTCTACCCGTAAACGCCGTGTAACCTGTCGACCGTTCAAGAAGCTGATCATGGGTAATGGCCAAAAGCGCAATCGATGGTCGCACGACACGTCATCCGGGGTATGGCGTCAGCATGAAAATACGAAAAAGAATCGAGGAAGGATTTGGCTGGTTAAAGACCGTGGGCGGTCTGCGCAAGACCAAGCTGATCGGTCGCGAAAAGCTCAGCGCCCAGTTGCTGCTGGGCTTTTCGGTATACAAGTTGATCCGTTTGGGGAGCTTGTCAGGCTGGTGGCGTGGGTCGCATGTTTAGGCGAGGTACGCCTAAACATCACCCACAGGTGAATATTTGCGCTGGAACTGGCAAAACACCCGCTGATTGAGTCGGGATAAAGGGCAGCGCCAAGCCTGAGCGGCTGATCGCCCCTTACAAAGCCTTCGGCTGGAGCGCAGTCCATTCATCAATGGGGCCACGGTTATTGATAAACGTGCCTCCACCGAACTTCACCGCTAATTTATTCACAGCATTCAAGGCCGTGGTGACCGCACCTTCCGCCCAACCGCCAGTAAAGGACGCATCATCCCCGGCAAGAATGAACCCGTCGGGATTCGCCTCATGCACACCGTTCATGAATTGCGAAAATAACAGACGCTGGTACTCATAATGCCCCGGCAAGTTGATTTTGAATGCGCCGAGGTAAAACGGTTGCTCTTCCCAGTTGATTTCGGAAAAGGGATCAGTCATACCGAACTCAGCAGCCAGGTTCAATTGATGGGGGGCATATAACGAATCCAGCATGCTTGTGCATAACTGCACATGAGACGGCAAAGGTGCATCGCGATCTCCCAGGAACTTGCTGCTGTCTTCATTCCAGGTGTAAGACAGATACACCCCGCTTCCTCTGTGCGCGCCTTGACTGGGACCGTAGTCCAAAAGGTAGGTACTACGAGTGATACGGTCCGATACCGTCACACTCATTCGGTATTGCTGATCGGCACCAAGGTCCGTCCAGAAAGGCCGTTTGGTCTGCGCGAACACTTTCGCCGACCGCATGTAATGGGTATACATCACCGCCTCCCACTCTTGGGGAGACAGAAGATCACTCATTTGGTTAAAGCAGGTGGCACCGTTCATATAGCGGAACTTGTCCAGTATCCGCTTATGGGGTGTATAAACCACTGCGGGAAAAGTGTATTGCTGGATGACTCCCTGGTTATGATCAAAAATCCCGACATCGAAATGGCCATCAGGACGCCGTATGATTTGCCGCACCTCCTGCTTGAACACCTGGGGAATAACTCGGGTGCTCAAGTCCATCACGGTAGTGCCTGCTGGCCAATGAGCCATCGTATCGCCCAATGTTGTCGGGCTGCGCGTCCACAGCCGCCAAGGCAACTCGCTGGAACCGTCATACATCAACTTATGGTTGGCATCCAGGCCGGTGTACAAAACCCGCAAGACCTCTAGAAAGCAGGCTCCGAAGCCAGCGTTGAAACCGCCCGTACCGAAGCCGACCAGGCCGAACCGGTCAATCTCCTCACGGCTCCAGCCAGCTTTTTCCACAATGGCGGTAAAAAAACTGAGATTGTCCCAATCCGCGTCCAGAAGGGCATTCCAGAGTGTCTTGATCTTCGCCTGATCAAGGGTCCCCTCTGACATTGCCGCTTCCATTTCCGCGAATCTGATCGGATCCTGGTACAAAAAGGCGCCGAACTTTTGTTGGATACTGGCATATTCGGGCGGCAGATTATTGCCTTCGAAATAGACCTGGTCGCCCTTGTAGTCCACCACAGTACTGGGCGTTGCAGATGTACCTGCGCTGGGGAAATCCGTCGAGTTGGCCATCATGCCAACTTTGTCAAAATAGTGCATCAATGCCTTACCGGACACCGGAAAGCGCATAGCGCCCAACTCGCAGATAACACTGTTATTGGGGTCTTGGGGGTCGCCTGCTACATGGGAATGGAAGCGCCCGCCAATGCGATCGCTGGCCTCCACCACCACGGGATGCAAACCCAATCGCATGGCCTCATAAGCCGCCACCATACCGGCGACGCCACCGCCCACAATCAATACCTGGCGACCGAACTGTGCGCTGCAAACGTTCCACAACGGCGCACCGTTGTTGGCCGCATGATCGAGGAAACGGCCATAGTGAAAGGGAAAGTCCGGAACAAGTGCGCTGACGTCATTGGCCAGCAACCGCACCTCACCTTGGGTGCGCGAAGGAATAGCAGTCATGTTGAGTGTCCTCAGTGTTCAGGAGGGGACGTTCATCTACCGCTCAATCGCGATAATGACGACGCGCTTGATCATCAGCGCAGATATCTGCTGGGAACAATTAACATGACGTTTAAGATATGAGCCAATCCAAGGATTTGACGCCATCAATTAAGCTGCGAGGATGTCACGCATAAGTAACAGCAATGGACGGTCTGAAGTACTCACCGATTTTTGCAGGCCTCGTTGCCCAAGGTTCAAAAAATCAAACTCGGTCGAATAATCAGACCTTGGGGGCACTTAACTCACATCACGGACGCAGTTCCCCCATTCTCAACAACCGTTTTCGCACCATCCAAAGGTTCGACAAGGCAGATAGCGTGGCCTGTTACGCGATGTTTACGTTTGCCAGCGTACTCGGCATCGGCGAAGGACATCTGTTTCATCGAGGCTCAATCGCGTTAGAGGTATGCACTTCACCAAACCTGGAAGTCTTTTTCAGAGTTCCCTCAACTCATAAAAAACATAAAATTTCATTTAAAAATATAAAATCAAAATAATTAAACAAATAAGTTCTTACACAAACCCCATTGGACTTACTGACTATTCGAGTTACCAATAATTTCTCGGCGTATAACTCACCGTGCAACGTCCATTACTGCATTCATGATACTGACGTCCATCAGGAGATACCGCATGACATTGATTAGTGAAGTAACTGCTCTGTGTAATCGCCTGGCCTCAGGCGGCTGGCATAACTTGCTGCTGCACCACGGCCTCGACATACTGGCCCCCTCGCTTGAACATGAGCTTCGCAAACCTCTGCGAATCGATAGGTCCCAATCGGGGTTCGAGGATTTCTGCGCGACAGCCACGCGCGGTATCGAACCTGGCGTGCCTGCGCAGAGCCTGCTGTACCACGCACTGGCCAACCCGAACGTGGCGCAAGATGCACTGGGAAATCCACTACAGACGTACCCCACCCCCGCTGAATTGGAAACCGTGCTGAACTGGGTTTATGCCATAGAACCGCCCAGCATCGAACAACTCAAAGAACGCGCTCAAGGTGCACCGCTGGCGGTTGTCGTGTTTGCCTACGAATATCGCCCCGCCCCCGATACCGTTCACAAAACCCATGCAGACCTGTGCTTTTCGCGAACCGGCGTATCACGGGTGGGCACAGCCCCTGCTCTTTATGACGCACAGCGCCGAGGCTTTTTACCTTTCATTGAGGGTGATGACCATGGCATCCGTGTTTTACCCGCACGCTACAGTGCCTACGTGGCGATCCAGCGCAAGGGGAACCTTGCAAGCTTCGGCCCAATGCGCTTTACCCAGGATGACGACACGCGGGACTTCTGGGTGCCTCTGCATAAACTGTTCAATGGCGACGAATGCATCGCAGGGATGCACCTGGACGTTGAACTTCAGGCCTGTCACAAGAATGAAAAATTGCGTCGTATTCACACCTATCTGGGGGCAGACTCAGGCTGGGGCGAACCCGATATCAGTCATCCGCCATTCGTAATGACAGAAGGGCTTGCGCGATGGCTTGAAGAAGACCGTTACGGAGCAGGCTTGCTCTGCGCCCTCGCTCATAACCGCCTGGTTGAGCCCGCACATTACCTGGATAAACCGCTGACGTTCAGAGTGCCCGCGCGCCCCGATCTGGTGGAATCGAGCATGGTGCTATTTCCTGGCGCCCCCCAATTTGTGCATCTGCGCCATGAGGTGGACGCCGACGGTAACGTCGTTGACCTCAATCAACAAGCCGACATGATGGATGAACTGCGCAAAGGCAGCTACAACGCGCAGCACTATCTGGACTTTACGGCAGACGGTTCGATCAATAGTCAGTGCGTTGCGCTGGATAACAGCATTCCCAGACGCATTGCCGCGTATTCACTATTGTGTGCGCCGGACTTTTATCCGCTGTGTACTCAACGCCGTCTGAGTGACTGGTTAGACAGTTTGCCTATCGAGGATGCGAGGGAAATTTTTCCAGTGCCTCCCAGGTGCTTGTCCGACAACCGCATGCCCGCCAACATCCAATCATTTGCGTCTTCCTTTGACAAAGATGATGTCGGGATCACGGCGATTGTTGCGCAAAACTCATATGCAGATACCTCCTTCCCAATCGGACCGAAGGTCGCTTCAGCACAACGTGCGTCATGCCTGCCAGATGCCGCCGCCGGAACGTTCGCCCCTGGCTGGGATACCGGCCTGGATACCAATGAAGATGAGTTACTGCACTTGGCAGCCTACACACTAGGCAGCCCGTTTCCCGAAGATGCCAAGCTCTGCGCCGCGCGTAGCTCATACTGGCCTGCCGTGGCGCCTGACTCGGCACAGGAATTTGAGTCTTCCAATGGCCAAACCATCAAGCCGATGCTGGACACCGAAATCGGCTTGAATGGTGGATTATCCTGGGACGGTATCACGCCCCCCAAGCATTACATCAATAATGAAAAATCTTACATCTCATATACATCATATCTATATGGCGACTACACACAGAACGCACTGAACGGAAAGTTCACCTTGGCGCTCACTGGCAAAGTTAACAGCCAGGAATATCAACAGCGTGTTTATGCATTATGGCAAGTGCGTCGCTCGATGGGCCCTGCTTATCAAAAGTGGAGAGTGACGTCATTTCGAGTTGCAACCAACGACGATCTTCAGCAGGTTAAGGCCGACGCAAAACCCGTCGATATTACAAACGCAAGCGTATATCGATTTGAACTGACCCGCAGTCAGCTTTCCCCCTCCAGCGCGTTCGACAAAGTGGACGTAGCCGTGATGGACACCCTGACGTTCCTCGTATGGCCACAATGTATATTACGAAAACAGGCAGCACAGCCCTGGAAACGAATCTGATGCTTGAGTGACGCTGCATACCGCGACGTAACAAGGATGCGCGAACTGTATGAAACGCATCCTTTCTCTCCTTCATGGCTAACAAGACATCGTCACTCAATAACCAGACGAACCGCCAGTAGCAATAGAAAGTGTACCGGATACAACGCGTATGCCCAACGCCGCATCGGGGGCGGTGAAAACTGGCGGGCCTGACGCAACAGATGCACACCTGCCAGAGGAGCAATCAAGCAGGTCGCCAAGCCCGCCAGCGCGACCTGCGTGCCGCTACCGAGCAAGATCTGCCATTGATTGGCGGCGACACATACCAACCCCGGCAACATGCTGAAATACCACGGCCGATGAAATACCAATAACGTCGCCATCGGCAGCAATACACCAAAGAATCCGAACATCAACTGCGCACTGAACACCTCAGCAATTACCAGCGCGATCAGCGCCAATCCTCGATCAATAAACGTCTTCTGCTGCCACCCTCGCGCAACCAACAGACCCAATGCCAAGGTGGGCAGCACGTTCAACGTATCGGCATCCTCGATAAACATCCGATAGGGCACTTCACTGATCACACTGAACAGCAACAGCCAGCCCAAGTAGCGCCACTGGCCGCTCACCGGCAGATTCCTGGTCCGATGCAAATTGGCTGCAATCGCCAGGCAAAACCACGGGAACGCCAGGCGCCCCGGCACGTACAGGCCGTCCAGGCTCAAACCGACATAGCGCAAATGGTCCAGTACCATGCTCAGCAGCGCCAGCCACTTGAGCAGATCCAGTGCGCCATCGCGGACGCGTCCGACAGCCAACGTTTGTGTACCGTGCATAATTCCCCAGTGACTTTGCATTTACAGTGCGTGCGCACCCGCGACAATCTTGGTTACAGTGCGCACCAACATCGACCACAGGAATGGGCCATGACCGACAAGAGCCAACAATTCGCCAGCGACAACTATTCCGGCATCTGTCCGGAAGCCTGGGCCGCCATGGAACAAGCCAACCACGGACATCAACGCGCCTACGGTGATGACGAGTGGACCCACCGCGCCGCCGACGGTTTCCGCAATTTGTTCGAAACCGACTGCGAAGTGTTCTTCGCCTTCAACGGCACCGCCGCCAACTCCCTGGCACTGTCCTCGCTGTGCCAGAGCTACCATAGCGTGATTTGCTCGGAAACCGCCCACGTTGAAACCGACGAATGCGGCGCACCGGAGTTTTTCTCCAATGGCTCCAAGCTGCTCACTGCACGCACCGAGAACGGCAAGCTGACCCCGGAATCGATCCGCGAGATCGCCCTCAAGCGCCAGGACATCCACTACCCCAAACCGCGTGTGGTCACCCTGACCCAAGCCACCGAAGTGGGCAGCGTGTACACCCCGCAAGAAATCCGCGCCATCAGCGCCACGTGCAAAGAGCTGGGCCTGAACCTGCACATGGACGGTGCCCGCTTCTCCAACGCCTGCGCGTTCCTGGGCTGCTCACCGGCCGACCTGACCTGGAAGGCCGGGGTGGACGTGCTGTGCTTTGGCGGCACCAAGAACGGCATGGCGGTAGGTGAGGCCATCCTGTTCTTCAACCACAAACTGGCCGAAGATTTCGATTACCGCTGCAAACAGGCCGGCCAGTTGGCATCCAAGATGCGCTTCCTGTCTGCCCCATGGGTAGGCTTGCTGGAAAACGATGCCTGGCTCAAGCACGCACGCCATGCCAACCACTGCGCGCAATTGCTCAGCAGCCTGGTTGCGGACATCCCCGGCGTGGAATTGATGTTCCCTGTGCAAGCCAACGGCGTGTTCCTGCAGCTCTCGGAACCCGCCATTGCAGGGCTTACAGCCAAGGGTTGGCGCTTCTACACCTTTATCGGCAAAGGTGGCGCGCGATTCATGTGCGCGTGGGACACAGAAGAAGAGCGCGTAAGAGAATTAGCCGCCGATATCAGGGAAGTCATGAGGGCTTAACGTGGGAGTTCGGCCAGCGAGTAATGGCCGATTGCCGAGTCTGTTTTTTGATATTTCTGACAGCAGCACGCTGGATCTTCGTTGACTAGCCTCTTGGAACCCGGAAGGAAAACGCAGTGATATCTGCCGCCTTCCGGGCTCGCTGCCCGCCGAATAACCGGCTGGAAACGTGAATCCAATGGAGAGCTTAATCATGGAATATCAAAGCAATGGCAATACCCTGCAAAGTGACGGCACCATCAGCACCACCGTTATCGACTGGGATGAATTCAGAAAGTGCGCCAAAGTCGGAGATACCATCCGCGAGCCATCGAAGACGTTGAGGATTTACGAAAAAGTCTATGAATTGACAGCACAAGGCCAGCACTTCGTCGTCCATATTTACGCCCAATAATCCTGTTAACGCCCAGGGCCCGCGCCGAAGACTCATGACCTCCGACGCGGTACTGACCATCGCTTACCTACAATGCCTTCGGCTGGAGCGCCGTCCAATCGTCAATGGGGCCGCGGTTATTGATAAAGGTGCCTCCACCGAACTTCACCGCCAGCTTGTTAACCGCGTTCAGCGCAGTGGTCACCGCGCCTTCCGCCCATCCGCCGGTAAAGGACACATCATCCCCTGCAAGAATGAACCCATCGGGATTCTCGCTATGCACACCGTTCATGAACTGTGAAAACAACAGGCGCTGGTATTCGTACTGCCCCGGCAGGTTCATCTTGAAAGCACATAGAAAAAACGGCTGCTCTTCCCAGTTGATTTCGACAAATGGATCGGTCATGCCGAACTCTGCGGCAAGGTCCAACTGATGATGGGCATACACCGAATCCAGCAAGGTCGAACATACCGCCACATGGGACGGCAACGGCGCGACGCGATCACCCAGGAACTTGAGACTGTCGTCATTCCAGGTGTAAGACAAAAACATTCCGCTGCCCCTGTAGGCACCGTGACTCGCAGCGTAGTCCAGCAGGTAGGTGCCTCGGGTAATACGGTCCGATAACGTCACACTCATCCGGTATTGTTGGTCCACACCCACATCGGTCCAGAAGGGCTTCTTGGTCTGGGCAAAGATTTTGGCCGACTGCATGTAATGGGTGTACATCACCGCTTCCCATTGTTTAGCAGACAGCAGGCCATTCATGAGATTGAAGCGTTCGGCACCGTCCATATAGCGGAACTTGTCCAGAATCCGTTTGTGGGGTGTATAGACCACGGCAGGGAAAGTGTATTGGTGGCTGCTTCCCAGGTTGTGATCAAAAATCCACACGTCGAACTGGCCGTCCGAGCGCCGCATGATCTGTCGCACCTCCTGCTTGAAAATCTGGGGAATGACCTGGGTGCTCAGGCTCTCGACGGTGGTACCTGCAGACCAGTGGGCCATGCTGTCGCCCATCGCATCAGGGCTACGCCCCCACAGCCGGCAAGGCAGCTCGCTGGAACCGTCGTACATCAATTTATGGTTGGTATCCAGGCCGGTGTACAGCACTCGCAGCACCTCAAGAAAGCAGTTCGGATAGTCGGTATTCCACCCGCCCGTACCAAAACCGATCTGGCCAAACAGGTCGATGTCTTCGCGGCTCCAGCCAGCCTGCTCGACCATGGCAGCAAAAAAACTGAGATTGTCCCACCCTGCGTCAATAATCGCGTTCCACAGTGTCTTGATTTTCGCCTGATCAAGGCTGCCCTCGGACATTGCAGCTTCCATCTCACTGAACTTGATTGGGTCCTGCTCCAGGAAAACGTCGAACAACTTACGCTCAATTTCGGCATATTCCTCGGGCAAGTTATCACCTTCGTAATAGACCTGGCGCTGCTGATAATCGACCAATGTGCTGGGGGTTGCGGGCGAACCGGGATTAGGAAAATCCGCCGAATTGGCCCTCATGTCGACCTTGTCGAAATAGTGCATCAACGCCTTGCCGGAAACGGGAAAACGCATGGCGCCCATCTCGCAGATGACACTGTTGGCTGGGTCTTTTGGATCGCCCGCCACATAGGAATAGAGTCGCCCGCCAATGCGGTCGCCAGCCTCCACTACCACAGGGTGCAAGCCCATGCGCATGGCTTCATAAGCCGCGACAAGGCCGGCAACGCCCGCCCCGACGATCAGTACCTTGCTGCCCAGGGCACTACTGGAAACCTGCCCCAACGGCGTACCGTTGCTGGCAGCCTGATCAAGGAACCGGGCGTAATGAAAAGGGAAGTCTGGAACAAGTGCGGTGACATCGTTAGCCAGCAAGCGCACCGCGCCTTTAGTGCGGGAAGGAATAGCAGACATGTTGAGCATCCTTGGCAAGAAGAGGACGTCCACCTACTGCTTCACTGCGAAGGGCGACAACGACGAATTCAACTCTTAGCGTAGAAGATCGTAGGAATTGTCTCTATATCACTTCGAGATAAAAACGCCTCCCAAGGCAAACCTCACCTTTGCAAGGTCTTGCGCAATCAGTTCAGAAATTCCTGAAGTGATTATTTACAAATACCGATTCAATTGTACTTTTGGTTGACAGACTCTTCGCCGATCACTCAATAAAAACAGACCGCGAAACCTATGAGCACATCCTGCGACCGAGCGGCAGCCTCCAGCCCCACACTGAAGATCGAAACCCGTTCCATTGACTACGTACCGCGTCATGAACGCCACGGCAAAGTCTGGCACCAGGCGCCTTTCTGGTTCACCGGCAACTTCGTACTGACGACCATGGTTACCGGGTTTACCGGTGCAGCCTTGGGCCTGAGCCTGGTGTATGCGCTTCTAGCGATTGTCATCGGTGTAGGCCTGGGCACCTTTGCCATGGCCTTCCACGCCAACCAAGGCCCACGCATGGGCTTGCCGCAGATGGTCCAGTCGCGGGCGCAGTTCGGCTTGCGGGGGGCGATAGTACCGTTCATCGCGGTGGTCTTCGTGTACATTGGTTTCAACGTCTTCAACGTGATTCTCGCAACCGACGCGATCAACACCGTGCTGCCCGGCGAGCGCGCGCCCTGGTACGCCTTGATGATCATCCTGGCAGTGATCATTGCAGTAGTCGGCCACGACCTCCTGCACACCATACAACGCTGGCTGACGTACGTGATGATCAGTGTTTTTGCCGTGTTGACGGTGGCTGCATTAATGAGCCTGCAAGCCGACTCGGCAGTGGTCGACGCACACTTTTCCTGGTCGGCCTTCTTGATTCAACTGTCAGCCGCTGCGGGGTACCAGATCAGCTACTCCGTGTACGTTTCGGATTACTCGCGCTACCTGCCGCATACCACACCCACGCGCAGCGTCGTTACCTGGACCTACCTGGGAGCCGCCGGCTCGGCGCTATGGCTGATGTCACTGGGGGCTTTCCTTGCATCAGCCCTGCCCTCCCCTGATGCTATCGCCAGCGTTCAGGCCGTGGGCAACCAAGTCATACCCGGCTTTGGTACCTTCACCGTATTGATCGCGGTACCAGCACTGGTGGGCATCATGGCGGTCAACTGCTATGGCGCCATGCTCACCGGAATCAGTGCCATCGATGGTTTCATCTCGATCAAACCACGCCTCAAGAGTCGAATCATCGGCATCAGCCTGGTAGCCGCAGTGATTTTTGTGATCGCCCTGAGCATCCCTGAGAGTTACCTGCACAGCTTCAATAACTTCGTACTCTTGATGCTGTATTTTCTGGTGCCTTGGACGGCAGTAAATCTCGCGGACTTTTATGCAGTACGTAAAGGGCGCTACGCAATCAGCGACCTGTTCAACCCTGCTGGCATCTACGGTCGCTGGTCAAGCGCCGGGCTCACTGCCTATTTTCTGGGCATCGCGGCGATGGTGCCGTTCATGTCTCTGGGGTTCTATCAAGGCCCTGTTGCGCTGTGGCTGGGCGGCGCTGACATCGCATTCGTGGTCGGCCTGACGGTCTCGGCAGCCACCTACTGCATCATGGCCCGTCACCGCGATCACGCTCTTGAGACCCGCGCCGTAGAGGCCAGTGACCGGCTTCTGGAAGGAGAATAGCCAATGACATCGATAACGGTCGTTTGCCATCAACTGGCACCCCGTATTGGCGATCTTGATTACAACCGCACGCTCAGTGAAAGCGCGATCCGTGGCGCAAGCGACGCCCAGGTCATCGTTCTACCCGAACTGATGCAAAGCGGTTACGCCTTCAATAATCGCGCTGAAGCCTATGCGGCTTCCGAGACAGAAGACGGCCCAACCTTGCGCCTGTGGTGTGCCCTGGCCAGTGAACTGGATCTCATCATCGTCGCCGGGTTCTGTGAGCGCCTGAGTGCTGGACGGGTCGCCAATAGCGTCGCACTGATCCAACCCGCAGGCCGGCTGACGGTGTATCGCAAAGTGCACTTATGGAACCGGGAAAAGCTGATCTTCACGCCGGGTGCCGAGCCACCTCCGGTCGTCGACACCCAGGTCGGCCGGATCGCCACGATGATCTGCTACGACCTGGAACTGCCTGAGTGGGTGCGTCTGGCCGCGTTGGCCGGTGCCGACCTGCTATGCGCTCCAGTGAACTGGCCGGAAGGTCCACGCCCGGCCGGCGAGCGGCCGGGGGAAATTGTCCGCGTCCAAGCCAGCGCGGCAGTCAATCGCATGTTCATTGCCGCCTGCGACCGCTACGGCGAGGAGCGAGGCATCAATTGGGTAGGCGGCTCGACCATTGTCGATGCCGACGGTTACCCGTTGGCCGGCGCAGTCTCCCATCAGCGGGAACAGCGGCTAGTCGCTCAACTGCCTCTGGCCGAGGCCAGAGACAAGTTCATCAGCGAGCATAACCATGTTCACCATGATCGAAGGCCCGTTCTGTACTGACTAGAACTCGATGCGCACATCGCCCTTGGGCACACTGCAGCACGACAGGATGTAGCCTTCGGCTTCGTCTTCCTCGGTGATCCCGCCGTTGTGCTCCATCTCCACCTCCCCGCCCAGCTTCATCACCTTGCACGTGCCGCAGATACCCATGCCACAGGCTTTGGGGATCAACAGGCCAAGCTTGGCAGCTGCCGCGTGGACAGTCTCGCCGGGTGCCACCCGAATGCTTTTGCCCGATGCGATGAACTCCACCTGATGCAGATCCGCGAGGTCGACTTCCGGCGCATCCGCCGCTTGCTCGGCCTGCTCCACGGCGTCGGCCCGCGCTTCCGGCGGCGTCGCACCAAAAGACTCTTCGTGATAACGCGCCATATCGAAACCGGCGGTTTCCAGCAGGCGTTTCACTGCGCTCATGTAAGGCGTCGGGCCGCAACAGAATACTTCGCGCTCCAGGAAGTCCGGCACCATCAGTTCCAGCATCTTGTGATTCAGATAACCGCGGTAGCCGGCCCAGGGTTCACCCAGGCCATGCTTTTCGCAAATCAGGTGCAGGCTGAAGTTGTCGATCCGCGACGCCATGTGCTCCAGCTCGCGGTGGTAGATGATGTCCTTGGGTGAACGCGCGCTGTGAACAAACGTCATGTCCACATTAGCGTTGGTGTCGTAGAACCAGCGCGCCATGGACATGACTGGGGTGATCCCCACCCCGCCGCTCAGGTACAGCACTTTCGGGCTGGGGAAGTCGATCGCGTTGAACAGCCCGACAGGTCCGTGCACCGCCAGCTCCTGGCCCTCGTGCAGCGTGTCATGCAGCCAGTTGGACACACGCCCGCCCGGTACACGCTTGATGGTTACCGAAAAGCTGTAAGGCACCGACGGTGAACTGGAGATCGTGTAGGAGCGCATGATCGGCTGGCCTTCGATTTCCAGCTCCAGGGTGACGAATTGCCCGGGCTTGAAGAAGAACAGAATCGGCTGGTCAGCCATAAAACAGAAGGTGCGCACGTCCCAGGTTTCCTGGATGACTTTGACGCAACGGACGATGTGCCGACCATTGGCCCAGGTCTGGGTGGTTACCGGATTCAGGAAATTGCTAGACATGTTGTTCTCCACCGCCGACGTCGGCCTTATGGTGGCGATTCTGCGTAACGCCGGGGCCACCCATTTACCTATCTGCGACATTCACATACTTACGGCGACCAGCCCCCAAAGACAGGGCCTTGCGCGTCGGGATCAGATTGGGCCATGTCGCCCATGGATAAGGTTCGACCCAACGCCGGGCCCACACTCGCTCCCAACAAAGACGCGTTCTTTACGCCTTGCTGCAAACCTGATCAGCCACTATTCGCCGGCCACACAGAATGGCCATGAGGACACACACGATGGACGTCACCGCAACCTTAAGCTTGGGCGATCCGCTGGAACCCGCACGCAAGGCCACCGCGCACATGCTGCAAGAGCGCGAGCGCACTTATTCGCTGCCGCAGCCGTTTTACTCTGACGAGCGGTTGTTTGATATCGACATGCAGGAGATCTTCCAGAAAGAGTGGTTGATCGCCGGCATGACCTGCGAAATCCCCGCCAAGGGCAACTACCTGACCCTGCAAGTGGGCAAGAACCCGATCATCGTGATCCGTGGCGCTGACGGGGTGGTGCATGCATTCCACAACGTCTGCCGCCACCGTGGTTCGCGCTTGTGCACCAGCGAAAAGGGCAAGGTCGCCAAACTGGTTTGCCACTACCACCAGTGGACCTACGAACTGGACGGTCGCCTGCTGTTCGCCGGTACCGAGATGGGCGCCGACTTCGACATGAAGCAGTACGGCTTGAAACCGGTAAACGTGAAGACTGCCGGCGGCTACATTTTCATCAGCCTGGCCGAGACCCCGCCGGCCATCGATGACTTCCTGTCGACGCTCAGCCATTACATGGAACCCTACGACATGGAAAACACCAAGGTGGCGATCCAGACCACCTTGTTCGAAAAAGCCAACTGGAAGCTGGTGCTGGAAAACAACCGCGAGTGCTACCACTGCAACGCCTCGCACCCGGAACTGCTCAAAACCCTGCTGGAATGGGACGACGTCACCGACCCGCGCGCCGACCAGGCGTTCAAGGACCACGTAGCCGCCTCCGCCGCCGCCTGGGATGCCGAGAAGATCCCTTACGCCCACGCCAGCTTCGGCCTGCGTAACCGCATCGTGCGTATGCCGCTGCTCAAGGGCACTGTGTCGATGACCCTGGACGGCAAGCAGGGCTGCGCCAAACTGATGGGTCGCATCAAGAACCCGGACCTGGGCTCGATGCGCATCCTGCACCTGCCCCATTCGTGGAACCACTGCATGGGCGACCACATCATCGTGTTCACCGTGTGGCCGATCAGCGCCCAGGAAACCATGGTCACCACCAAGTGGATCGTGCACAAGGACGCCGTGGAAGGCGTGGACTACGATGTGGAGCGCATGCGCCAGGTGTGGGACGCCACCAACGACCAGGACCGTCGCCTGGCCGAGGAGAACCAGCGCGGCATCAACTCAACCGCCTACCAACCTGGCCCGTACTCCAAGACTTATGAGTTTGGCGTGGTGAACTTTGTGGATTGGTACAGCGAGCGCATGTTGAACAACTTGGGGGCCGCGCCTGCGCCGTACCTCAAAGGTGTGGCTGCACACGAGTAACTGACACCCCAAGGATCAAAAGGTGGGAGGGGGCTTGCTCCCGATAACGGAGTATCAGCCAATGCATGTGCAAGCTGAGCCATCCCTATCGGGAGCAAGCCCCCCTCCACACTTCAAGCAGGCGCTGCCTACTATTTGATCAACTCTCGTGCAGACCGCTAACACCCTGCCCTCCAGCCTTTGCCCAACAACTTATCCACAAAGCCACCCACAGCAATTGTGGGCAAGTCGGTGTGCGGCTTAAATTAAATCAAGAAAATCCGTGACTTATTTGAAACCAAGGTATCTATCCTTACCTGATCATTTATTGATCATATCCGTGCAGACCTCGATTCATATGGCCTACAGCACTAAGCGAACACCTTATCCACAGATGCACCAACAGACTTTGGGGGCAACTTTATCCAACCTGTGGAAAAGCGCACAAACCCTGTATAAATCGGGCTTCCCGGGGTTTCAATGCAGAAAAAAGCCGAAATTGATCAATTTTTGATCGGCCCTCTTAAGGCCTTTGTTTACGTGGCTTACAGACGATAGCGAACATCTTATCCACAGATGCGCCAACAGACTTTGGGGGAAAGTCAGTACTGCCAACCGGGAAAACTCCTGGAAAAACCGCAGCTTAGGCTGGCTATTTTTCGTACAGAGGGCTGCAAGGCTTGATACACAGGGGGTGTGGACAACCGCGAACAGGTTATCCACAAGCGGATCAACAGCGATTGTGGGTAAACCGCAGAACTCTTGTGGGAGGGAGCGCCCCCCCTCCCACAGCGGATCAGCGTACGACACCCTCTTCAATCAACAGCTTGAGAATCGCCTGAGCGCCCTCTTCAGCACTCACACCCTTGAGCACCTGCCCACCACCGCCACTGGCCTTGGCTGTGGCAGCCTTCATACGGTCGGCGCCGCTCTTGGCCTTGATCACCTTGAGACGCTTGGGCCTTGGCTTGGCCGGTTGCAGCAGGGCGCCTGTGAATAACTCGTCCTGTTCGATCTCCACCTCATGGGCCGCCAGTTCGCCACGTTGCGCCGGGCCGTATGCACTCTGGCGCGGTTTGGGCGCAGCGTTATCCACGGTGGCCAGAAACGGCAGGCGCACTTTCAGGCGCCGCCGCTGGCCGCGAGGCAAGGCTTGCAGTACATGGGCCACGCCGGCGTCGATGGATTCCACCTGGGCCAACCCTACAACCAGGGGCCAGCCCAATTGTTCTGCCAGCAGAAACGGCAACATGCCCGAGCCTTCACCGGTTTCCGCCTGACTGCCGGTGAGTACCACCTGGGCGCCGGCGTCATGCAGGTATTCACTGAGTACCGGCAAGGCATCGGCGCCGGGCGGTTGTTCCAGTACATGCAGTTGCGCCAGCCCCATCCCCAGGTAGCTGCGCAAGGTCGGCTCGTTGATATCGCCGGCGTGCAGCACCTGCAACTTATCCCCAGCCATTTGCAGGCCCAGCTCGACAGCGCGGGCGTCCTGCTCCGCACGGCGCGGGCGCCCGGAAGTGGGGTGGGCGCCGATGGATACCAAGCTGATTACAGTGGTTGTCATGGTCATGTCCCTAAGCTGCATCGCGCTTGGCGCCGTTGCGGTAGGCCTGCACCGCATCGATCAAGGCTTGCAGAATCGCGGCGCTTTCGCCGATCACCGACAGGTCGGCACGCTTGATCATGTCGCAGGTCGGGTCGAAGTTGATCGCCACCACCTTGTCGCAGGCCCCGATGCCTTGCAGGTGCTGGATCGCCCCGGAAATACCCACGGCCACATACACCCGCGCCGTGACCCAGGTGCCGCTGGCGCCGACCTGACGATCACGCGCCATGAAGCCATCGTCCACCGCCACCCGCGACGCACCTTCGGTGGCGCCCAGGGCCGCGGCGGTCTGGTGGAACAGCGCCCAGTCCTTCACGCCATTGCCACCGGAGAAAATGAATTCCGCTTCGGCCATGGGAATCGCCGCCGGATCCACCGCCACCGCCCCCAGGTCCTCGATACGCGACAAACTGCGCGCCAGGCTTGTGGATAACTCTACGGGCAGTACCTCATGCCGGGTCTCGCTGACCGGGTCGGCACACTCAACGGCCGCCAGGATCAGGCGCGGCAGCGGCCGGGCCAAATCTTGCTGGCCCGCCCCCGCACGGCCGATGCACTCATCGCCCTTGATTTGCCAAACACGTGTCGCCGGGCGTTCCTTGAGGCTGGCGGCAAAGCGCCGACCCAGTTCGCCGCCGCCGCTGCGGCTGTCCGGTAGTAGCCAGTGGCGTGGATTGAACTGGTTATCCACAGCCCGCAGGCCTTGCACGCGTTGTTCCGGTGAATAACCGTCGAACGCGTGGCCATCCAGTACCAGCAGGCGATCGACACCGGCAGTGGCAAAGGCGTTTTCCTTGTGTTCACCAAACACCACGGCCAGCACCGCGCCGTCGCTGCCAGCCAGTTGCCTGGCCAGGCCAAGCAAGTCACGGTCGTGGCTGCTCAAGCGGCCACCGACCATGTCCGGCACCACACTGATGTAGAACGCGGGCGTTGGCACCTGATGCAGTGGCAACTGCACTTCCACCGCCGCTGTACGCTTGGCCGCACCGCCCTGCTGGGCGCCGCTGCGGTCAATACGCTTGATGCCGTTGGGGCCGATAAAACCGACACCGTGCACGTTTTTACGAATGATGCCGTTGGGCCCCATCCAGCTCTGCTGCACGGGCTGCATGGCCGCGTGCAAGGGGTGAAGACGGTTACGGGCGATCCATTCGGCCCGAGGGTCACGGCGAATAATGTCGCTCATCAATGCACCTCCGCGGGTTCACGTTTAGGCGCTTTTGCCGGCACGGGGTCTTCAAGCAAAGCGTCGGCCACCAACTCGGCAATGTCCTTGATCAATGGTCGCGGCTCGACCACACCTTCCAGCATCGCTGTGCACTGCGGGCAACCCACGGCCACCAGTTCGGCACCGGTTTCGCGGATGTCTTCCATGCGCATGTCGGGGATACGTTGCTTGCCGGGAATGTCAGTGATCGGCGCGCCGCCGCCACCGCCGCAGCAGCGCGAACGGAAGCCTGAGCGTTGCATTTCCTTGACCTCGATGCCCAACGCCCGCAGCACTTGGCGCGGTGCCTCGTATTCGCCGTTGTAGCGGCCCAGGTAACAAGGGTCGTGGTAGGTCACGCTGCTGCCTTTGTGCTGACCCAGGTTGAGCGCGCCGTCGCCGATCAACTCGGCCATGAAGGTGCTGTGATGCTGTACGAAGTAATTGCCGTTGAAGGCGCCGTACTCGTTTTTCAGCACATGGAAACTGTGCGGGTCGCAGGTAACAATGCGCTTGAAGCTATATTTGCCCAACGTCTGGATATTGCGCGAGGCCAACAATTGGAAAGTTGCTTCATCGCCCAGACGCCGCGCTACGTCACCGCTGTCGCGTTCTTCCAGGCCAAGTACCGCAAAGTCGACTCCAGCCGCCTTGAGCACTTTGACAAACGCACGCAGGGTGCGTTGGTTGCGCATGTCGAAGGCACCGTCGCCGACCCAGAACAGCACCTCGCAGCTGCCCTTGTCACTGAGCAACGGCAGGTTCAGGTCCGCCGCCCAGTTGAGGCGACCGCCCGGTGCGAAACCGCCGGGGTTGTCGGTGGCAATCAGGTTTTCCAGGACTTCGGCACCCTTGTTCGGCGTGGCGCCTTTTTCCAGGGTGAGGTGGCGGCGCATGTCGACGATGGCGTCGACATGCTCGATCATCATCGGGCACTCCTCGACGCAGGCACGGCAGGTGGTGCATGACCACAACGTCTCGGCATCCACCAACCCGTTGACGATTGGCTGATGAGGGTTGCCGCCATGTTCGCCTATCGGTTTGCCCGGATACGGGCTGCCGGCAAACTTGGCATCGGTGCCACCGGCCAGGCCAACGACCATGTCCTGAATCAGCTTTTTCGGGTTCAGCGGCTGGCCGGCAGCGAATGCCGGGCACGCCGCTTCGCACTTGCCGCACTGCACGCAGGCGTCAAAGCCGAGCAACTGGTTCCAGGTGAAATCCTTGGGCTTCTCCACGCCAAGCGGCGCGGTTTTATCACTGAGGTCCAGCGGCTTCAGACCGGTGGAGCGGCCACCGCCGAAGCGTTCGGCGCGGCGGTGCCAGGCCAGGTGCAGGGCACCCGCGAAGGCGTGCTTCATCGGCCCGCCCCAGGTCATGCCGAAGAACATTTCCGACACACCCCACAGCACGCCCACGCTCAGCAGCGCAGCGAGCAGCCAGCCGCCAAAGTCAGCGGGCAGAATCCCGGCCACCGGCAAGGTCACCAGGAAAAAGCTCACCGAGAACGCCATCAGGCTTTTCGGCAGGCGCATCCATGGGCCCTTGGACAGGCGCGCAGGCGGATTGCGGCGGCGCAGGTACATGAAGATGGCACCGACAAACATCAGCACCGACGTCAGCAGCAACGCATAGCCGAGGATGCGGTTATGCAGGCCAAAGCCATGCACCACAATCGCCAGCAACGCCGAGAGCACAAAGCCCAGAGCCGTGGCGACGTGGGTGTTGGCGATGTATTTGTCGCGGGCGACCACGTGGTGCAAGTCGACCATGTAGCGCTTGGGCATGGCCAAAAGACCGCCAAGCAAGTCGACTTTGGATGCACGCCCACGGCGCCACATGCTCATGCGGCGCAAGGCGCCGAGGACGGCGAGCCCCAGGGCGGCAAAGAGCAGAATGGGAAGAAGTGTATTCAGCATGGTGAAGCTCCCACAAGGCTCCTGTAGGAGCGAGCTTGCTCGCGAAGGTCGTCAACGATTACGCGTCCATTCTGGATGAACGCGTTGTATTGGAGTTTTTCGCGAGCAAGCTCGCTCCTACAGGGACATTGCTTAGAAATCCTTGCACAGGCGCAGGGCGTCGTAGATCGCAGCGTGGGTGTTGCGCTGGGCCACACAGTCACCAATGCGGAACAGCAAGTACCCCTCGCCCGGCTCGCTCAAGCACGGCTGTGGTTTGATCGCAAACAAGGCTTCAACGTCGATCTGGCCCTTGTTGCGCGAGCCTTCCTTGAGGCCGTAGTAGAGGGCTTCGTCCGGGCGTACGCCGTTCTCCACCACCACCTGGTCCACCACCCGTTCTTCTTTGGCGCCGGTGTATTCGTTCTCCAGTACCGCCACCAGCTTGTCGCCCTCGCGATAGACCTTTTCCAGCATCATGTCGCCGGTCATGATCACTTCCTTGGGGTACATGCTGCGGTAGTACGTCGGGAACGATGTACCGCCAATCGCCACACCGGGCTTGATGTCGTCGGTGACGATTTCCACCTGGCAGCCTTTGTCGGCCAGGAAGTCCGCCACCGACATGCCGGTGAACTCGCAAATGGTGTCGTACACCAGCACGTTCTTGCCCGGCGCGACTTTGCCGTCGAGCACATCCCAACTGCTCACCACCAAGCCTTCGGCGGCGCCCCAATATTCGTTCTGTTCGATGAACGGATGCCCGCCCACCGCCAGCACCACCACGTCCGGACGCAGGTCCAGGATGGTCTCGGCATCCGCCGCCACGCCGAGGCGCAGGTCGACTTTCAAGCGCGCCAACTCCAGCTGGTACCAGCGAGTGATACCGGCGATCTGGTCGCGCTGCGGCGCTTTGGAAGCGGTGGTGATCTGCCCGCCGATGAACTCTTTTTTCTCCAACAGGGTTACGTCGTGGCCGCGTTCGGCGGCGACACGTGCTGCCTCCATACCAGCGGGGCCTGCGCCCACCACGACCACTTTGCGCTTGGCCCCGGTGGTTTTCTCGATGATGTGCGGCACGCCCATGTATTCACGGGAGGTCGCGGCGTTCTGGATGCACAGCACGTCCAGGCCCTGATACTGGCGGTCGATGCAGTAGTTGGCGCCCACGCATTGCTTGATCTGGTCGATCTGGCCCATCTTGATCTTGGCGATCAGGTGCGGGTCGGCGATGTGCGCACGGGTCATGCCGACCATGTCCACATAGCCGCCTTCGAGGATGCGCGTGGCCTGGTTCGGGTCCTTGATGTTCTGCGCGTGCAGCACCGGAACCTTGACCACTTCCTTGATCCCGGCTGCCAGGTGCAGGAACGGCTCCGGTGGATAACTCATGTTCGGAATCACGTTGGCCAGGGTGTTGTGGGTGTCGCACCCCGAGCCCACCACGCCGATGAAATCGAGCATACCGGTGTCGTCGTAATACTTGGCGATCTGCTTCATGTCCTCATGGGACAAGCCGTCCGGGTGGAACTCGTCGCCGCACAGGCGCATGCCCACGCAGAAGTCTTCGCCCACTTCGGCACGCACGGCCTTGAGCACTTCCAGGCCGAACTTCATGCGGCCTTCAAAGCTGCCGCCCCATTCGTCGGTACGCTTGTTGACCCGCGGGCTCCAGAACTGATCGATCATGTGCTGGTGCACGGCGGACAGCTCGACGCCATCCAAGCCACCAGCCTTGGCACGACGCGCCGCCTGGGCGTAGTTGCCGATCACGCGCCAGATTTCTTCCGGCTCGATGGTCTTGCAGGTAGCACGGTGCACCGGCTCACGCACGCCGGACGGCGACATCAGGGTCGGCCAATTGAAGCCGTCCCAGCGTGAGCGACGGCCCATGTGGGTAATCTGGATCATGATCTTGGCGCCATGCTTGTGCATGGCGTCGGCCAGGTTCTGAAAGTGCGGGATGATGCGGTCGGTGGACAGGTTCACCGAGCTCCACCATTCCTGGGGACTGTCGATGGCTACCACCGAGGAGCCGCCGCAGATCGCCAGGCCGATACCGCCCTTGGCTTTCTCTTCGTAATACTTCACATAGCGGTCGGTAGTCATGCCGCCGTCGGTGGCATACACCTCGGCGTGGGCGGTACTAAGCACGCGGTTGCGGATGGTCAGCTTGCCGATCTGGATCGGCGCAAACATTGCTTCGAAAGCCATGGCACGGTCCTCGGCTTACAACGGTTTGACGGTGAACAGGCCATCGTCGTGGCCCTCTTCGGAGCCTCCGTAGACTTGTTCGGCGACAGTGCGGATCTTGCTGCCACGAGCCTCAAGAATCTGGTCCATGGCACCGGCAAACCAGCCGGTGAACATGTAGTCGACCTTGCGGCCGACCTTGCCGTACACGTAGACGAACGCCGAGTGCTCAAGCTTGACGCTGGCGGTGCCTTTATCCAGGTCGATGTCCTGGATCTTGAACAGGCCCCATCCGCGTTGCGACAGACGCTTCATGTAGTGTTCGAACACCGCGACGCCTTCCAGGCCGTGGCACTCGGCTTCCTTTTCACACCAGTGCCAGGCGGATTTGTAGCCGGCCTTGTAGAGGATCTCGGCGTAGGCATCAGCGCCCAGCACTTCTTCGATACCCATGTGGTTGTTGACGAAGAAATGGCGCGGCACGTACAGCATGGGCAGGGCGTCGGAGGTCCAGACACCGGTTTCGCTGTCGACTTCGATTGGCAATTGCGGGGCGATCTTGGCCATGGAAACTTAACTCCAGAAAAATTCGTTGTGGTGTTGCCGATAGGTGTCTGGCTTATTCGCCCCAGACGTCCTTCAAGACGTTGACCCAGTTCTCGCCCATGATCTTGCGTACCACGCGCTCGGGGTGGCCGCGCTTGAGCAGGGTCTCGGTGAGGTTGGGGAATTCACCCACGGTGCGAATGCCCAGCGGGTTGATGATCTTGCCGAAGCTGGTCAGCCGGCGGGCGTAGCCCTTGTCATGGGTAAGCATTTCAAAGAAATCCTGGCCATGCCCCTGGGTGAAGTCGGTGCCGATGCCGATGGCATCTTCGCCGACGATATTCATGGTGTATTCGATGGCTTCGGCGTAGTCGTCGATGGTCGAATCGATGCCCTTGGCCAGGAACGGCGCGAACATGGTCACGCCGACAAACCCACCGTGGTCGGCGATGAACTTGAGTTCTTCATCGGACTTGTTGCGCGGGTGTTCCTTGAGCCCGGACGGCAGGCAGTGGGAATAGCACACCGGCTTTTTCGATTCGAGGATGACTTCTTCGCTGGTCTTGGAACCGACGTGAGACAGGTCGCACATAATGCCGACACGGTTCATCTCGGCGACGATTTCGCGCCCGAAGCCCGACAACCCGCCGTCGCGCTCATAGCAGCCGGTGCCCACCAGGTTCTGGGTGTTGTAGCACATCTGCACCACGCCAACGCCGAGCTGTTTGAAGATCTCGACATAGCCGAGCTGGTCTTCAAAGGCATGGGCATTCTGGAAGCCGAAGATGATGCCGGTCTTGCCCTGCTCCTTGGCGCGGCGGATGTCGGCGGTGGTTTTCACCGGGATCACCAGGTCACTGTTCTCGCGAATCAGGGTCTGGCTGGCGACAATGTTATTGATCGTGGCCTGGAAGCCTTCCCACACCGACACTGTGCAGTTGGCGGCGGTGAGGCCACCTTTGCGCATGTCTTCGAACAGGTCGCGGTTCCACTTGGCAATAATCAGACCGTCGATAACGATGCTGTCGGCGTGCAACTCGGCTGGGCTCATCAGGCGTCCCCTTATTGGCGATTCATGCGCCGAATCGTCTGCCGGCGCTTTGGGGCCAGCATATGCCCAGGGACAACCCGAGCCGGGTGCAAAAACGACAGGGGAATTGCCGAAAGCGTCAATCCACGACAAAGGCTGTGCAGACATGCCTGACGGGCGACTGTTCTTTGTCTTACGCTTGAGCCAGAATTGCGCATCACGTGATATGAGACGGCGCAATGAAATCGATTTTCCTGGCTTTGGCACTCATCGCAACCGGCGTTCACGCAGCCGAAGACACCGACAGCACGCCGTGCGACGGCATCGAAAACGACAAACAGACCCTGGCCTGCGCCGCCTACAACAAAACCACCGCCGAGCAATTGCTCAAGGATAACTATCAGGGCCTGCTGGAGCGCATGGCTTCAACCTACGGCAGCGACAAGACCAAACTGGCCGACATTACCGCCCGTCTGAAGGACGCCCAGCAGAAATGGGAAAAACTGCGCGATGCCGATTGCGCGGTGGACACCTTCCCGGCGGTCAATGGCAGCAAGGAGTATGCGATTGCGCAGAATGATTGCCTGGCGCGGATGAGTGATGAGCGGTCGGAGTTTTTGGAGTCGATTGGGCAGGAGTAAACGCCCTTCCACACGGCTGAGACGCGGGAAGGGCCTTGCCCCATTCAAGCCATGAAAGGTGACTTGAACGGCCTCTTGGTCAGCGGCACGCCTGGTTCGTAGGCATAACCCAGGGTGGTGATGTCCATCACGTCGCGGATACGACGCTGCCAGGGTTTGATCACATCATCGTAATTGTGCCCGGCCGGACCACCTTGCATTGGGCAGTAATGAGGCGCCAGATCAGGCTTATCCAGCTTCATTTGCGCCTGCCAGTCGGCCCAGATCTTGTCGATAAAGCAGTGATGCAGAAAAAACACCGGATCCTCGGGGGACGTCATTGCCAACATGTTGCCACCGATCCACAGATGGACTCGGTTGTGCAACTGCGAGCCCGGTGTGCTGACTTGCGGGTCGCCCTTCTGGGTGATCCATCCTTCAAGTCGGTTCCTGAAGCCTCGGTTGAACGGGCTGGCGTTGTAATTAGGCTCGTCATACAAACCTTCATTCATTGCCATCTTCACGTCGTCAGCCGTAGGCAGCGAGGTGACCCATTGCGAGAATTGTCGCTTCAGGCCCGGGCCCGGCAGGTCGTCTTCAGGGTACGCAGGCACGGGCCAATTGCCGTAACGGTGTGCAAAGGGCCCATCTTGCACCCTGGACTCATCGGTAGCGTCACCGTCACCACCCATCAAGCTTTGCTCCCACACCGGTGAGTTCGTCGGGTCGGCCGCATCCAACGTCCAATCCCAGTAAGGTATCGTGATGCCAGGCGTAATCGATTGCAGGTCGGCCTCCAACTGCAACAACATCTCACGGTGCCACGGCAAAAAGGCCGGACCCAAGTGAGCCCCGTTACGATAGTCGGGGTCTTGGGGTTCATCGGGATGAACCGTAGGCACCATCACTGCGTGGTGCCAATGCACATACTTGTCATATCCGCCATTGCGCTTGAGGGCCAACAGAGTATTGGTAAACGCTAGTCGTTCAGGCCCGCTCAGTGTTCGAATCTCCCTGCGAATATTCATTGCGCAACTCCCTTGTCGAAAAGGCTTGGAACCGCGTAAGGGTTCCTGTCGCGAATCTAGGTGAAGGACCCACCAAGTTCTACTGTCAGATCTGACAGTTTCAGCACTGTCTCCGACAAATGGTCAACTCCTCTCGACCGGACCGAGCCTGTTACCATTCACGCCATCTTCACTAGTTCAAGGCAACGCCATGAACGCGGCCGAAGACACCGACGTGACGCCGTGCGATGGCATCGAAAACGACAAACAGCCCTTGGCTTGCGCCGCCTATAACAAAGCCACCGCCGAGCAACTGCTCAAGGATAACGACCAAGGGCTGCTGCAGAACGATTGCCTGGCGCGAAAGAGTGATAAGCGGTCGGAGTTTTTGGAGTCGATTGGGCAGGAATAAGCGTCATCACCCTGGGTAGCCAGGCGCCTGTCAACTGTCAGCTCTCACAGTTTACGGTGTGCCGTGCAGTGCCTATGTTCGGTTGGTGAATACGCATTAACCGATCATCAAGGAGTTACTCCAAGGAGCTGATCATGCTGACTCGACACGTCATTCCTCAAAACTACACAACCCCATCCCAGGGCAACCTGAGCGCTAATATTGGAACTTCCCCTTCCCTTACATTGACGGCTGAAGGCATCAGTTTCGCGCGGGACTACTACACAACCGACCGAAAAATGCGTACGACGCTCTCGGCGCTGCAACGCCTGCCCGACATGATTCACGGCATTGAAATTACCTTTCTCAGCACGCTGACCGACGGTAAACACACGATTGAAGAGAAAAAGGTGAGTGCCGTTTATTGGCAACTATTGGCAGAAAACGACGAATCGGTTTTCTACACCCATGACGCGGACTCCGGTTTTATCGACATGGTCTTCGATGATGCGCTCGAAACTGTTGAAGGAACCTTTAGCTTCGAGTCCACTAACTCGGATGGGAACCTCCTGGAAATTAACGGCGGCGACTTCAAAATTGTAGGACGGGACGATCTTACGCTGTAGAAGCAGTAGTGCATCTGGGAGTGGATAGGGGGACAATCCTTTTTCCACTCTATCTTTCCCGACCAAGGCCATTCATGACTATCTGCGGCATCGAAATCAAAGGCAGCGAAGCCATTATCGCCGTCGCCTCCCTGCAGAACCAGGCGCTGACCCACGTCGCGCTGTCGACCAAGAAAATCGCCCTTGAAGACGACGACGAGGCCGCCAACGTCAAAGCCTTCGTCACCCAAGTGAAAGCGTTCGTACAGGAAAACGCCATCGAGCGTATCGCCATCAAGAAACGCAGCAAGAAAGGTGAATTCGCCGGTGGCCCGACGACGTTCAAGATTGAAGGGGTGTTTCAATTACTGGAGGGGGTTGAAGTGACGCTGCTGTCGCCGCAGACCATCAATGCACAGAACAAGAAGCATACCTTTGATCTGCCCGCGACGCTGAACAAGTACCAGCATGAAGCCTACAAGGCTGCATGCTCGGCCCTGGTAAAGAAATAAGCCACGCCACCTCTCCACTGTGGGAGCTGGCTTGCCTGCGATGGCGGTACATCAGTCGACATTTATCGTGCTGACCCACCGCCATCGCAGGCAAGCCAGCTCCCACATTTGATTTGAGTTGTCCCTTAGTCATTCTCTGCGGCCTCGAAATATAAGGCAGCGTGCTCGGCCCTGGTGAAGAAATAAGCCACACCCGCTCTCTTTAAAAGCCGGCCTTTTAGCGCGGTGTACGGCTCTTGTGTTGCAGCCAGTCACCGAAGGTTTTGTCCTCCAGGGCATAGCCGCCTCGGCTCGACTTCCACACCAGTTCCTTGTCGCGCAGGGCATCGATGCAGGCCTGGATGGTCTGGGTACCCGGCACCACGTCGCTACCCATCTTTTCCAGCGCCTTGCTGACAGCCGTGAGGGTGCTATCGGTGAATGGCGCAAAGGGTTCGTTGTTTTGAGAACGCTCCACCATCACCTCCAGCACGGCGCGCTGAGGGATGGTCAGGGCGTTCCAGGCGCTTTCGAACTCGGTCCATACACCCGCGCGCAGCAGTTCTGCACGACTGTGCAGCAGTTGACCCAGATTGCTCGCCTCGCCCAGCTCCAATGCGACTTCACCGATGATCGTGCGCAACATCTCGGGACGCCGACCTACCCGCTCAAACGCCTCATCAATATCAGCCGCGTTGAATTGGTTGTTCTTGGCCAGGTGCGCGTTGAGGTGCACGGTGTAGGCCTGGGTGAACGCTTTGCCCAGCAGCGGAAACGGTGTGATGCTGGAACCGAAGAATGGCTGGCTTTTACCCAATACCAAATGGGCGAGTTTGTCGCGATTGGAACCGGTAAACACCAGGCGCAAACCGCTGCCCTCCTCGTCACGGCCTTGGTTGAGCTGATCCCGCGCAGCCTTCAACGCGAACATCGCATTGATACCTGATTCGGTGGTTAATGCGTGCTGTGCTTCGTCAATCACCAGCACAACGGGTTTTCCTGCAGCCCGATGGAGCAATTCCAACGCTTGGGTCAGCGTCGCACCGACAGGCAATTGTGGCTTGGTAAAGTCCCAGGAAAGCGTACGCAGAAAGCTTAGTTTCTCGATGCCAATGTTCTTTGCCAGTTTGCGAATGCCCTTTTCAAACGGCACCAACGCCCCCGCAATGGCACTCGCGATCAGCTCGGCGGGGTCTTTTTCCTTGTTGGCCCACAGGTCGACATACACCGCCAGCCAGCCCCGGAGCTGACATTCCGGAATCAGGTCTTCGCGCAGAAAAGTGCTTTTGCCCGTGCGTCGGGGCGCCGCAAGAAACAGGCCGGAGGTGAAATCCTGAATACCGGCCCCCACTAGGCCATCGGCAATACTGCTTGCCAGGGTGGGGCGGCGAAACACAAAGCCGCTGTGCGTGGACATGGTTTTATACTCAATTATGGAAAGGACTATAAATTATAGCGAAGAGTATAATTGACTATAATTGTCCGTCAAACCACCTCCCGTCGCCGATCCTCCCTAGGACACTTGGCAAACCTGGCGCGATAGCTGCGGGTGAAATAGGACGGCGACTCAAACCCACACGCAATGCTCACTTCCAGCACACTCATGTCGCTCTGGCGCAGCAGTTTCCGGGCTTTCTCCAGGCGCAGGCCGAGATAGAAGTTGCTCGGGGTGTCGTTCAGGTGCAGACGAAACAGGCGCTCCAGTTGACGCCGGGTGACCTTGATCGCGTCGGCCAGGGCCAGGGTGCTCAAGGGCGGCTCAGTGTGTTGTTCCATTTCGCCGATCACGTGCACCAGTTTCTTGTTGTTGATGCCGTAGCGCGTGGCGATCTGCATGCGCTGGTGGTCTTTGCGTGGGCGTATACGGCCGAGCACGAATTGCTCCGAGACCTGGACCGCCAGTTCCGAGCCGTGGGCCTGGGCGATCAGATCGAGCATCAAGTCGATGGACGCGGTGCCGCCGGCGCAGGTGATGCGGCGACGGTCAATCTCGAACAGCTCCTGAGTCACGCTCAACTGCGGATAGGCTTCCTTGAAGGCGTCGATGGCTTCCCAGTGCAGGGTCAGGCGGTGGCCATCGAGCAGCCCCGCTTCGGCCAGCACACAGGCGCCGGTGTCGATGGCGCCCAGGGTCACGCCGTCGTGATCGAGGCGACGCAGCCAATGCTCCAGCGCCGGGGTAGAGCATTGCAAAGGCTCGAAACCGGCCACCACTAATAATGTGGCGCCTTTTTCCAGCGGCTCCAGCGCGGCGTCGGCGTTGACCGACATACCGTTGCTCGCCAGCACCGCGCCGCCATCTGCACTCAATATGTGCCAGCGGTACAACTCGCCACGAAAGCGGTTGGCGACCCGCAGCGGTTCCAAGGCTGAGATAAAACCGATGGCCGAAAAACCCGGCATCAGCAAGAAGTAGAAATCCTGGGACATGGTGGCGCTCTCGTGGGGCGGGCAGCGTGGCACTGTGATACTCCCGTTCATGCACGGATTCAAGGGGACAGGTCGCTGCAGTGCAAGAGCCGGTCGCCGTCGTGCGTTTTGTGGCTCGCCAAGCTGCGTAACGTGGCGTCACGGTGCACAAAGACACCGGCCCCCACAATAACGACCTGCCGAGGGACCCACCATGAACCGACTGATCCGCCGTTGCGTACTTGCACTCAGCGCCAGCGCCGTTTTGAGCACTAACGCCATGGCAGCGGATGCCGCTTCATGCCAGAACGTACGCATGGGCGTGGTGAACTGGACCGACGTGATCGCCACCAGCGCCATGACTCAAGTGCTGCTCGACGGCCTCGGCTACAAGACCAAACAAACCAGCGCCTCCCAGCAAATCATCTTTGCCGGTATCCGCGACCAACGCCTGGACCTGTTCCTGGGCTACTGGAACCCGCTGATGACCCAGACCATCACGCCGTTTGTCGAGGCCGGGCAGGTCAAGGTCCTGGATAAACCCAGCCTGGAAGACGCACGCGCCACCCTGGCGGTGCCGACTTATCTGGCAGACAAGGGCCTGAAGACCTTCGCTGACATCGCCAGGTTCCAGAAAGAGCTGGGCGGCAAGATCTACGGCATCGAGCCCGGCTCAGGTGCCAATACCCAGATCAAGGCGATGATTGCCAAGAACCAGTTTGGCCTGGGCAAGTTCCAACTGGTGGAGTCCAGCGAAGCCGGCATGTTGGCCGCCGTGGACCGCGCCGTGCGCCGCAAGGAAGCCGTGGTGTTCTTTGGTTGGGCGCCGCACCCGATGAACGTGAATGTGGCGATGACCTACCTCACCGGCAGCGAAGACGCCCTGGGGCCGAACGAAGGCCGGGCCAGCGTATGGACCGTCACGTCGCCAACCTACGCCGAGCAGTGCCCCAACGTGCACACGCTGCTGACCAACCTGACGTTCACCGCCGCCGACGAGAGCCGCATGATGCAGCCGCTGCTCGATCACAAGGATGCCCTGGAATCCGCCAGGCAGTGGCTCAAGGATCACCCTCAAGACCAACAGCGCTGGCTGGAGGGCGTGACCACGTTCGATGGCAAACCCGCGGCCGCCAACCTGAAACTCACCCGCAAATAACCTTCTCCGAACCACCGTTTCGCGGCCACTTGCGGCCGCGAACGGCACCACCACGCCTGTAAGGAACCGCCTCATGAACCACGACGTCATCATCACCTGCGCACTCACCGGTGCTGGCGACACGACCGCCAGAAGCCCGCACGTGCCGGTCACCCCCAAACAAATTGCCGCCGCCGCAGTAGAAGCCGCCAAGGCCGGCGCCACCGTGGTGCACTGCCATGTACGCGACCCGCACACCGGCAAATTCAGCCGCGATGTAGCCCTGTACCGTGAGGTGATGGAGCGCATCCGCGAGGCCGACATCGACATCATCGTCAACCTCACCGCCGGCATGGGCGGCGACCTGGAAATCGGTGGCGGCGAGAACCCGATGGACTTCGGCCCCAACACTGACCTGGTCGGCCCACTGACCCGCCTGGCGCATGTGGAGGAACTGCTGCCGGAGATCTGCACCCTGGACTGCGGCACCCTCAACTTCGGCGACGGCGACACCATTTATGTGTCCACCCCGGCGCAACTGCGGGCCGGCGCCAAGCGTATCCAGGCCCTGGGCGTAAAGGCCGAGCTGGAAATTTTCGACACTGGCCACCTGTGGTTCGCCAAGCAGATGATCAAGGAAGGGCTGCTCGATAACCCGCTGTTCCAACTGTGCCTGGGCATTCCCTGGGGCGCGCCGGCCGATACCACCACCATGAAAGCCATGGTCGACAACCTGCCCGCCGACGCGGTGTGGGCAGGGTTCGGGATTGGTCGCATGCAAATGCCGATGGCCGCGCAAGCGGTGCTGCTGGGCGGCAATGTACGGGTGGGCCTGGAAGACAACCTGTGGCTGGACAAAGGCGTGCTCGCCACCAACGGCCAGTTGGTGGAACGCGCCATTGAAATCCTCAGCCGGCTGGGTGCGCGGGTCATGACCCCGGCCGAGGGGCGAATCAAGATGGGCATGACCAAACGCGGTTAAACATGTGGAATCGTCGCACCGCCCCTCCCACAGGGGATCCCCGAACTCTCTAGGAATGTGCCAATGAGCTTTATCACTGACATCAAAACCTTCGCTGCCTTGGGCAGCGGTGTTATCGGCAGCGGCTGGGTATCCCGTGCCCTCGCCCACGGCCTCGATGTGGTCGCCTGGGACCCTGCCCCCGGTGCCGAAGCAGCCTTGCGCAAACGCGTCGCCAATGCCTGGGGCGCGCTGGAAAAACAAGGCCTGGCACCGGGTGCATCCCAGCATCGGCTGCGCTTTGTCAGCACCATCGAGGAATGCGTCAAGGACGCCGACTTCATTCAGGAAAGCGCCCCGGAACGCCTGGAGCTCAAGCTGCAGCTACACAGCCAGATCAGCGCGGCGGCCAAGCCGAATGCGTTGATCGGTTCGAGCACGTCCGGGCTGTTGCCAAGCGAATTCTATGAAGGTTCGACCCACCCGGAACGCTGCGTGGTCGGCCACCCGTTCAACCCGGTTTACCTGCTGCCCTTGGTGGAGGTGGTGGGCGGCAAGCGCACTGCGCCTGAAGCGATCCAGGCGGCCATCAAGGTGTATGAATCCCTCGGTATGCGCCCGCTGCATGTGCGCAAGGAAGTGCCCGGTTTTATTGCCGACCGGCTGCTCGAAGCGTTGTGGCGCGAGGCGCTGCACCTGGTCAATGACGGCGTGGCCACCACCGGCGAAATCGATGACGCGATTCGCTTTGGCGCCGGCCTGCGCTGGTCGTTCATGGGTACCTTCCTCACCTACACCCTGGCAGGCGGTGATGCCGGTATGCGGCACTTCATGGCGCAGTTCGGCCCGGCGTTGCAGTTGCCATGGACCTACCTGCCAGCACCGGAACTGACCGACAAGCTGATTGACGACGTGGTCGATGGCACTAGCGATCAGTTGGGCCAACACAGCATTTCGGCGCTGGAGCGCTATCGTGATGATTGCCTGTTGGCAGTGCTTGAGGCGGTGAAAACCACCAAGGCCCGGCACGGCATGACCTTCGCCGAATAAAGGGAGCCGATAATGCCCGCATTGACCACCTATACCACCCGAGTCCTTCCCGACTGGGTGGACTACAACGGCCACCTGCGCGACGCGTTCTACCTGCTGATCTTCAGCTACGCCACCGATGCGCTGATGGACACCCTGGGCCTGGACAGCGACAACCGTGAAGCCAGCGGCCACTCATTGTTCACCCTGGAGCTGCATCTGAACTACCTGCACGAAGTGAAACTGGGCGCCGAGGTTGAAGTGCACACCCAACTGATCGCCCATGACGCCAAGCGCCTGCACCTTTATCACAGCCTGCACCGGGTGGGCGATGACAAGGAACTGGCCGGCAATGAACAGATGCTGCTGCACGTCGATCTGGCCGGGCCGCAGGCTACGCCGTTCACCGAGGCCACGCTGCAACGGCTCGCCGCGATCAGCGCTGCACAGGCCGAGCTGCCAAGGCCCGCCCTGCTTGGCCGCGTCATCGGTTTACCGGCAAAAAAAGCCCCGAGCCAGCCGTGACTGGATCGGGGCAGAGGGGCCTTGTGTGAGCTGTGCATCTGGAGGGTGACCAAACCGTCAAGCTGCGTGCCTGGGATCAGTGTGCCTATTAACCGTATTGCCAAGTGACCCGAAAACGACCTGTTCATAGCCATCCAAGCCATTGCTCGATTCTGCGCTTGCCCACCCGGCGGGGGCCTACCAGAATCCAGGTCAATCCCTGTTCCCTACACCAGGATAAACGTCATGATGCACGCGGATTTGATTGACCAGGATGACCTGCTGAGCCAACTGCGCTCGCTGGGGTTTGAAGTATCCAGCGGCTCCAGTGCCGAGCAGGCGTGTGAATGTGCGGTGCGCGGTTTGAGCGAAGCGCGAGCCAAGGCGCTCAAGGGGATGGTGGAGCAGATGTATACCGGCAAGGCGACCATTTTGCCGGCGGTACGCCAGGCGATCGATAAGCAGCTGTTGCCGGCGCTGATGCAATTCAAACAGAACTCCGGCGCCTGAAAATACCGCTATCGCAGGCAAGCCAGCTCCCACAGGAGAACGCATTCCAAGGTGGGAGCTGGCTTGCCTGCAATGCAGACGACTCGGTTTAGAGCCTTACACTGGCAAACGTCGACTCGTTCCTGGCCTGGCTCAACGCCGACATCGGCCCCGACAACGGTGACAACACCAGTGCCTGCGGAATCGGCATCATCGCCACTTGCTGGGTGGTGTTGGAGCCGACACGTTCATCGCGTGGCGGTATGCCGAAGTATTCGCGGTAGCACTTGGAGAAGTGCGGCGTGGACACGAACCCGCACACCGACGCCACTTCGATGATCGACATCGGTGTTTGCTTGAGCAACTGCCGTGCACGGATCAGGCGCAGCTTGAGGTAATACCGCGACGGCGAGCAGTGCAGGTATTTCTGGAACAGCCGCTCCAACTGGCGGCGCGACACGGCGACATACACCGCCAGCTCATCCAGGTCGATCGGCTCTTCCAGGTTGGCTTCCATGAGCGCGACGATTTCCTGCAGCTTCGGCTGGTTGGTGCCGAGCATGTGCTTGAGCGGCACGCGCTGGTGATCCTGTTCGTTGCGGATGCGTTCGTAGACGAACATCTCGGAGATGGCAGCCGACAATTCACGGCCGTGGTCGCGGCTGATCAGGTGCAGCATCATGTCCAACGGCGCAGTGCCGCCGGAGCTGGTGAAGCGGTTGCGGTCGAGCGTGAACAGACGCGTGCTCATCGCGACGCGCGGGAAGGCTTCCTGCATCGACGCCAGGCATTCCCAATGCACGCTGCAATCAAAACCGTCGAGCAAACCCGCGCAAGCCAGGGCCCAACTGCCGGTACACACGGCACCCAGGCGACGGGATTGACGCGCCTGGCTTTGCAGCCACGACACATGCTCACGGGTGACCGTGCGCTGGATACCCACGCCCCCGCAGACGATGACCGTGTCCAGCGCCGGCGCTTTGTGCATGGAGGCGTCCGGGGTGATTTGCAGGCCGTCGCTGGCCCATACCTGGTTGCCGTCCACGCTCAGGGTTGTCCAGCGGTACAGCTCGCGGCCGGACAACTGGTTGGCCATGCGCAGGGGTTCCACGGCCGACGCCAGTGAAATCAGCGTGAAATTGTCCAGCAGCAAAAAGCCGATGGATTGAGGCGCACGGTTCTGGGGTTGGGCCCCGGAGTTGAACGACGTCATCGCGGTATCTCCTCACACAAAGCAGGTGATGGCCTCAGGCGAGGCTCTTGTTATTGCGCTCATCCCCTGCGAGGGGAGAGAGGCTTTGAATTGACAGAGCAAATGCCATGCCGAAAATTGAATGGCTATTCAATAACTCCTGAAAACGACCTGTTGATGCGTCTATATAAGCCCGCGCGTGGGGTGCGGGATATGGCGTGAGAAGGGTGCTACTCAAAGCGTGTGAGCAAATCGGTAGCACTTGTGGGAAGGCGCTTTGCGGGCGTAGGACATGTCTGTCACCCAAAGCACAATGCGCAGGTGACGAGAGGGAAATCGTTTGGTAGCTACTTATCTGTTTGCGACGCGCTAAAAGGTGGCGTTTTTTGATCTGGTGTTCACTTTATGAGCAATTGTGTCTGCACTATTGCTATCGGGGGCAAGCCCCCTCCCACATTTTGAAGGTGTTCACAAATCAAGTGTGGGAGGGGGCTTGCCCCCGATGCAGGCGACTGGGTCTCAGCACTCAACCGCACTCACCGCCAACCCACCGCGTGATGTCTCTTTGTACTTGTCATGCATATCGGCCCCGGTATCACGCATGGTGCGGATCACCCGGTCCAGGGAGATAAAGTGCTGGCCGTCGCCACGCAGGGCCATTTGCGCCGCGTTGATGGCCTTCACCGCCGCAATCGCATTGCGCTCGATACACGGCACCTGTACCAGGCCGCCGACCGGGTCGCAGGTCAGGCCGAGGTTATGTTCCAGGCCGATTTCGGCGGCGTTGCACACCTGCTCCGGCGTGGCACCTAGAATCTCCGCCAAGCCAGCTGCGGCCATCGCGCAAGCCGAGCCTACTTCACCCTGACAGCCGACTTCAGCACCGGAGATCGAAGCGTTCTTCTTGCACAAGATACCTACCGCCGCCGCGCCGAGCATATAGTCGACCACGTTGGCTTCGGTGACCTCCTCACTGAACTTCATGAAGTAGTGCAGCACTGCCGGGATGATCCCCGCCGCGCCATTGGTCGGCGCCGTCACCATGCGCCCACCGGCGGCGTTTTCTTCGTTGACCGCCAGGGCGAACAGGTTGACCCACTCCATGGCGCTCAAGGTCGAGCCGATCACATTGGGTTTGCCCAGCTCTTGCAAACTGCGATGCAACTTGGCGGCGCGGCGGCGCACATTGAGGCCGCCGGGCAGGATGCCTTCGTGCTTGAGACCCTGCTCCACGCAATCCTGCATGGCGCGCCAGAGTTTCATCAGGCCACTGCGGATTTCTTCTTCGGAGCGCCAGGTCTTTTCGTTCGCCAGCATCAGTTCGGCGACGCGCAGGTTGTGGGTCTTGCACAGCTGCAACAGCTCAACCGCACTGGAAAAATCGTAAGGCAATTCGGTGCGGTCCATATCGGCCACGCCGCTTCGGGCCTGGGCCTCATCCACCACAAAGCCGCCGCCGACCGAATAGTAGGTATCGCGATGCAGTTCGCCGTCATCGCCCCATACCACCAGGGTCATGGCGTTGGGGTGGAACGGCAGGTTCTCGTCGAGCAAGCGCATGTCCCGCGCCCACACAAATGGCACCGGCAAGCGGCTGTCCAGCAACAGGGTGTCGGTTTCACGCAAGGTTTGAATGCGTACGCCGATTTGCGAGGGGTCGATTGCGTCCGGCCACTCGCCCATCAGGCCCATGATGGTTGCGGTGTCACTGCCATGGCCGATGCCAGTGGCAGACAACGAGCCGTACAGTTGCACTTCGACACGCCGAACCCGTTCCAACAGTTCACGCTCACGCAACGCCTGCACGAACAACGCCGCGGCGCGCATGGGGCCCACGGTGTGAGAACTCGAAGGCCCGATGCCGATCTTGAACAGGTCGAAAACGCTGATAGCCATTAACGTGTAACTCCTCGATAAGCGCGGGCCGGGCTTGAACGAGGTGCTACGCTCAGATCGCCCAGATGGCGGCATCATCAAGCTTTTGTTGCTCGCCACGGCGTCTCACACCGACGCATCCATGCTCACCAGCGTCGCTCGCGTGCGAACGCCTGTTTTGGCCGTTTTTTGCGGTGCAGATGGGTAAAAACAGCAGTTTTACCTTGGGAAAAAGCTGTAAGCGACGTCATCGGTACTGGATGCGACCCTCCCTGTACTGGATACGACGCCCCCTGTAGGCGTCAGATTTTCACTGGTACATGATCAGTCTCGACTCGTTTGCAAGGCACCGCGCCAGAGCTGTTCTCGCACGCTCCAACCGCAACACTTATAAAGCGCGGCGAATGCCGCCAGAAAAGACACAGGAGTCTACCCCGATGAAAGGTTCACCCTCGTTGTTGTTGGCCGCCATGCTGAGTCTGCCCCTCATGGCACACGCCGCAGAACCGGAACAGTGCAAGACCGTCAACTTCTCCGATGTCGGCTGGACCGACATCACCGTCACCACCGCGACCACCAGCGAAATCCTCAAGGGCCTGGGCTACAAGCCGCGCACCACGATGATTTCGGTACCGGTGACCTACAAGTCCCTGGCCGACGGCAAGAACATGGACATCTTCCTCGGCAACTGGATGCCAACCATGGAAAACGACATCAAGCAGTACCGTGATGCCGGCACCGTGGAAACCGTGCGCGCCAACCTGGAGAACGCCAAGTACACCCTGGCGGTCCCACAGGCGCTGTACGACAAGGGCCTGAAAGACTTCGCCGATATCGCCAAATTCAAGGATGAGCTGGGCGGCAAGATCTACGGCATCGAGCCGGGCAACGACGGCAACCGCACCATCCAGACACTGATCGACAAAGACGCCTTCGGCCTCAAGACCGCCGGCTTCAAGGTGGTCGAGTCCAGCGAAGCCGGGATGCTCTCCCAGGTTGAACGCGCCTCCAAGCGCAACCAGGCCATCGTGTTCCTCGGCTGGGAACCGCACCCGATGAACACCCGCTTCAAGATGAAGTACCTGACCGGCGGCGACGATTCGTTCGGCCCCAACTATGGCCAGGCCACCATCTACACCAACACCCGCAAGGGCTACACCCAGGAATGCAGCAACGTCGGCCAGTTGCTGAAAAACCTGGTGTTCACGCTGGACATGGAAAGCACCCTGATGGGTAACGTCCTGGACGACAAGATGAAGGCCGACGCCGCCGCCAAGGCCTGGCTGCAGAAGAACCCGCAAGTGCTCGACACCTGGCTCGCCGGTGTCACCACCGTCGATGGCAAACCAGGGATCGATGCCGTTAAAGCTTACCTCGCCAAATAGCACCCGCTGACCCCGGGCCGGTGCGCTGGCCCGGGATGTTTTCCCCTTCGCATGTGGACATTCACTACCATGCTGACTGAACAGAAAATCCCTCTAGGCCAGTACATCGCTGCCTTCGTCGACTGGTTGACCCAACACGGTGCCAACTATTTCGACGCAATCGCATCGACACTGGAAACGATGATCCACGGCGTGACGTTTGCGCTGACCTGGTTCAATCCGCTGGCATTGATCGGTCTGATTGCGCTGCTGGCTCACTTCATTCAACGCAAGTGGGGCCTGACGGTTTTTGTCATCGCCTCCTTCCTGCTGATCCTCAACCTGGGGTACTGGCAGGAAACCATGGAGACTCTGGCGCAGGTGTTGTTCGCCACCCTGGTCTGCGTGGTCATCGGCGTGCCGCTGGGCATTGTTGCCGCGCACAAGCCGATGTTCTACACCATGATGCGGCCGGTGCTCGACCTGATGCAGACCGTACCGACCTTCGTCTACCTCATCCCTACCCTGACCCTCTTCGGGCTGGGGGTGGTGCCCGGGCTGATTTCCACGGTGGTGTTCGCGATTGCCGCGCCGATCCGCCTGACCTACCTGGGTATCCGCGATGTGCCGCAAGAGTTGATGGACGCCGGTAAAGCCTTTGGCTGCTCGCGCCGCCAGTTGCTCTCGCGCATCGAGTTGCCCCACGCCATGCCGAGCATCGCCGCCGGCATTACCCAATGCATCATGCTGTCGTTGTCGATGGTGGTGATCGCCGCCCTGGTGGGTGCCGACGGCCTCGGCAAGCCGGTGGTCAACGCACTGAACACCGCTGACATCGCCTTGGGCTTTGAAGCGGGTCTGGCGATCGTCTTGCTGGCCATCATGCTCGACCGTATCTGCAAACAACCCGACGCTAAAGTAGGGGGTGATGCATGAGCATTATCCGATTCGACAATGTCGACGTGATCTTTTCCAAAGACCCACGCGAAGCGCTCAAGCTGCTGGACCAGGGCATGAGCCGTAACGAAATTCTGAAGAAGACCGGGCAGATTGTCGGCGTTGAAAAGGCCAGCCTGGATATCGAGAAAGGCGAGATCTGTGTGCTGATGGGCTTGTCGGGTTCCGGCAAGTCGAGCCTGCTGCGCTGCATCAACGGCCTCAACACCGTCAGCCGTGGCCAACTGTTTGTAGAGCATGAAGGTCGCCAGATCGACATCGCCTCCTGCACCCCCGCCGAGTTGAAAATGATGCGCACCAAACGCATCGCCATGGTGTTCCAGAAGTTCGCCCTGATGCCTTGGCTGACGGTGCGCGAGAACATCAGCTTCGGCCTGGAAATGCAGGGCCGTCCGGAGAAGGAACGGCGCACGCTGGTGGATGAAAAGCTTGAACTGGTGGGCCTGAGCCAATGGCGCAACAAGAAGCCCGACGAGCTGTCCGGCGGTATGCAGCAACGCGTCGGCCTGGCCCGCGCCCTGGCGATGGACGCCGATATCCTGCTGATGGACGAACCCTTCTCGGCCCTCGACCCGCTGATTCGCCAAGGCTTGCAGGATGAGCTGCTGGAGCTGCAACGCAAGTTGAGCAAGACCATCGTGTTCGTCAGCCACGACCTGGATGAAGCGCTGAAACTGGGCAGCCGTATCGCGATCATGAAAGACGGCAAAATCATCCAGTACAGCGTGCCGGAAGAGATCGTGCTGAACCCGGCGGACGACTATGTGCGCACCTTCGTCGCCCACACCAACCCGCTGAACGTGCTGTGCGGACGCAGCCTGATGCGCACGCTGGACAACTGCAAGCGCGTGAACGGTTCGGTGTGCCTTGATCCGGGTGGTGACTCGTGGCTGGACCTGGCCGAAGGCAACACCATCCAGGGCGCACGCCAGAATGGCGTGGCGATGAACCTGCAGAATTGGGCGCCGGGGCAAGCGGTGGAAGGTCTGGGCCGGGTGCCGACGCTGGTGGACTCCAACATCGGTATGCGCGATGCGTTGCAGATTCGCTACCAGACGGGGAACAAGCTGGTGTTGCATGACAACAACAAGGTGGTGGGGATCTTGGGTGACAGTGAGCTCTACCATGCCCTGCTGGGCAAGAACCTGGGCTGACGCTCACTAAAGCAATGCGGTCAATGTGGGAGCTGGCTTGCCTGCGATAGCTATGTTGGATTCACCCTTGCTATCGCAGGCAAGCCAGCTCCCACATTCGACCGCATTCAATGCTTGCAACAGCGGCGCCAGTGAAGGCGCCGCCAGCTCAACTATCAGCTATAGACCCGGCCAAGGAGCTGCCGATGGCTTTCAAACTGATCGAGCACATCCCGGGTGATCTGTTCCTGGGTGAAGCCCATCAGGTCGTATTCCTGAGGCCCGTTGTGCAGGTACACCTCGGCGCGGTAATAACGGGTGCGCTCTTCTTCAGGCAAGTCAGCCGGCGCCGACGAGTAAGCATCCAGGCTCACTTCGTAGACAAACGGGTTGCCCTCTTCCATCTCGATCCGCACGCCGATGCAGCGCTTGGACTTGCCCAGCAGTGTCTGCACTTCCAGCCCTTGCTCACGCAGCGCAACCGCCGCTTCTTCCAGCGCCGGCGTTACGTGCTTGTCCATAAAGCGTTGCACGGTGGCCTGGCTCGGTTGCAGGTCCAGCGCCGTCAAGCGCTCGCTGAACCCACGACGCCCGCGTTCAGCCAGTTGCGCCTGCTCCTGTTCGATGGCCACGTCCTGGCGCATCGCCTTGTGCAAACCGAACATAAAGAAGATCAGCACCACCGAGAACGGCAGCCCTGCCAGCACCACCATGGTTTGCATGGCTTCGAAGTTGCCGGCAAACAACAGGCCGATCGTCACCAGCGTAATGACCGCCGACCAGAAGATCCGCAACCAGTGCGGCGCATCTTCGTCCACATTGCCGCCTTTGCAGGACAGGTTGGCCATCATCACCGCGCCGGAATCCGCCGGGGTCAGGAACAACACAAAGCCCACGAAGATCGATACGCCGATGACAATTTTCGATGCCGGGTAATGCTCAAGCAGTTGGTAGATGGCCATGGACGGTTGCTCCAGCGCCGTCTTGCCCAACTCCACCGCCCCGTGGTTCAACACCAGGTCCAGGGCCGAGTTACCGAAGATCGACAGCCACGCCAGGGTAAAGCCCAGCGGGATCAGCAACACGCCAGCTACCAGCTCACGCACGGTACGACCGCGGGAAATACGTGCGATGAACATACCCACAAATGGCGCCCAGGAAATCCACCAGGCCCAGTAGAACAGGGTCCACAGGCCCATCCAGCGCTCGGTCTTGTCGGCGTCGCCTTCGTACACGTACAGGTCGAAGGTTTTCAGAATGATGCCGTTGAGGTAATCGCCGGTGTTCTGCACCAGGCCGTTGAGCAGGTGCAGGGTCGGGCCGAACAGCAGCACAAAAATCAGCAAGCCGCTGAACAGCACGATGTTGAGGTTGGACAGGCGGCGAATACCGTTTTCCACGCCCGATACAGCGGCGATGGTTGCCACGGTGCTCATCACGATGATCACGATCAGCAAGTTGGTGTTGCTGTGCTCCATGCCAAACAGGTTTTCCAGCCCCGAGGACACCTGCATCGAGCCGATACCCAGGTTGGTCACCAGCCCCAGCAAGGTGACGAACATGCCGAAACCGTCTACCGCATGGCCGGCCGCGCCCTTCACCCAACGCTCGCCCACCAGTGGGTAAAGCGCCGAACGCAAGGCCAGCGGCTGGTTATGACGGTACGCAAAATACGCCACAGCCAGGCCGACCAGGGCATAGATCGCCCAACCGTGCAGGCCCCAATGCAGGAAGGTCAGCTGCAGCGCCTGGCGGGCCGCGCCATTGCTGGCCGCTGCGCCTTCGGGCGGGTTGAAGTAGTGGTCCAGCGGCTCGGACGCACCGAAATACAACAGCGAAATGCCGATGCCCGACGAGAACAACATGCCGGCCCAGGCGCCGTAGCTGAAGTCCGGGGTGTCGTCCTTACTACCCAGTTTCAATTTCCCGTAGGACGAAAACGCCAGACCGACCACAAACACCAGGTAGGCGGCGATGACCACCATGTAGTACCAGCCAAAGCTCTTGGAAAGCCAGGCCTGGGCTACGCCGAGCATGCGCCCGGCCTCCTGCGGGGCGATGATCAGGATGGCGGTCAATATCAGAATCAGCGCGGTGGAGGTGTAGAACACCCAACCGTTGACCCGGACCTTTTCCGGCGGGGTCTTTATAAGAGAGGCAGAACTCATGGCGCAGATGCTCCAGGCAGTGCGAGAGAGAAACACAAGGCAACGGTTATCCCGGGACATCGATTTTTCGGCAGTCGACGGACGGGTGTTATAAAGACACCCCGAAAATTCTTGAGCCCGCCGAAGCGGTGATCAGGCGCTGAAGTGGCCTGTTTCAAGGGTTTTTGCAGGTGTCAGAGGTTGCAGCTCGCAGGTAGGAAATATCTGTAGGCAGCGACCATTTGTCGCAGATCTTATTCTTTGTTGATTGAACGTTCAATCAAAACAAAATAGACTGGCCCTCAAGCCGACGGACGTGGATCGCCCATCGGCAGGCCTAAGGAGAGGTGCTACATGCCCAAGGTCGGTATGCAACCCATACGCCGCCAGCAGTTGATCGAAGCCACTTTGACGGCCATCGATCAGGTCGGAATGGGAGATGCCAGCATTGCGCTGATTGCGCGGCTGGCCGGCGTCTCGAACGGCATCATCAGTCACTACTTTCAGGACAAGAACGGCCTGATTGCAGCGACCATGCGCTACCTGATGAATGCGTTGATCGAGAACGTCCACGAACGCAGGCGTGCCTTGAAGGATGACAGCCCACGGGCACACCTTCAGGTGATCATCGAAGGCAACTTCGACGCCAGCCAGGTCAACGGCCCGGCAATGAAAACCTGGCTGGCCTTCTGGGCCACCAGCATGCACCACCCGTCATTGCACAGGTTGCAGCGGATCAACGATCACCGTCTGTATTCCAACCTGTGTTGCCAGTTCCGCCGTGCGATGCCGTTACCCGAGGCACGCAGCGCAGCCCGCGGCCTGGCGGCTTTGATCGACGGTTTGTGGTTGCGCGGCGCCCTGTCGGGAGACGCTTTCGACACGGAGCAAGCGCAACGGATCGCTTACGAATACATGGATTTCCAATTGGCCAAGCAGGTGAGTTAGAGCACTTATAAACGCTCAACCCCTGAACGTCCGCCGCTCAGTGTTGCCACAACTCCATGGCCCACTGTACGGCGGGTAACGCCAACCACTTATGCACTTGCGAGGACTTTATGGCCCGTTTCGACCTGCAAAAACTCTACATTGACGGCGGCTACAGCGACGCTGGCAGCGATGCCACCTTCGAAGCCATCAACCCGGCTAACGGTGAAGTTCTCGCCCAAGTGCAACGCGCCACGAAAGAAGACGTCGAGCGTGCCGTGGTCAGCGCTGAAAAGGGCCAGAAAATCTGGGCTGCCATGACCGCCATGGAGCGTTCGCGCATCCTGCGTCGTGCTGTCGACATCCTGCGCGAGCGCAACGATGAACTGGCCGCCCTGGAAACACTGGACACCGGTAAAGCCTTCTCCGAAACCAAGTACGTCGACATCGTCACCGGCGCCGACGTGCTGGAATACTACGCAGGCCTGGTGCCAGCCATCGAAGGCGAGCAGATCCCGCTGCGCGACACCTCCTTCGTCTACACCCGCCGCGAGCCGCTGGGTGTAGTCGCCGGTATCGGCGCGTGGAACTACCCGATCCAGATCGCCCTGTGGAAATCCGCTCCGGCCCTGGCTGCCGGCAACGCGATGATCTTCAAGCCAAGCGAAGTCACCTCGCTGACCACCCTGAAACTGGCCGAGATCTACACCGAAGCCGGCGTTCCGGCTGGCGTGTTCAACGTACTGACCGGCAGCGGCCGTGAAGTCGGCACTTGGCTGACCGAGCACCCGCGCATCGAGAAAGTCTCGTTCACCGGCGGCACCGACACCGGCAAGAAAGTCATGGCCAGCGCCTCGAGTTCGTCGCTCAAGGAAGTGACCATGGAACTGGGCGGCAAGTCGCCACTGATCGTGTTCGAAGACGCCGACCTGGATCGCGCCGCCGACATCGCGATGATGGCCAACTTCTACAGCTCCGGCCAGGTCTGCACCAACGGCACACGTGTGTTCGTGCCCAAGCATCTGCAAGCTGCGTTTGAAGCCAAGATTGTCGAGCGCGTTGCGCGCATCCGTGTCGGCGACCCGCAGGACGACAACACCAACTTCGGCCCGCTGGTCAGCTTCGCCCACATGGAAAGCGTGCTGGGCTACATCGCCAAAGGTAAGGAAGAAGGCGCCCGCCTGCTGTGCGGCGGCGATCGCCTGACCGACGGCGACTTCGCCAAAGGCGCCTTCGTGGCCCCGACCGTGTTCACCGACTGCACCGATGAGATGACCATCGTGCGTGAAGAAATTTTCGGCCCAGTGATGAGCATCCTCACCTACGAGACCGAAGAAGAAGTGATCCGTCGCGCCAACGACACCGACTTCGGCCTGGCTGCCGGCCTGGTGACCCGCGACCTGAACCGCGCCCACCGCGTGATTCATCAACTGGAAGCGGGTATCTGCTGGATCAACGCCTGGGGCGAGTCCGACGCCAAGATGCCGGTCGGTGGTTACAAGCAATCCGGTGTGGGCCGTGAGAACGGGATCAGCTCGCTGAACAACTTCACCCGCATCAAATCGGTACAGGTTGAGCTGGGCGATTACGCCTCGGTGTTCTAACACCTGCGAGTCTTGTATTGCCCGTGAGGCCATCGCGGGCAAGCCCGGCTCCTACATTTGCGCTGTGTGAACCCGATCAAATGTGGGAGCTGGCTTGCCTGCGATCGAGTGCGAAGCACTCGCCAGACCTGACCACACTTCAAAGAGGGTACATTCATGTCCCAAGAATACGATTACATCATTGTGGGTGCCGGCTCCGCCGGTAACACCCTGGCGACCCGTCTGACCGAAGACGAAGGCGTCACTGTTTTGCTGCTCGAAGCCGGTGGCCCGGACTACCGCCTCGACTTCCGTACCCAGATGCCAGCCGCCCTGGCCTTCCCGCTGCAAGGCCGCCGTTACAACTGGGCCTACGAAACCGATCCAGAGCCACACATGGACGGCCGCCGGATGGAATGCGGGCGCGGCAAGGGCCTGGGTGGTTCTTCGCTGATCAACGGCATGTGCTATATCCGTGGCAATGCCATGGACTATGACAACTGGTCGAAGCTGCCCGGTCTGGAAGACTGGACCTACCTCGACTGCCTGCCTTATTTCCGCAAGGCCGAAACCCGCGACATCGGCCCCAACGATTACCACGGCGGTGAAGGCCCGGTCAGCGTGACCACGCCGAAAGCGGGCAACAACCCGCTGTTCCACGCCATGGTCGAAGCCGGCGTACAAGCCGGTTACCCGCGTACCGAAGACTTGAACGGTTACCAGCAAGAAGGCTTCGGCCCGATGGACCGTACCGTCACGCCGAACGGCCGTCGCGCCAGCACCGCACGCGGTTACCTGGACACAGCTAAAAAGCGTTCGACCCTGACCATCGTCACCCACGCCCTTACCGACAAAGTGTTGTTCGAAGGCAAGCGTGCCGTTGGCGTGCGCTACCTGATCGGCGCCGCCGAAGAGCGCGTTGAAGCCCGTGCGCGTAAAGAAGTGCTGGTGTGCAGCGGCGCGATCGCTTCGCCGCAACTGCTGCAACGCTCCGGCGTCGGCCCGGCCAAGCTGCTGGAAAGCCTCGACATCCCAGTAGTCCACGACCTGCCGGGCGTCGGCGAAAACCTGCAGGATCACCTTGAGCTGTACCTGCAATATGCGTGCACCCAGCCGGTGTCGCTGTACCCATCGCTGCTCTGGTACAACCAGCCGGCCATCGGTGCCGAGTGGCTGTTCAACGGCACCGGTATCGGCGCCAGCAACCAGTTCGAAGCCGGCGGTTTTATCCGTTCGCGTCCGGAATTCGAGTGGCCGAACATCCAGTACCACTTCCTGCCGGTGGCGATTAACTACAACGGCAGCAACGGTGTGAAAGAGCACGGTTTCCAGGCGCACATGGGCTCCATGCGTTCGCCAAGCCGTGGCCGCGTGCAATTGAAGTCGAAGAACCCACGGGACTACCCGAGCATCCTCTTCAACTACATGGCCACCGAGCAGGACTGGCAGGAATTTCGCGATGGCATCCGCCTGACCCGTGAAATCATGCAGCAGCCGGCACTGGATCAATACCGTGGCCGCGAAATCAGCCCGGGTATTGAAGTGCAAACCGATGAGCAACTCGACAAGTTCATCCGCGAGCACGCCGAAACCGCGTTCCACCCGTCCTGCTCGTGCAAGATGGGCACCGACGAGATGGCCGTAGTGGATGGCGAAGGCCGCGTGCATGGTATGCAGGGCTTGCGTGTAGTCGATGCGTCGATCATGCCGATCATCACCACCGGTAACCTGAACGCGCCGACGATCATGATCGCCGAAAAAATCGCCGACAAGATCCGTGGCCGCAAGCCACTGCCACGCAGCACCGCCGACTACTACGTGGCAGGCGATGCGCCGGTGCGTGGCAAGCCGATGCGTGAAGTAGGCCCTACTGCGCAGTAACTGATACACCGCGGTGCCTGATATCGCAGGCAAGCCAGCTCCCACATTTGACTGTGTTCACAAATCAAAATGTGGGAGCGGGCTTGCCCGCGATGAGGCCCGACCCGACACCGCAAGCCCCCCCTACACTTTCCTTGATCAGCTCTGCGCCCCGGCCTACTCTGTTGGCCTGCCGCGCGCCGAGCCGCCCACAAGGAAGGCCCCATGTTCGAACACCACGCCACTCTCAAACAGCACTTCAGTGCCCTGCGCACCCGTGCCGAATTCTTCTCCCTGCGCTACGTACGCGAATCCGGCCAATACCTGTCGGTACGCAAGAACGTCGCCGAACCACCGCACCTGAGCCACGATGAAGGCGCCATGCTTACCGTGCGTCTCAATGGCGTAGAAGCCTATGCCGCGACCAACGACATTTCCCTTGCCGGCCTGCAAGCGGCCCTTGAGCGCGCCGAACAGCAAGCCCGGCTGATCCAGCCCCACGCCCTGCTCGACCTGCACCAACAGCCAGTGTCCAGCGACGTCGCCGACTACCTGTCCCCTGACCTCGACCAGCCCTTCCCGTCCCTGAGCGACTGCTACCAATTGCTCGGCGATGAATCTGCTGCCGTGCCCAGGGATGAGCGCCTGGTGACCTGGGAAGTGAGCCTTGGCACTACGCAGGTTGAACAGATCTATCTCAACAGCGCCGGCGCGCAATTGCGCCAGGCCCAGCGCTTCGTCTTCCCTGGCCTGAGTGTCACCGCCTTCGACGGCAACGACAGCCAGACCCGTACCCTGGGCGGTACCAACTTCGGCCAGCAAGGCAGTGCCGGTGTGATCCAGCGCTTTGGCCTGGTGGGCGCCGCCCGCAAGGTGGCCGACGAAGCCCTGCAATTGCTGCTCGCGCCGAATACGCCCCATGGCCCACGCGACCTGCTGCTGATGCCCGACCAGATGATCCTGCAGGTCCACGAATCCATCGGCCACCCGCTGGAGCTGGACCGTATCCTCGGTGACGAGCGCAATTACGCCGGCACCAGCTTTGTGAAGGCCAGCGACTTCGGCCATCTGCAATACGGCTCGCCGTTGCTTAACGTGACCTTCGACCCCGATATCCCCGAGCAACTGGCCAGCTACGGCCATGACGACGACGGCACCCGCGCCAGCAAGCAATTTCTGATCCGCGATGGCCTGCTGCTCAAGCCCTTGGGCGGTGCGTTGTCGCAATTTCGCGCCAACCTGCCAGGCGTCGCCAACAGCCGCGCCTGCGGCTGGAACCGCCCGCCCATCGATCGCATGGCCAACTTGAATATCGAGGCCGGCGATAAAAGCATGGCGCAATTGGTGGGCGGTATTGAAAACGGCATCCTGATGTCGACCAACCGTTCGTGGTCCATCGACGATGCGCGCAACAAGTTCCAGTTCGGTTGCGAGTGGGGCCAGTTGATTGAAAACGGCGAACTCAAGGGCGTGGTGAAGAACCCCAACTATCGGGCAATTTCCGCGCAATTCTGGCGCAACCTCAGCGCGGTCGGCGACGCCAGCACCTTCAAGGTATTGGGTACGCCCAACTGCGGCAAGGGCGAGCCCAACCAGGTGATCCGCGTCGGCCATGCGTCGCCGGCCTGTGTATTCAGTAACATTGACGTATTTGGGGGCGATGCCTGATGAACCACTTCAAGGCACTGGTGGACTGGCTCAAGCAGGCCGTCACCGACAAGGAGCAGTTCCACCTGGGTTACGCGGATGAATCGTCCGAGTTCGTGCGTTTCAACCACGCACAGGTGCGCCAGGCCGGCCAGGTGCAACAGGCCAGCCTGAACCTCAAGCTGATCAACGATGGCCGCCACGCCGACCTGGGCATCACCCTGTCCGGCGAGGCGGCACTGGATCGCCAGCGTCTGGCCAATGCCCTGCAACAGCTGCGTGAAACCCTGCCGCTGCTGCCACGTGATCCGTACCTGCTGCTCAACCACAACGCCTGGCAAAGCAGCAACGAACAGCGACGGCCGCTGCCGGCCCTGGCCCAGGTGCTGGACGACATCAGCCAGGCTGCCGACGGCGTCGATCTGGTCGGCTTCTACGCCGCCGGCCCCATCAGCCGTGGTTTCGCCAGTTCCTCGGGCGCGTTCGGCTGGCATTGCGCCAACAGCTTCAACTTCGATTTCAGCCTGTTCCACGCCAATGGCGAAGCGGTCAAGGCCAGCCACGCCGGGCACACCTGGGACAGCACCGAATTTGCCGCACGCTTTCAACAGGCCCGCGAGCAACTGGCGTTCCTGGGGCGGCCGCTGCACAAGCTGGCGCCCGGCCAATACCGTGCCTACCTTGCACCGCCAGCGCTGGAAGAAATCATCAGCATCATTACCTGGGGTGGTTTTTCGGCCCAGGCCATCGCCAGCAAAGGCAGTTCGTTGCAGCGCCTGTATGCCGGTGAGCAATCACTGAGCCCGCTGGTGACAATCAATGAACAGATCAGCGGTTCCCTGAGCCAGGCGTTTTCCACCGAAGGCTACCCGCGCGCGGATGTGCCCCTGATCCGGGCAGGCAAGGCCGAGGGCCAGTTGATCAACTCTCGCAGCGCCGCCGAATACGGTTTGAGCACCAACGGCGCCAGCAGCGACGAGTCTCCCAGCGCCTTGCAAATGGCGGCAGGCAGCCTGGTCCAGGCCGATATCCTCAAGCAGTTGGGCACCGGGTTATATATCAGCAACCTCTGGTACCTGAACTATTCCGACCTGCCAGCGGCGCGCCTGACCGGCATGACGCGCTTTGCCACGTTCTGGGTGGAAAACGGCGAAATCAAGGCGCCGGTCAGCACCATGCGCTTTGATGACAGTGTGTATCACTTGCTCGGTTCTCAGCTCGAAGCCCTGACCGCTGATCGGGAACTGCTACTGTCGGCCAGCACTTACAGCCAGCGCAATACCGCCTCCAACCTGCTGCCAGGTGCCTTGGTCAAACGCCTGACCTTGACATTGTAAACCCCGGTAATCCGGCCCTCTGTAGGCGCGAGCGCACCCGCGCCTACAGAGGGAATTGCACCCTCTCAGTCAGACTTTTCGCCGTTTCCTACCGCAAATTCCCAACTCACCGTCTTGAGCGCCCGGTTGGTTGTCGCCTGTAAAAAACCTCGTTATAACGGTTAGTGGCATCCCGCCACCCCACCCACGTGCCCGCACGTGATGCATGACCTTGCCCGGTAAACGGCAAGCTGGAGCGCTGATATGAACCATGGAAGTTTCGTCATTGAAAGGCTGTTCAAACACTACAACGTTCACGTAGAGCAGCTCGGTAATAACCCGCAAAGAAAAACCGTGCTGATGGTCAATGGCGCCCTGTCCACCACGCGTTCCTTTGCCCGCACCAGCAAATGCCTGGCCGAGCATTTCAATGTGCTGCTGTTCGATTTGCCATTCTCCGGCTACTCGCGCGAGCACAACACCGACCTCGACTTGGTTACCAAGGACGATGAGGTGCAAATCCTGCGCGCCCTGGTAGAGCGCTTTGAGGTCAACCATTTAGTGTCCGCCTCGTGGGGCGGCATCTCCACATTGCTGACCCTGGCGCACAACCCACCCTCCATCGAAAGCTCCGTGGTGATGGCCCTGGCCCCCAACCTCAATCAGGCCATGCTTGAATACGTGGAGCGCGTGCGCGTGTTGATCGAGGCCGATGACAAGTCCGCGGTCGGCCACCTGCTCAACGAGACGGTCGGCAAATACCTGTCGCCGCGCCTCAAGCGCAACAACCATCGGCACCTGTCGACCATGGCCACTACCGAGTACCGCCAGGCGCGCTTTCACATTCACCAGGTCCTGGCCTTGGGCGATGGCAACTATTTGCCGGCGCTGCGACAGATCGAGACGCCGGTGCACTTTCTCAACGGTGCCCTGGACGAATACACCCCGGCCGCCGAGGCCCAGCTGTTCAAACAATATGTAGGCCGCAGCAGCTTTGCGGTGGCCGAGCATACCGGCCACCTGCTGGACCTGGAGTCTCGGGAAGCGGCGCTGGCAGTTCACCGTGCATTGCTGGATTTCCTGGTCGGAGAGCACGCAACGTTGTCGGACTTAGACGAACCGCCAGTGGGAAAATGAGCGACGAATGGCGCATAATCGCCAACACATAGCCTGCTAATAAAAGGGTCCCCATGCCGAATCGTGCCCCTCTCGATGCCAAGACCGCCCGCTGGCTCCCCTGGGTGGTAGCGATTGCCTTCTTCATGCAATCGCTGGATGGGACGATCCTCAACACGGCTCTGCCGGCCATGGCCCGGGACCTCGCGGAGAACCCGCTGCGCATGCAGGGGGTGGTGATTGCCTACATGCTCACCGTCGCCCTTCTGATCCCCGCATCCGGTTGGATCGCCGACCGTTTTGGCACCAAGAAGATTTTCTTTGGCGCGATCATGCTGTTCAGTCTCGGCTCGCTGCTGTGCGCACTGTCCAGCAGTTTGACCATGCTGGTGGGCGCCCGGATAATCCAGGGCTTGGGCGGTGCGCTGATGCTGCCAGTCGGGCGGCTGGTGGTGCTGCGCGCCTATCCGCGTTCCGAGCTGGTGCGCATCATGGGTTTCATCACTATCCCCGGCCTGCTCGGCCCCTTACTGGGCCCGACCATGGGCGGCTGGATGGTGCAATACCTGACCTGGCACTGGATCTTCCTGATCAACCTGCCGGTGGGCATGATCGGCTGCTATGCCGTATGGAAGTTCATCCCCGACCTGCGCGGCAGCGAGCGCACGCGCTTCGACGGCCTGGGTTTCCTGCTGTTCGGCGCGGCGATGGTGCTGATCACCATCGCCATGGAGGGTCTGGGCGAACTGCACCTGCCGCACCTGCGGGTCATATTGCTGCTGTTCGGCGGGTTCGCCTGCCTGGCGGCGTACTGGCTGCGCGCCGGGCATATTGATAACCCGTTGTTCTCGCCGGTGCTGTTCAAGACCCGCACCTTTGCCGTAGGCATTCTGGGCAACCTGTTTGCGCGGCTGGGCAGCGGCGCACTGCCCTTCCTGGTACCGCTTTTGTTGCAGGTGGCACTAGGTTACTCGCCATCAGAAGCCGGGATGAGCATGCTGCCACTCGCGGCGGCGGCGATGTTTGCCAAATCCGTGGCAAGGCCGCTGATCGAGCGCCTCGGTTATCGCATCGTGCTGACCGGCAACACCTTGGCTCTGGGCATCATGCTGGCGAGCATGGGCCTGGTCAGCGAGCACACGCCCTACCCGCTGCTGCTGGCCATGCTGGCGGTGCTGGGGGCGATCAACTCGCTGCAATTCACGGCGATGAACACCGTGACCCTGATCGACCTCGACGACGCCCAGGCCAGCAGCGGCAACAGTTTGTTGTCGGTGGTGGCGCAGTTGTCCCTCAGCCTCGGCGTGGCCTGTGCCGGCGCGTTGCTTGGCGGGTTTACTGCCGAGGCCGGCAATGACGGTGTGGAAAGTGTCCTCGGCGCGTTCCAGCTGACCTTCCTCACCGTGGGCATCATGGCGATGCTGGCGGCGGCGATCTTCCTGCAATTGTCGCCAAAAGACGGCAAACGCGTGGTCAGCCGCGAGCACGATATCGAGCATTGACGGGCTTCTCGTCGAGAACTTGCGGGGAAAATCCCACAGGGCTGGTACACTGCGCGACATTTTGTTTTGCAGAGCCAGTCCCGTGACTACCATCGCCACCGCTTTTAATACTTTGCCCCTGTCCGCCGCCATGCTGGCTAACCTCGACTCGCTGGGTTACGTCGAGATGACGCAGATCCAGGCGCAAAGCTTGCCGGTGATCCTCAAGGGGCTGGACCTGATTGCCCAGGCCAAGACCGGCAGCGGCAAGACCGCCGCCTTCGGCATCGGCTTGTTGAACCCGATCAACCCACGTTACTTCGGTTGCCAGGCGCTGGTGATGTGCCCCACCCGTGAGCTGGCCGACCAGGTCGCCAAGGAAATCCGTCGCCTGGCCCGTGCCGAAGACAACATCAAGGTGCTGACCCTGTGCGGCGGCGTGTCCCTCGGCCCGCAGATCGCCTCCCTGGAGCATGGCGCCCACGTCATCGTCGGCACTCCGGGCCGCATCCAGCAGCACCTGCGCAAAGGCTCGCTGGTACTGGATGGCCTGAACACCCTGATCCTCGACGAAGCTGACCGTATGCTCGACATGGGCTTCTACGACGCCATCGAAGACATCATCAGCAAGACCCCGCCACGCCGCCAGACCCTGCTGTTCTCGGCCACCTACCCGGTGAGCATCAAGCAGCTGGCGTCCAAGTTCATGCGTGCGCCGCAGCAGGTGAAGGCCGAGGCGTTCCACTCCGACGACCAGATCGAACAGCGCTTCTACGAAATCTCCCCAGAAGAACGCATGGACGCGGTGACCAAGGTGCTGGCGCATTTCCGCCCGGCCTCCTGCGTGGCGTTCTGCTTCACCAAGCAGCAAGTGCAGGAAACTGTCGACCACCTGACGGCCAAAGGCATTTCCGCCGTCGGCCTGCACGGCGACCTGGAACAGCGCGACCGTGACCAGGTACTGGCGATGTTCGCCAACCGCAGCACCTCAGTGCTGGTGGCTACCGACGTGGCTGCCCGTGGCCTGGACATCGACTCGCTGGACATGGTGATCAACGTCGAACTGGCCCGCGACTCGGAGATCCACATTCACCGCGTGGGCCGTACCGGTCGTGCCGGCGAGACCGGTATCGCCATCAGCCTGGTGGCACCGTCCGAAGCGCACCGCGCCCAGGCCATCGAGCAACTGCAGAAGTCGCCGCTGAACTGGGACCAACTGGACAACCTCAAGCCGCAAAGCGGTGGCCCGTTGCTGCCGCAGATGAGTACCCTGTGCATCGCCGCCGGGCGTAAAGACAAGGTCCGCCCAGGCGACATTCTGGGTGCATTGACCGGTGAAGCCGGCATTCCGGGCGCCCAGGTCGGCAAGATTGCGATCTTTGACTTCCAGGCATTCGTGGCCGTAGAACGCGGAATCGCCAAGCAGGCGTTGCAGCGCTTGAATGACGGCAAGATCAAAGGCCGTTCGTTGCGCGTGCGGATCCTGTAAATATCTCGCACACCAATGGAGATTCAAATGTGGGAGGGGGCTTGCTCCCGATAGCGGAGTCTCAGTCAATATAGATGTGACTGAACCACCGCCATCGGGAGCAAGCCCCCTCCCACATTTGACTGTATTTCAATTCAGAATTTGTATGAGGACACCGTTTTGCGCTCGACCGAAGTTGTGATCATTGGCGCCGGCGCGGCAGGCTTGATGTGCGCACTGACCGCCGCCGGGCGTGGGCGCAAAGTGATGCTGATCGACCACGCCAACAAGGCCGGCAAGAAGATCCTGATGTCCGGTGGTGGCCGCTGTAACTTCACCAATATGTACACCGAGCCGGCCAACTTCCTCTCGCATAACGCGCACTTCTGCAAGTCGGCCCTGGCGCGCTACACCCAGTGGGATTTCATTGGGCTGGTGGCCAAGCACGGCGTGCCGTACCACGAGAAAAAACTCGGCCAGCTGTTCTGCGATAACAAGTCCAGCGACATCCTCGGCATGTTGCTCGATGAGTGCATCCAGACCGGCGTGAGCCTGCACCTGGACACCTCCATCGAGGAAATCGCCAGGCTCGATAACGGTTACCAATTGCAGACCACGCTCGGCGAGTTGCACTGCGAGTCGCTGGTGATTGCCACTGGTGGCTTGTCGATCCCCACACTGGGCGCCACCGGTTTCGGTTACCAAGTGGCCAGGCAATTCGGCCATGAACTGTTGCCGACCCGCGCCGGGCTGGTGCCGTTCACCATCACCGACCAGCTCAAGGAGTTGTGCAGCGAGTTGTCCGGCACCTCGGTGGATTGCCTGGTCAGCTGCAACGGCCAGAGCTTTCGCGAGAACATGCTATTCACCCATCGTGGCCTGAGCGGGCCGGCGATTTTGCAGATCTCGTCTTACTGGGAGTCCGGCGACACGGTGGAAATCAACCTGTTGCCCGATCATGACGCCCATGACTGGCTGCAACAGCAACAGGCCGAGCATCCCAACAGCGAGCTAAAGACCCTGCTGGGGGAGATTTTCACCAAGAAGATGGCCAACCTGCTGGCCCAGAGCTGGTTCGAATCCAAACCGATGAAGCAGTACACCCATGCTGAAATTGCCGATATCGCGCAAAAGCTTGGGAGCTGGCAACTCGTACCGGCCGGCACCGAGGGCTATCGCACTGCCGAGGTAACCTTAGGTGGAGTGGACACGCGGGAAGTATCTTCCAAGACCATGGAATCACTGAAAAGCCCTGGCCTGTACTTCATCGGCGAAGTGCTGGATGTGACCGGTCACTTGGGCGGGTTCAACTTCCAGTGGGCGTGGGCGTCGGGCTACGCAGCCGCGCAATACGCCTGACATAAAGCGGTAAAAATGTGGGAGCAAGCCCCCTCCCACATTGGTTTTGTAGTGATCTTGAATAATTTGCGGTTGGATGTGATCAGCACACTTGCCGTGGCGTCCTTGATAGCTCAATTTAGCGACAACGTCCCGGAAGACTCCAGACTTCATGTCATCGACCTCGTTCAAGCAGTCCATGCGGCGCCTGTGGGCGCTGGATAAATTCAGCTACAGCGTACGGGTGTTCATCGCCCTCACCGGCAGCATGGCGCTGTGTTGGTACCAGGATGAAATGACGCTGTTGATCCCGCTGTTCCTGGGGATTATCGCCAGCGCCCTGGCCGAGACTGATGACAGTTGGCAGGGCCGCCTCAACGCCCTGGCGGTGACACTGGTGTGTTTCAGCATCGCCGCGCTGTCGGTGGAATTGCTGTTCCCCTACCCCTGGATCTTTGCCATCGCCCTGGCTTTGGCCAGTTTCTCCCTGACCATGCTCGGTGCGCTGGGCGAACGCTATGGCGCGATTGCCTCGGCCACCCTGATTCTGTCGGTCTATACCATGATCGGCGTGGACCAACGCGGCGGCGCCGTCACCGACTTCTGGCATGAGCCGCTGCTGCTGGTGGCCGGCGCCGCCTGGTACGGCGTGCTGTCAGTGCTGTGGCAGGCGCTGTTTTCCAACCAGCCGGTGCAGCAGAGCCTGGCGCGGTTGTTCCGTGAGCTGGGGCGCTATCTCAAGCTCAAGTCATCCTTGTTCGAGCCGATCCGCCAACTGGATGTGGAAGCCCGACGCCTGGAACTGGCCCAGCAAAATGGCCGGGTGGTCGCCGCGCTGAATGCGGCCAAGGAAATCATTCTGCACCGTGTCGGCAATGGTCGACCGGGCTCGAAGGTCAGCCGTTACCTGAAGCTGTATTTCCTGGCCCAGGACATCCACGAACGCGCCAGTTCGTCTCACTACCCGTACAACGCCCTGACCGATGCCTTTTTCCACAGCGATGTGCTGTTTCGCTGCCAGCGCCTGCTGCGCCAGCAAGGCAAAGCCTGCCAGACCCTGGCCGAGTCGATCCAACTGCGCCAACCGTTCATCTATGACGACAGCTTCGCCGAGGCCCTGGGCGACCTGAACGCCTCCCTGGAGCACCTGCGCATCCAGAGCAACCCCGCCTGGCGTGGCCTGTTACGCTCGTTGCGCGCCTTGGCCGCCAACCTGTCCACCCTTGACCGCCTGCTGGGCGACGCCAGCAACCCCGATGCCCTGGCCGACGCTACCGACAGCAACCTGTTGGACCGCGCCCCGCGTAACTTCAAGGAAATGTGGACGCGCCTGCGCACCCAACTCACGCCGACGTCATTGCTGTTTCGCCACGCCTTGCGCCTGTCACTGGCATTGACCATCGGCTATGGCACCCTGCACGCCATCCACGCGTCCCAAGGTTACTGGATCATCCTCACTACCCTGTTCGTCTGCCAGCCGAGCTACGGCGCCACCCGCCGCAAACTCGGCCAGCGGATCATCGGCACCGCCATCGGCCTGACCGTGGCCTGGGCGCTGTTCGATTTGTTCCCCAACCCGGTCGTGCAATCGATGTTCGCCATCGCTGCGGGCCTGGTGTTCTTTATCAACCGCACCACGCGCTATACCCTGGCGACTGCAGCGATCACCCTGATGGTGCTGTTCTGCTTCAACCAGGTGGGCGATGGCTACGGGCTGTTTCTGCCTCGCCTGTTCGATACCCTGCTTGGCAGCCTGATCGCGGGCCTGGCGGTGTTCCTGTTCCTGCCCGACTGGCAAGGCCGACGCCTGAACAAAGTGCTGGCCAACACCCTGACCTGCAACAGCATCTACCTGCGCCAGATCATGCAGCAATACGCCGCCGGCAAGAGCGACGACCTGGCCTACCGCCTGGCCCGGCGCAACGCGCATAACGCCGATGCCGCGCTATCCACTACGCTGGCGAATATGCTGATGGAGCCTGGGCACTTTCGTAAGGAGGCCGACGTAGGCTTTCGCTTTCTGGTGCTGTCACACACCTTGCTCAGCTATTTGTCGGGTTTGGGTGCGCACCGCGAAACCCAGCTTCCGGCCGACGTGCGTGAGCATTTGATCGAAGGCGCAGGCAACAGCCTGGCGGCAAGCATTGATGAGATCGCAAGCGGCCTGGCCAACAAACAGCCGATTGCGATCCAGAGTGATGCCGAGGAAGGGTTGGCGGCAGAGTTGGAGCAAATGCCGGATGAGATCGATGAGGCGCAGCGGCTGGTGCAAACGCAGTTGGCGTTGATTTGTCGGCAGTTGGGGCCGTTGCGCACGTTGGCCGCGCACTTGATCAAAGACACCAGCGCGGCTTAGGCCGCTATCGGGGGCAAGTCGAATCGTCGCACCGCCCCTCCCACATTCGATTGGTGTATGCCGCTCCCTTGTGGGAGGGGCGATGCGACGATTCGACTTGCCCCCGATGAGGCCCGCACAGACGCTACATCCCATGCGCCTTCATCAACCGCGCATAACTGCCATCCGCCTTCATCCGTGCAATTTCCCGATCAAAACCGGCAACAATCTGCGCGTGTTCGGGGTTCTTCAGGCTGACCAGGATATGCAAGCTGTTCTGGCTCAAGGGCTCGCCCACAAACGCCACAGCATTGCGCACCCGCGGCGATTCCCGCGCCAGGTAGTAACGCGCTACGTATTCATCCTCCAACGTCAACCGCACGCGCTGGGCCGCCAACATGCGCACGGCCATGGCAAAGTTGTGCACCGGCACTTTCTGCAACAGTGTGTCTTGGTCAAACGCTGCCGAGTAGGCGTAGCCGCGCACCACGGCGATCTTCTCGTCGTGCAGTTCTGTCAGGTTGCGATAAGCAATGGGATCGTCGCTACGCTTGAGAAAGCGCACACGGTTAAGCAAATACTCGCGGGAAAACTGCCCCAACTGCGTACGGGCCTCGTCGTACCAGGCGTTGATCAGCACGTCGTAGCGCCCATCACCCACCCCCTTCAAGGCGCGAGCCCAAGGCACCTGGTCAAAATCACTGGCATACCCCGCACGGGCCAGGGCCGTGCTGACGATATCCGTGGCCAGGCCGCCATTGATCAGGGTGGCATCGGTAAACGGCGGCCAGCTATCCGCCACCAGGCGCAGGCGTTGTGCCAACACCGGTTGGGCCAGTAACAACACGGCGATCAAAGCAACGGCACGAGTCAATCGCGGCATGCTCAAAGTCCTTGGCGGGCAGGCAGTGGCCTGATAACAGTAGCTCATCAATGAGCGTGCACTGCAGATTACACAAAGAAGCCCGCTGCGCCCGCGCCGAATGATGGCAAATTGACGCCATTCACAAAATTACCATTTTAGACACCAGCGCCCGCCGCGCTTACTATTCTTGGCACGTCTTTATACGAGCACACATCATGACGGTCGATTGGGTCTGCAAACATCACGACGACTTGGGCAAGGAACAGCTGTACGCCATCCTGCGCCTGCGAAGCGAGGTCTTCGTCGTCGAGCAACAATGCGTTTACCAGGACATCGACGGCCAGGATCTGGCGGGCGATACCCACCACTTGATGGCCTGGCAAGATGATGAGCTGGTGGCCTACCTGCGGTTACTGGACCCTGAATCCCAGGGCGACGACGTAGTGATCGGCCGCGTCATCGTCGCGCCGGTGGCACGGGGCACCGGGCTGGGGCATCAAATGATGGAGGAAGCGCTCAAGCGCATTGAGAGTATCTGGCCAGAAATGCCGATTTTTCTCTCGGCCCAGGCGCATTTGCAGGGGTATTACGGACGGTATGGGTTTGTGGTGGTGGGTGAGGAATACCTGGAAGACGATATTCCACATATTGGTATGCGGCGGGCTTGATGGCCTCATCGGGGGCATGGGTATCTACACAACTTCGTAGCAGCCACCAGTAACCACGATGCGAAGCGAGCCGCTCTTGATCTTGATCTGCTTTTGATCTTGGGCGCCCCGTTAAACCACGCTGGCCGGAATTCGACAGGGATTTGGGGGGTAAACCGGCAGGGATGCCGGTTTAGCCGCCCCGCGCCATGGATGGCGCGTGGCGGCGGCCCCCCAAATCACTGGCGGATTACGGGCACACCGAGCCCAGGCGAGGTGCCGAGTGGTGGGGCAAGAGCCCTTTGGTTACTTTGGGGCTTTTCCAAAGTGACCCGCTGTCAGAGCGGAACCCTAAGTGGCCGTTACCTAAATAACGGATATGTACTCGGTTTGATCCGGCATCCTGGTCGGCCCTAAGGCCGCCATCGGGAGCAAGTCGAATCGTCGCACCGCCCCTCCCACAGGGTCCGGCTTCGCACCAAAGTTGTGTAGATACCCATGCTCATCGGGGGCAAGCCCAGCCACCACCTATGTCAGGGGTAACCCAACACCTGCTTGATCATCGCAAGATTGGCCGCGATCCACCCCCGGTCAATCGCACCCCAATCACGAATCCGATAATGCCCAGCGTGATTACGCGCCCCCTCTTCCTGCTCAAACTCGCACACGATATCCAAGTCAGCCAACGCCGCAATCGTGTCCTGGGCCGTGCGCCGTGGCATACCAGTGGCCTCGGTCAGCGCCGGGACGCTGCTGGCCAATTGGCTGTCGATCAAATACGCCACATACAGGCGGCGATAGAAGCTGCTTTTGGTCTTGCTCACATCCATGGTCTGTCGCCTTGTGGTTAGGGCTTGCCCTGCAAATCGCGCCAGGTAAGGTACACCCGCAGGTCGAATTCCACCTGATGGTAGTCCGGCATCATGTATTGGCAGAGTTTGTAGAACGCCTTGTTGTGGTCCGATTCCTTGAAGTGCGCCAGTTCATGCACCACGATCATGCGTAGAAACTGCGGGGCGGCCTCCTTGAACAGCGAAGCGATGCGAATCTCTTTCTTGGACTTGAGATTGCCGCCCTGTACCCGGGAAATCGTGGTGTGCAAACCCAAGGCTCGATGGGTCAGGTCCAGGCGGTTGTCGAACAGCACCTTGTCGATGGACGGTGCGTTGCGCAAGTGTTCCTGCTTCAGGGCCAGCGCGTAGGCGTACAGCGCCTTGTCGCTCTGCACGGTGTGGCGTTCGGGGTAACGCTGCTCCAGATAGGCACCCAACTGGTCCTTGGCGATCAGTTGACGCACTTGCTCCTGAAGCGCAGCGGGATAGGCCTGAAGGTATTTCAACGCAGTCATGGGGTGTGCAACGCAAATGGGACGGTCGCCAGTGTAGCGAATTCAACGCACGCGAGGGTACGACCAGCCGGCAACGTCCTCGGCCATCAACGGCAACGCCGCCCACGGCCCCTGGATACACGTGCAGCCATTGGCCTTGAGCCATTCTGTTTGCTCAAGGGTCTCTACGCCTTCAGCGATCACCAACACATCAAAATGCCCACACAACTGGATGATGCTGCGGGCCATTGCGGCATCCCGCGACGAGCCTGGCAGGCGCGCCACCAACTGCGGGTCAAGCTTGAGCGTGTCGAACGCAAGATCGCGCAAATGGGCCAGGGAGCAGTGGCCAGCACCAAAGTCATCCAGGGCTATACGCACGCCAATGCGGCGCAGTAACTGCAGCTGTTTGGCCGACTCCTCAAGGTTATTCATCAGGCAGTCTTCACTGATTTCCACCTCCAACTGCCGCCCACGCAGCCCATGTCGCTCCAGTACCTGCTGCAGTTGGTTGGCCAGGTTGGGCATATTGAACTGGCTGCTGCTCAGGCTCACGCTCAGCACCAGCTCAGGGTCGAAGGTAGCTTGCCAGGCCTGGCGCTGGGCAGCGACTTGCTGGTAGATCCAGGTGCTCAACTGGCTGATCAAGCGCGCCTCTTCCAACAGCGGCAAAAACAAACCTGGTGGCACATCGCCGACACTCGGATGCTGCCAGCGCAACAGTGCTTCGACACCGCGCAGACGCCCATCTTCCAGGCACACCTGGGGTTGGTACACCAAGGTGAAATCCTTGTTCGCAATGGCTGTGCGTACGCTGTCTTCGAGCATCAGCCGCGAACGGGCGCGGCCGTTCATTTCCTGGTCGTAGTAACGATACTGCTGACGTCCGGCGCGCTTGGCTTCGTACATAGCGATATCTGCTGCCCGTAACAGACCGCTCAGGTCCGAGCCGCAATCCGGAAACGTCGCAATGCCAATACTGACGCCGAGCATCACATCCAGACCGTCGACCTGCTGGCACACAGACACTCGCTCGATCAGCTTCTCCGCGATCTTCGCAGCCTGCTCGGGGAACTCCAGCTCCAGCAAGGCGGTGAACTCGTCCCCGCCGATGCGTCCGAGAATGTCGTAGGAACGCAGACATGCCTGCATTTGTTCAGAAACCCAACGCAGCACACGATCACCGGCGTCGTGGCCCAACGTATCGTTGACCCGCTTGAAGCCATCAAGGTCCAGGTACAGCAATACCAGCGCCTGCTCGCTGCGTTCGCCGCGCAGCAACGTATTCTCCACCGCCTGATGAAAACCCCGCCGGTTCAGCAGCCCGGTCAACGGGTCGGTCACGGCCTGGAACTCCAGCTGCTGGTGCAGGTGGCGCACTTCAGACATGTCCAGCACTGTCACCACCATCGCCTGCTGCTCGGCAGGCAAGGGCGCGCAGGATAACGCCACCGGCACCTGCTGGCCGCGACCCGTACGCAAAATGGCATCGTGCTGGCGCCACGTCTGGCCCTTGCGATACGCCTCGTACATCGGGAAGCCCAGCCAAGTGGGCACATGAGGTTTTTGCAGAAAACTGAGGAAACTCTCCCCCTGCAACTCGGCCATCGTGGCATTGAGCAGCCGCGAAATGGCCGGGTTGGCGTATTCGATCACACTGGTTTCGCCCACCACCAGAATGCCCTCGGCGGCGTTATCCAGCACCGAGGCATTGAAGGCGCGGGCCAGTTCCAGGTCATGGCTCAGGCGCTGCAAAGCGCGGCGATTACGCTGGTGATCCAGCAACGCCTGCACCTTGGGCTTGAGGATAAGTGGGTCAAACGGCTTGAACAGGTAGTCGATCGCACCGCTGGCATACCCTTCAAGCACCGCGTCGGGTGAATGGGCAGTGGCTGTCAGGAAGATAATCGGCGTCATGCGCGTGCGTTGGCTGCCACGCATCAGACGTGCCACCTCAAAGCCATCCATACCGGGCATGCGCACGTCCAGCAACACCAGGTCGACGTCGTGGGCCAGCAGCAATTCCAAGGCTTCCAGGCCGGAAGCGGCGGTCATTACCCGCCAGTCTTCACACTGCAATAGCGCACGCATGCTGACGAGGTTTTCCGGGTAGTCATCGACCACCAAAAGGACCGAACTGGCATCGCCTGGGTGTGGAGCGCAATCCATGCTACGTCTCTTCCTTGGGGAGCTGCACCGGTCAGTTCTGTTACCAAACCCGGATAAATACTGAGGGCTCACTCTAGCCTCGGTTCCAAAAAAGCAGAAGTGACGTGGATGCCCTCATTGAAACAAAAGCCAGGAAGCCGACTAACGGTAAGGCCCTGCAGCCCGCGGCTCATGGGCAACATGGCTTTTTGGCATTCCTCTGACGCCAATTAATTGCCAGCGATTGTTTAACAATTGCACCAGCACCGCCTATAAAGAACCGGTAAGGCCTCTGGGCCAACGTTTTCACCCTCTGTAAAAGGCCAACACCATGATCGACCTCTCCACCTGGAACCTGAGCATTCCGGTCGGCTCCCCGCCCACGACCATCGACACCCCAAGGCTGCTGAGTGGCTTCAACGATCAATACTTCCAGGCCGAAGGCAGCGATGTGCAGTTCTGGACCCCCGTGACCGGCACCCGCACCGAAAACGCCATTTACCCACGCAGCGAACTGCGCGAAACCTACGCCGACGGGCGCCTGCGCAACTGGACCTACCCCGAGGCCGATAACTTCCTGCGCGCCACCCTCACGGTCAACCAGGTACCCACCTCCGGCAAAGTCGTTATCGGCCAGATCCACGCCTATGACAGCCAGAAACCACTGATCAAGCTGGAGTACCAGTTCAAGGAAAAAACCCAGACCGGCAACATCGTCGCCAAGGTGCGCATGCGCCCGGACGAGGCCGAGAGCCAGGTCATCATCGTCGCCTCCAACGTGCCGCTGGAGAAGAGCTTCACCTACGTTATCAATCTCAACAAAGCCGGGCTGCTCAGCGTGTACGCCGCCGACAGCGAGTGGAATGAACGCATTGGCGCTGCCTGGGGCGACAAGCCGTTGTACTTCAAGGCGGGGGTGTATGTGCAGGACAACAGTGGGGACAGCAAGGAAGGCGCGCGGGTGACGTTTGCGAAGTTGGATATTGATCACGAGTAAATGGATTAGCCTATTTCGAGTAGGCAACGTCCGATAAGCCCAAGGATCATTCCCCGATAAATCCAGACGATTAAATCCCCTGTGGGAGGGGGCTTGCTGCCGATTGCGGTGTGTCAGCTCCAATAGCTGTGACTAACCCACCGCAATCGGGAGCAAGCCCCCTCCCACATTTGGCCTGTGTGGCCTGAGGGCCTGGTGTTCGTCCTACAGGACCGTTGCGGTCAGCCAGCTCGCCGCTTATAGTTCGCCCCGTCGCTGGCGTTGATCAGCGATAGGGTTTCGCAGCCCTAACGATACGTGTGTAACCAAGCATCATGAATACAACGATGAGCGCTTCGGCGCCCGTCGTCTGTTTTATGGTGGCTGTGTGTGGGAGACCTCCGGGTCTGCCGGGTTCCTCGTATCCTCGGTCTGCGAACCCGCGCACAGCTACCACCCACTTCGTTTCGCAGCGAATGGCGGTAGTCCTTTTCAGATACGAGGATATTTGCCATGACCCAACAGCTTCCACCCCGCCGTTTCACCCCCTGCACCGAAACCGCCACCGACTACCCCGTGCTTCTCATCGACAGCGACGCCCCACTGCTCGACCTTCACGCCTGCCTGCGCGAACGCCTCAACGCTGCTTTGGAACACCTGAACCTGATGGCCTGCTCCAGCCTGCCGGACTTTGCCGAGCGCGACCTGAACAACGTGGCCAACACCGCACGCATTCTGGTGCAGGACGTGAGTGATGTGTTTCGGGTCATTGAACACCGTGGATTCGATACATCACCGCCAAGCTGATCGAAACCCGGACACAAAAAACCCGCATTTCTGCGGGTTTTCTTGAGGCGACGAAAGATTGGAAAATCCCCCGCCCCTACTTCTGAACAGGCAATGTGAACTTGGCAGGCCCCTTTGAGTTCATCAGCTCAAAAGCACAGTCCGTGACTTTACTATTTGTACACTCTTTATGCTCATTCCAACCAGAACCGTTAGCCACGGGAGGCAAGACAAACCGCTTAGACAACCTAAAATAATCGTCCTTGCCTTTCCCGCTGTAATTACAGATTACGTAGTGATAAGGCAATTTCGTTTCGCTGTCTGCACCTTGTTTGATCGCTGCGCCCAGAAACTTGACGCCCTCAGCCCCAGAATAATCGTCAACGAGCTGTTCGCCACTCCATTGCTGCTCTTGCTCTCCAGCTGAAAACTGAATGCTCACAACCTTGATAGTTGAAGAATCTGGGCAAGATAACTGCGCCGCCTGTGCATTACCTATCAGCATCAACGCACCCGTCGCCGCAAAAAACTGAAGCCACTTAAGAGTTGAATGTGACATAGCATATTCCCCTTCCTGGATGAGTGAGCCAAGCATGCGCAAGAGCGTTAACTAGCGATACTGTCAACATTGACAGGTTTTAATACAATTTAGAAATAAGCAACGCAAATGTAATTGCGTTCAACTCGATTGCGCCTCCCTTCCTTTATGAAGACAAATGCATTAACACTGTTTTCTGCTGCCAAGCATGGAACTGCCCAATTTTCCATACCCTATCGTTCAGCGAGGTACAACAAATAGGTCGTTCTCGCTCAATCGCAAGATTTCGAGGCCTATCTGTATATCTGCCGCCATTTACTTTCAATTCCAAAACAGTATAAGACACTGTCATATTTCACAGGCGCCATGCAGACCAACTCTCTATAGCCTTACAAAAACGGCACAACAAAAAATGCGCCGCTTTAAGCTAATCCTTTATCAAACGTTATAGGGAAATTTATCATGAACAATGCCTAATCCAATGGGAACGTATGCCGGAAACAACTGCCAATCCCACTCAGCCTCGTTACTTGACAATCACAAGTGCCGACAGCCATACCGGTGACGTAAAAGCACTCTACCATGACGGAGCCAGGGCCAATTCAATCAGCGGAACATATAAATTCGCTAATGCGGAAAAAGGAGGACAAGCAAGGTTAGATTTGGCCAGCCCCCCGGGTGAGCAAACGTCTTAAAAAGAAGCCCGCATTATTGCGGGCTTCTTTTTAAGCGCCTAAGGCTCAGCTCACCTTAGCGCTCAACTCACTTTTCAAATAGCGGAGGGGTCGTGATGAGCAAAATGTCACCTATATCGAACTTTCAACTAAATTAATCTGATTATGTCCCTTATGACGGACATTTCAATTACCTTACGTCTGATGCAATTCAGGCCAAAAGCAGCGACGTGCAGTTCTGGACCCCCGTGACCGGCACCCGCACCGAAAACGCCATTTACCCACGCAGCGAACTGCGCGAAACCTACGCCGACGGGCGCCTGCGCAACTGGACCTACCCGAGGCCGACAACTTCCTGCGCGCCACCCTGGCGGTCAATCAGGTGCCCTCATCCGGCCAGATCCACGCCTATGACAGCCAGAAACCACTGATCAAGCTGGAGTACCAGTTCAAGGAAAAAACCCAGACCGGCAACATCGTCGCCAAGGTGCGCATGCGCCCGGACGAGGCCGAGAGCCAGGTCATCATCGTCGCCTCCAACGTGCCACTGGAGAAGAGCTTCACCTATGTGATCAACCTCAACAAAGCCGGGTTGCTCAGCGTGTACGCCGCCGACAGCGCGGGTTCTTTCTGGGTCACATCAGGTTACTTGATACACATCAACATAAAGCTCATCGAGGAATCCCCAGCTGGTTTGTTATCACCTACTTTCAGTGTCAGCACGTTGACATAGTTGATAGCCGGAATGCTTCCCAACTTTGCATGCGCGTAATAAATATGATCGTCGGAACGGACATCAACTACCGACACCGAGCAAAATGACGGAACCTCTTTGAAAACGCCGGGTACGAACCTGACTTTGTAGTCGGAGAAGTAGTCAGGATGTGCAGAGCGCTCTACTTGTTTTATCCAAATGGGGGATTGCTTCACGACTTCCCCTTTGGCATCTATCGTCGCTGTCATGACCTCCGCCAGCGCAAAACGCCCCGCAACAGCGGTTGCAAATGCAACAGAGGTGAGTGCGAGCAACTTCCCTAACCTCATATTCTAATTCCCACAAGTTCGTCAATTGAATGCATGGCCGAACAGCCATAAAACCTATCCAAAACAATAACCGAGGCACTGTCAACGACGCACATTGAAATTAGAAACTAGTTACCAATGAGAGGGTAAATACCTACACTCGGGAAGCTTTTTTAGCTCAATAGCCGAGAAACCTGCAATCAGCTACATTGCCAGAGCCTGGCTTGCAGAAGGCATTATCGTCCCAGTTCGGTTGTACCGGTTGTGGCAGCGTCAAGAAACGCCGGGACATACGCAGAAAGGCAAAATGTTCAGGGCCCTCATAATCACAGGCAACAAAAGGTCCGTTTTGCCCGGGTCTGATCCCGGCGGAAATGAACTTCAATCCAGCCAGATAGGGCTCCTGTGCATAGGGATTTTCTCCACTCCAACCAGCGCCCGGCGCAACAGAGACGTAACGATAGCCCTGCTCCTGTTTCTCTTGCTGAATGGCACCGATGGCCGGGCACATTGATACCGCTGCAGGATGCTGCCGAGCACATCCGGCCAAAGCTGCCAGCCCAACCAAAGCGGCTGGAAACAATAGTTTCATACCCTTGCACCCCATCATTCCAGTCCTCATAAATACATGCTTCGTTATTTTTTTAAAGAAGCTCGCCAATACCGTGACGTCGAGCACTGCCAAATTTTAAACAGGTTATGTTAGCGAAGTGTCAGGCAATCATTCATGTTGGTCCGTGGAGGTGACTTGTTCGCTGGTGGGACAGGTAGTGGCCGCGTATGCATGTCCGATCGAGGCGGCCATACTCATCACTGCCATCACACGCAATAACACATTGATAGTTGATCGAGCTGATACCGCTTTTGCGGCATTGACACCTTTCACTATCAGCCACTCCTTTAGATTCCTTGAAAGCTCATACTGAAGGAAGATGACAGGGCTCGACACTGTAATTCTTGACAGTTATTTAAATAAATTAGAAATAATGGTTATGCCTTTTCGAAATTATAGGCATGGCCGACAAACCTGGGAAACAACTTTATTTGACTGAAGAGGGCGCGCAGGCGATGAGCATGATGGAATCGCAGCTAAAAAAAAGCCCGCATCACTGCGGGCTTCTCTTCAAACGCATAAGGCTTAATTCACCTTAGCGTTCAACTCACCTTTGAGGTAACGCTGGTACATTGCTTCCAGCGAGATCGGTTTGATCTTCGAAGCATTACCCGCAGTACCAAACGCTTCGTAGCGAGCAATACACACGTCGCGCATTGCGGTCACGGTGGCACCGAAGAATTTACGTGGGTCAAATTCGCTCGGGTTGGTGGCCATCAGGCGACGCATTGCGCCAGTAGATGCCAGGCGCAGGTCGGTGTCGATGTTGACCTTGCGCACGCCGTACTTGATGCCTTCGACGATTTCTTCAACCGGTACGCCGTAGGTTTCTTTGATGTCGCCGCCGTACTGGTTGATGATCGCCAGCCATTCTTGCGGTACCGAGGAAGAACCGTGCATCACCAGGTGGGTGTTGGGGATGCGCTTGTGGATTTCCTTGATGCGGTCGATAGCCAGCACGTCGCCGGTAGGTGGCTTGGTGAACTTGTAGGCGCCGTGGCTGGTGCCGATGGCGATGGCCAAGGCGTCGACCTGGGTCTTCTTGACGAAGTCGGCCGCTTCTTCCGGGTCGGTCAGCATCTGGCTGTGATCCAGCACGCCTTCGGCGCCGATGCCGTCTTCTTCGCCGGCCATGCCGGTTTCAAGCGAACCCAGGCAGCCCAGCTCGCCTTCGACCGAAACGCCGCAGGCGTGAGCCATGGCCACGGTTTGTTGGGTGACGCGTACGTTGTACTCGTAGTCGGTTGGGGTCTTGCCGTCTTCGCCGAGGGAGCCGTCCATCATCACCGAGCTGAAGCCCAGTTGGATGGAGCGCTGGCACACGTCAGGGCTGGTGCCGTGGTCCTGGTGCATGCACACCGGGATATGTGGGAATTCTTCGATGGCCGCAAGGATCAGGTGACGCAGGAACGGGGCACCGGCGTATTTGCGCGCACCGGCCGAAGCCTGGACGATCACAGGGGAGTCGGTCTTGTCAGCGGCTTCCATGATGGCGCGCATCTGCTCAAGGTTGTTGACGTTAAAGGCTGGGACGCCGTAGCCGAACTCGGCTGCGTGGTCCAGCATTTGACGCATGCTGATAAGTGCCATTGTGTTGTCTCTCCCGGTCGAGGGTCGTTAATCGTGCAAGCCTGCCGTAGCGGCGGCTGCTATTCAAGTTATTGCAGATCAAGGGGTTGAGCTTGAGCTGCTGAATCGTTATTGCTGATGGGTTCAGTTGGCTTTGCAGCCGCGCCCAATCAAATCATCGGTGGCCACCCAGTACACCAGGCCTTCCTCACCTTTGGTGTGAAACGCCAATTGGCCGTCGCTGTACAGCACGCCCGAGGCGGCTACCTCTTGCTTGAGACGGTAAACCTGGTCCGAACCGCCGAGGCGTACATCCACTTCGGAACGGGCCTGGTTGGCGAAGCGCCAGTTGAGCTCGGCCTTGCTGTCGCAGGTCCAGGTGGTCCACTTGTCGGCAGGCTCTGCGGCCTTGCTGAACATGTTCATGCTGCTGCAACCGGCCAACAGGGCCAGGGCTGCCAGGGCGAAAACGCCTTTCATTGCCAATCCTCGCAGGGCGACCTGGGGCCGCCGTTGCTGTTGGTTAGTGGATCAGACCCGTCAAGGGCAACCCTGTTCCTGACCGTTGGGCGCGGAGTCGTATTTCTCCAGCCGTTCGTTGCCGATGCGCTTGTTGATCACCGGCATGGTCTCGGCTTGCCAGTCAGCCTGGTAACAGCTTTTGTTCAACGGTGCCTTGGCGTTGTCCGCCTCCGGCGCCGCGCTGGGTGTGCCGCTGCAGCCGGCCAACAGGCCCGCTGCGATCACCAGTGCCAACGACTTGATCATGGGAACGCTCCTTTTCCTGATCACGCGAGCCTTAGCCCTTGGCTCGGGTTTCCAACACTTCCACGGCCGGCAAAACCTTGCCCTCGACGAATTCGAGGAAGGCGCCGCCACCGGTAGAAATGTAGGAGATCTGATCAGCAACGCCATATTTATCGATGGCCGCCAAGGTGTCACCGCCGCCGGCGATGGAGAAAGCCGAGCTTTCAGCAATGGCTTTGGCCAGCACTTTGGTGCCGTTGCCGAACTGGTCGAACTCGAACACGCCTACCGGGCCATTCCACAGGATAGTCTGGGATGCCTTGAGCAGTTCAGCGAAATTGGCCGCGGTTTGCGGGCCGATGTCCAGGATCATGTCGTCAGCGGCCACGTCAGCGATGAGCTTGACGGTGGCTTCGGCGCTTTCAGCGAACTCTTTGGCAACGACCACGTCCACCGGCAATGGCACGCTGACTTTGGCGGCGATGGCGCGGGCGGTATCCAGCAGGTCCGGTTCGTACAGGGATTTGCCCACCGGGTGGCCGGCTGCGGCCAGGAAGGTGTTGGCGATGCCGCCGCCGACGATCAACTGGTTGCAGATCTGGCTGAGACTGTTGAGCACGTCCAGCTTGGTGGAAACCTTGGAACCGGCAACGATGGCCGCCATTGGCTGGGCCGGAGCGCCCAGGGCCTTGCCCAACGCATCCAGCTCAGCAGCCAGCAGTGGGCCGGCAGCAGCAACCTTGGCGAACTTGGCCACACCGTGGGTCGAACCTTCAGCGCGGTGAGCAGTGCCGAAAGCGTCCATCACGAACACATCGCACAAAGCGGCATATTGCTGGGCCAGTTCGTCGCTGTTCTTTTTCTCGCCCTTGTTGAAGCGCACGTTTTCGAACAGCACGATCTCGCCGGCTTTCACGTCCACGCCGCCCAGGTAGTCTGTGACCAGTGGCACGTCACGGCCCAGGGCCTTGCTCAGGTACTCGGCGACAGGCTTGAGGCTGTTTTCGGCGGAGAACTCACCTTCGGTCGGGCGGCCCAGGTGGGAGCAGACCATCACGGCCGCGCCTTTTTCCAGGGCCAGCTTGATGGTCGGCAGCGAGGCCAGGATTCGCGCATCGCTGGTGACCACACCGTCCTTGACTGGGACGTTGAGGTCTTCGCGGATCAGTACGCGCTTACCTTGCAGATCGAGGTCGGTCATCTTCAACACGGTCATGGGTCGCAGTTCCTGAATTACTGTTGAGGTTGTTTAGCGGCGATGTGCAGATAATGTTCCGCAACATCCAGCATTCGGTTGGCAAAGCCCCATTCGTTGTCGAACCAGGCCAGGATGTTCACCAGCCTGGGGCCGGAAACGCGAGTCTGGCTGGCATCGACAATCGCCGAATGCGGGTCATGGTTGAAATCACAACTGGCGTGGGGCAACTCGGTGTAGGCCAGCAAGCCTTTGAGCGGGCCGCTGGTCGCGGCGTCACGCAGTATCCGGTTGACCTCCGTCGCATCAGTGTCGCTGACGGTTTGCATGGTGATATCCAGGCAAGACACATTCACCGTCGGCACACGTACGGCTTTGGCCTGGATTCGCCCGGCAAGTTCCGGCAACAGCCGCTCGATGCCGCGAGCTAAGCCTGTGGATACCGGAATCACCGACTGGAACGCCGAACGCGTGCGGCGCAGGTCTTCGTGGTGATAGGCGTCGATCACCGGTTGGTCGTTCATCGCCGAGTGAATCGTGGTGATCGACACATAATCCAGGCCGATCGCCTGATCCAGCAGACGCAACAACGGCACGCTGCAGTTGGTGGTACACGAAGCGTTGGACACCAGCAGCTCATCACCGGTCAGGCAATCCTGGTTGATGCCGTAGACAATGGTGGCGTCGACATCCGCCTCGCTGGCCATCGGTTGGGAAAACAGCACACGCGGCGCACCGGCGTCGAGAAAACGCTGGCCATCGGCACGGGTGTGATAGACACCGGAGCATTCCAGCACCAGGTCGACGCCCAGTGCTTTCCAGTCGATGCCTTCGGGGGTGGCACTGCGCAACACTTGTACGCAGTTGCCATTGATATGCAGACAATCGCCGTCGACCCGCACTTCGCCGGGAAAGCGCCCGTGAGTGGAGTCAAAGCGTGTCAGGTATTCGATGCTGGCCATGTCGGCCAGATCGTTGATTGCAACAATTTCAAACCCGGCTGCCGCCCCTCGCTCGAACAGAGCACGCAAGACGCAACGACCAATGCGGCCGTAGCCGTTGAGTGCAACTTTGTAGGGACGCGGTTGGGGCATGGGGTTCTCGATCAAGGTTAGTTCGGTGTTGAATGTTCTGACGCCATCGCGGGCAAGCCCACTCCCACATTGGACCGCGATCCAAATGTGGGAGCGGGCTTGCCCGCGATAGCGCCAGTGCAGACAACGCAGACTGACTTAGTCTTCCAGCAACTCTTCAGCCTGACCCAGGATGTTTTCCAGGGTGAAACCGAACTCTTCGAACAACGCTGGCGCCGGCGCCGACTCACCATAGGTGGTCATGCCGATCACGCGGCCTTCCAGGCCCACGTACTTGTACCAGTAGTCAGCGTGAGCCGCTTCGATCGCGATACGCGCGCTGACCTGCAGCGGCAACACCGATTGCTTGTAGCCGGCGTCCTGGGCTTCGAACACGCTGGTGCACGGCATGGATACAACGCGAACGTTGCGGCCCTGCGCGGTCAGCTTGTCGTAAGCCTGAACGGTCAGGCCCACTTCGGAACCGGTGGAGATCAGGATCAGCTCCGGCTCGCCGATGCAGTCCTTGAGCACATAACCACCACGGCTGATGTCGGCGATCTGCGCATCGGTACGCACCTGGTGTTGCAGGTTCTGACGCGAGAAGATCAGCGCCGAAGGGCCGTCCTTGCGCTCGATGGCGTGCTTCCAGGCCACGGCGGATTCGACCGCGTCGGCTGGGCGCCAGCAGTCCAGGTTCGGCGTGGTGCGCAGGCTGGTCAATTGCTCGACCGGCTGGTGCGTCGGGCCGTCTTCACCCAGGCCGATGGAGTCGTGGGTGTACACATGGATCACACGCTTCTTCATCAGCGCAGCCATACGCACGGCGTTACGTGCGTACTCCATGAACATCAGGAAGGTCGCGCCGTAAGGCACCAGGCCGCCGTGCAGGGACACGCCGTTCATGATGGCGCTCATGCCGAACTCGCGCACGCCGTAGTACATGTAGTTGCCGCTGGCGTCTTCGGCCGAGACACCTTTGCAGCCTTTCCACAGGGTCAGGTTGGAACCGGCCAGGTCAGCCGAACCGCCGAGGATCTCAGGCAGCAGCGGGCCAAAGGCGTTCAGGGTGTTCTGGCTGGCTTTACGGCTGGCGATGGTCTCGCCCTTGGCCGCGACTTCGGCGATGTAGGCCGAGGCTTTTGCCGAGAAGTCGGCAGGCAGGTCACCGGCCAGGCGACGAACCAGCTCGTTGGCAAGCTCCGGGAATTCGGCGGAGTAGGCCGCGAAACGCTGGTCCCACTCGGCTTCGGTGGCCAGGCCTTTTTCCTTGGCGTCCCATTCGGCGTAGATATCGGCCGGGATTTCAAACGGGCCGTGGTTCCACTTCAGCGCTTCACGGGTCAGGGCGATTTCCGCGTCACCCAGTGGGGCGCCGTGGCAGTCTTCTTTACCTTGCTTGTTCGGCGAGCCGAAACCGATGGTGGTCTTGCAGCAAATCAGGGTTGGCTGCGCGCTCTTGCGAGCGGTGTCGATGGCGATCTTGATTTCTTCCGGATCGTGGCCGTCGACGTTGCGGATCACCTGCCAGTTGTAGGCTTCGAAACGCTTGGGGGTGTCATCGGTGAACCAGCCTTCGACTTCGCCGTCGATGGAAATGCCGTTGTCATCGTAGAAGGCAATCAGCTTGCCCAGGCCAAGGGTGCCGGCCAGGGAGGCGACTTCGTGGGAGATGCCTTCCATCATGCAGCCATCACCCAGGAACACATAGGTGTGGTGATCGACGATGTCGTGGCCGGGGCGGTTGAATTGCGCGCCCAGAACTTTTTCAGCCAGCGCGAAGCCGACAGCGTTGGCCAGGCCCTGACCCAGGGGACCGGTAGTGGTCTCCACGCCTGGGGTGTAGCCGAATTCCGGGTGACCGGGGGTGCGGCTGTGCAGCTGACGGAAGCTCTTGAGGTCGTCGATGGTGACGTCGTAGCCGGTCAGGTGCAGCAGCGAATAGATCAGCATCGAGCCGTGGCCGTTGGACAGCACGAAGCGGTCACGGTCGGCGAACGACGGGTTGCTCGGGTTGTGTTTCAGGTAGTCACGCCAAAGTACCTCGGCGATATCCGCCATGCCCATCGGGGCACCGGGATGGCCGCTGTTGGCTTTTTGCACGGCATCCATGCTGAGGGCACGAATGGCGTTGGCACGCTCACGACGGCTGGGCATCGCTGATCTCCTGGAGTTTACTTATAAAGAAACGGAAAAAAGGACCGGCATTTTCCCTCAGCCACCGCCTGCGGGCAATGACAGATAGTCACTTGAGGGTGTTTTTCCTGTGGTTTGGACGGCAATAGGTTGCAGAAACCTTTTAACTGGTTCGTCTAAAGGTTATAGCGGCGGCTTATAACCGCCACTTATCGATCAATATCAAAACTTTTTGATATTGGCCTTGCAGGGATTTACACCCGTCACTAGACTGCTGGCCTTATGAACCTACCCGTGCCCTCCCTGCGTCCTGACGACGGCGATGAACTGGCAGCCCTTTGCAAGGCTGCAGGTGATCCGTTGCGCCTGAACGTATTGCGCGCACTGGCCAACGATTCGTTCGGGGTGCTGGAACTGGCGCAGATCTTCGCCATCGGCCAATCCGGCATGAGCCACCACTTGAAGGTGCTGGCCCAGGCCGACCTGGTCGCCACGCGCCGCGAAGGTAATGCGATTTTTTACCGCCGCGCCCTGCCCCATACCGAACAGCTGGGCGGCAAACTGCACGCCGCCTTGCTTGAGGAAGTGGATAACCTGGGCCTGCCGAGCGACGTACAGTCGCGCATCGGCCAGGTCCACGGGCAACGCGCCGCCGCCAGCCAGGACTTTTTCTCCCGGGTTGCCGACAAGTTTCGCGCCCAGCAGGACCTGATCGCCGGCTTGCCCCAGTACCGCGAAAGCGTACTGGCGCTGTTGGACAAGCTGAGCTTCAGTAGTGAAGCAACGGCCGTGGAAGTCGGCCCTGGCGATGGCGGCTTTCTGCCCGACCTGGCACGACGTTTCGGGCAGGTGACGGCGCTGGACAACAGCCCGGCAATGCTTGAACTGGCGCGCCAACTCTGTGAACGCGAAGCCCTGGGCAATGTGCGCCTGCAGTTGGCCGACGCCTTGAATGACACCAGCCTGCGGGCCGATTGCGTGGTGCTGAACATGGTCTTGCACCATTTCGCCGCCCCCGCCGACGCCCTCAAGCAAATGGCCGGGTTACTACACCCCGGCGGTAGCCTGCTGGTTACGGATTTATGCAGCCACAACCAGAATTGGGCCAAGGAGGCCTGCGGTGATCTCTGGCTGGGTTTTGAACAGGACGATCTGGCCCGTTGGGCCACCGCTGCGGGACTCGTTCCCGGGGAAAGCCTCTATGTAGGTTTACGTAATGGTTTCCAGATTCAGGTCCGCCATTTTCAGCGACCGGCTGGCGACACTCACCATCGGTAAATATCAGGAAAACATCGAGATGAGCGAATACTCCCTTTTCACCTCCGAGTCCGTGTCTGAAGGGCATCCGGACAAAATCGCCGACCAGATTTCTGACGCGGTGCTGGACGCTATCATCGCTGAAGACAAGTTCGCCCGTGTGGCGTGCGAGACGCTGGTGAAAACGGGCGTGGCGATCATCGCCGGCGAAGTCACCACTACAGCCTGGGTCGACCTGGAGCAGATCGTTCGTGACGTGATCACCGACATTGGCTACAACAGCTCCGACGTCGGCTTCGACGGCGCGACCTGCGGCGTGATGAACATCATCGGCAAGCAATCGCCTGACATCAACCAGGGTGTAGACCGTGCCAAGCCTGAAGACCAGGGCGCCGGCGACCAGGGCCTGATGTTCGGCTACGCCAGCAATGAAACCGACGTGCTGATGCCGGCGCCGATCACCTTCTCGCACCAGTTGGTGCAACGCCAGGCCGAAGCACGTAAATCCGGGGTATTGCCTTGGCTGCGCCCGGACGCCAAGTCCCAGGTGACCTGCCGTTACGAAGGCGGCAAAGTCGTGGGTATCGACGCCGTTGTGCTGTCGACCCAGCACAACCCGGACGTGTCCTACGCCGACCTGCGCGAAGGCGTGATGGAGCTGATCGTCAAGCACGTGCTGCCTGCCGAGTTGCTGACCAAGGACACCCAGTTCCACATCAACCCGACCGGACAGTTCATCATCGGCGGCCCAGTGGGCGACTGCGGCCTGACCGGTCGCAAGATCATCGTCGACAGCTACGGCGGCATGGCCCGTCACGGCGGTGGCGCGTTCTCGGGTAAAGACCCGTCCAAGGTTGACCGTTCGGCCGCTTATGCCGGTCGTTACGTGGCCAAGAACATCGTGGCTGCCGGCCTGGCCGAGCGCTGCGAAATTCAGGTTTCCTACGCTATTGGCGTGGCGCAGCCTACGTCGATCTCGCTGAACACCTTCGGCACCGGCAAGATCAGCGACGAGAAAATCGTCAAGCTGGTGCGTGAAATCTTCGACCTGCGCCCCTACGCAATCACCACCATGCTCGACCTGCTGCACCCGATGTATCAGGAAACCGCAGCCTACGGACACTTCGGCCGTACCCCTGCGCAGAAGACTGTTGGCGAAGACACCTTCAGCACCTTCACCTGGGAAAAAACCGACCGCGCCAACGACCTGCGTATCGCCGCCGGCCTGTAAGCGTTCGCGCTGTATACAGAAACACCCGGTAAAAAGCCCCGAGCAATCGGGGCTTTTTTGTGGGCGCCTGGATGACTTAGGCTGGGCTCCCTTTTCGAGCACGGATGCTCATGATGCATAAGTTCATGGCTTTTTTTCTCAGTGTTTTATCCAGCTGGACGTGGGCAGAAACGTGCGCCGATCACGCTCACCTGCAACTCGACAGCTTGGCCAGGCAGATCAGCCAGTGGGACGACAGTTACCACCGCCAGGGCCAATCCCCCATCAGTGACGAACTCTACGACCAGGCCCGCCAGCGCCTGGCGCATTGGCGCGAATGCACCCACCAACCTGCGCCGCAGGTTAATAACCCGCTGGCCAGTTCACGCGGCACGTTACGCCACCCAGTCGCGCACACCGGCCTGGAAAAGCTGCCAGACGAACCGGCAGTCAAGGAGTGGCTCAGCACCCGCGAGGACGTATGGATCCAACCCAAGGTGGATGGGGTGGCGGTGACGCTCGTCTATCGCGAGGGCCGCTTGCAGCAGCTCATCAGCCGAGGCGATGGCGTGCTGGGCCACGATTGGTCGGCCTCGGCCGCCAGGATCCCCGGTATCGTCCAACAGCTGCCAGACGCGATTGATGTGGTGCTGCAAGGCGAACTTTACTGGCGCCTTGATCACCATGTGCAAGCGATAAACGGTGGGCTCAATGCGCGCAGCAAAGTAGCCGGGCTGATGAACCGGCGACAATTGAGCGACACTGAAGCGGCAGGCATCGGCTTGTTCGTCTGGGCCTGGCCTGACGGCCCGGTGGACTTCACCGAGCGCCTGGCCACCCTGACGCGTTGGGGCTTCAGCGATACACAGCGTTATAGCCACCCCATTGAGCACATCAGCGAAGCCACTCATTGGCGCACGCATTGGTACAACGCACCGCTGCCCTTCGCCAGCGATGGCGTGGTGCTGCACCAGGCTGCACGGGCACCCGCCGAGCGTTGGCAAGCCAGTGCGTCTTATTGGATGGTCGCCTGGAAGTACCCAGCCATCAAAGCCCTGGCACTGGTGCGCAAGGTGCAATTCAGGATCGGTCGCACCGGGCGCATCACCCCCATCCTCGAACTGGAACCCGTGTGGCTGGATGATCGGCAGATCAGCCGGGTCAGCGCCGGCTCCCTGAAACGCTGGCAAGCCCTGGATATCCGCCCCGGCGACCATGTGTCGATCAGCCTGGCGGGCCAGGTTATTCCCCGACTGGACGAGGTGATCCTGCGCAACGAAACCCGTGTGGACATGCAGCTACCCAACCCTCGCGATTTTCACGCCCTGAGTTGCTGGCAACTGGAGCCCGGCTGCGAAGATCAATTACTCGCCCGCCTCACCTGGCTGAGCGGCAAACAGGGCCTGGCCTTGCCACATATGGGCCGTGAAACCTGGAACATATTGATCCAGGCCGGTCTAATCGAAGGCTTTCTCGATTGGTTAACCCTGGATGCGGCGCAGCTTGCTACCATTGAGGGCTTCGGTGATCGCACTCGTGAGCGAGTGCTCGACAGTTTTAACAACGCCCGGCAACGCCCTTTTTCACAATGGCTCAAGGCCTTGGGCGTACCGCCAGCGGCGCGCAACAACCTGGAGGGCGACTGGCAGACGCTGGCCGCCAAAGACACCCAAGCCTGGCTGGCCTCAGACGGCATCGGCCCGGGTCGTGCAGCGCAACTGAGCGCGTTTTTTCGCGACCCGCAGGTGCAAGCCTTGGCTGAAACATTACGCGAGGCCGGGATAGATGGGTTTTGAACGCCACCCGGCCACCTGATTGCGACCTTGGAGCTTTATAGATGAAATTTCTCGCCCCCTTTGCCTTGCTGACTCTCGCAAGTATCACAACCATGCCACTGCTGGCCGCCGAAGAAGCGCAACCGCTCACCGGCTGCGCCGCCAAGCGCCAGGCCATCAGCACCCAGATCGAACAAGCCAAGGCCCACGGTAACAGCGCCCAACAGGCCGGCCTGGAAAAAGCCCTGAGCGAAGTCACCGCCAACTGCACCGACGCCTCCTTGAAAAAAGAACGTGAAAACAAGGTGCTCGACGCCAAGCACGAAGTCTCCCGCCGTCAGGCCGACCTCGACAAGGCCATGAAAAAAGGCGATCCGGACAAGATCAACAAGCGTAAGGACAAACTGGCCGAGTCGCGCAAAGAACTACAGGACGCGGTGGAAGAACTCGACCAGTAAAAACGATCAGTGATCGCGGAACTGTTTATGACAGGCGCTGCAGGCGTCTTCGACTTTTTGCACCGCCGGCTGAAGGTTGCTGGCCTTGTAGGGTTGCACTTGGCTGGCGATCACCAATTCACCGGTGGCCGCCTCAAGGTCGCGGGCCAGTTGCTGGAACTGCGCCTGTTTCTGCCACACGTCGTCCTTGGCGCTGGTGTGATCTTCTTCGCGAACGCTTGGAAAGTGCTTCCACGGCTCATGGGACAACGCATCCAGCTTGACCGCGCCTTCTGCAAACCTGGCACCGTCGAACGGGATACGCCCGCGCAACATCCCGCCCAGGTCTTCGCCGGTCTTGAGCATCTGCTTGAAGATCGCCTTGCGTTGGCCCAGTGGGGAATTGGGGTCAACACCGCCACAGGCGGACAAGGCCAGGCAGGCCAGCAGTACAACGGTCAGTTTTTTTAGAATCATGATGGCTTCAGGTCACGGGAAACGGCGGCCAGTATCCTCGCCCCGCCCGCAAAGACCAATAGCCCTATTAATAATAAGGGTTGCCCGAATGCAGTGAAGCATGGGTAATCGCTTCAGGAAGTGCTTACATGAATATCACCGCGAAACCCTGGAGCCGCCGACTCGCGTGGGCTCTGCCAATGATCGCACTGCTGGCCGGCTGCGATGCAGGTAAAGATGCCGGCAAAGAGGTCGCCAAAGAAGAAGCCAAACCCCATGCGGTCGCCACCTATGTGAGTGCACCCTGGGAAGCCTTGCCGGTGGTTTCCGACAGCGATTTGCTGGCCGGTTTTGAATCCTGGCGCAGCGCCTGCCAGCGCCTCAAGGCCGACCCGGTATGGGGCACCACCTGCGCGGCAGCGGCCAGCGTACCGGGCGATGCCGTGGCGGCTCGCGGCTTTCTCAAGGAACACCTCGATGTCTTCGGCTTGCGTTCGGCCAACAACACACCCAATGGTTTGATCACCGGTTATTACGAGCCGGTCTACCCCGGCAGCCTGACCAAAACTGCTACCGCCCATGTGCCGGTCTACGGCGTGCCGGATGACTTGATTATCGTCAACCTCGAAAGCATCTACCCGGAGCTTAAAGGCAAGCGCCTGCGTGGACGCCTGGAAGGTCGGGTGCTCAAGCCTTATGACGACGCCAGCACCGTCAACAGCCAGGGCTCCACTGCCAAGCCGATCGCCTGGCTGACCGACCCAATGGACCTGCAATTCCTGCAAATCCAGGGCTCAGGGCGTATTCAACTGGCGGGTGGGCGCCAACTGCGCGTAGGTTACGGCGACCAGAACGGCTACCCGTACCGCCCCATCGGCCGTTGGCTGGTAGAGCAAGGCGAGCTGAAAAAAGAAGAGGTGACCATGGGCGCCATCAGCGCCTGGGCCAAGGCACATCCGCAGCGCATTCCCGAACTGCTGGCGAGCAACCCCAGCTACGTATTCTTCAGCGCACGCCCCGACAGTAACGAAGGCCCACGCGGTTCGCTGAACGTGCCATTGACCGCCGGCTACAGCGTGGCAGTGGACCGCAAGGTCATCCCGCTGGGTAGCCTATTGTGGTTGTCGACCACCAAACCCGATGGTTCACCGATCACCAGACCTGTCGCGGCCCAGGACACCGGCGGCGCAATCACCGGCGAAGTACGGGCAGACTTGTTCTGGGGCACAGGTGATGCGGCGGGAGAGCTGGCAGGAAATATGAAACAACAAGGGCAAATCTGGATGCTGTGGCCCAAAGGCGCGGCTCTGCCGCAAGTACCGGATGCCCCCGCCGGCACCTGACAGACGCTGATAATGAAATGTGGGAGGGGCGGTGAGACGACTCCCCTTGCCCCCTCCCACAAAGGATTTGCTCAGGCGTTAGATCGAGACAAAGAAGAAACTCGCAATCAACGCCATTCCCACGGCCCACACCAGCGAACGCAAAATCGCCCAATCGGCCAGGTAGCAAATGATGTACAGCAGGCGGCTGGTGATAAACAGCACCGCCAGCACATTGATCGTCACCAGCTCGGCGTTGCCGGCCATGTGCGCAATGATCACTGCCGCGGCAAACGCCGGGGTCACTTCAAAGCTGTTGAGTTGCGCATTGTTGGCGCGCTTGGCGACACCCTCAACGGTATCGAGGAAAGCACGCGGGTCGTGGTTGTGCCGAGCTCCGAACTTTCCCGTGCTGAACTTGGCGACACCCGTGCATAGATAGGGCAGAAAAATTGCGATCAACACACACCAGAAAGCGACTGTCATCACTCATTCCTTTTTTGGATTTATCCGACGGTTAGAGTTTCATCACGAACATGCCGATCAGCACCAACCCACAAGCTATGAGCCGTGGCCGGCCAAAAGGTTCTTTCAAGTAACGCATGCCGAACAGCACCACCAGGATCACGCTGACTTCCCGCAACGCCGCCGCCTCGGCAATCGAGCCCAACTGCATGGCCCAAAGCACCAAAGCGTAGCTCAACAACACGCACAATCCCACGCTCAGGCCCAACCGCCATTGAGTGCGCCAGAACAGGCTGAAGGCCGCACGCTTGCGCACCAGCACCAGGGCTGTCGCTACCACCAGAACCGCCTCAATTGATTCGTGATGTAACTTCACCTGTTTATACTAAACGCCACCTCGGCGCACCCCATGCGCCTACATTTCCCTGCTCCAAGGACCCCGGATGCTCGAACTTGTCGCCGCCTTCATTTGCCTCACCACCCTGCTCACCTATGTGAACTTCCGCTTTATTGGCCTGCCGCCGACCATCGGTGTAATGGTCACTGCGCTGATTTTTTCCCTGATCCTGCAGGGCCTGAGCTTTATCGGCTATCCCGGCCTGGAGGAGCGCATCCAGCAACTGATCGGCCAGATCGACTTCGGCGATTTGCTGATGAACTGGATGCTGTCATTCCTGTTGTTCGCCGGCGCCTTGCACGTCAACTTGAACGACTTGCGCAGTTACCGCTGGCCCATCGGCCTGCTGGCCACCTTTGGTGTGTTGATCGCCACCGTGGTGATCGGCAGCCTGGCGTACTACATCTTCGCCCTGTTCGGCTGGCACGTGAGCTTCCTCTACTGCCTGCTGTTCGGCGCGCTGATTTCGCCTACAGACCCGATTGCGGTGCTCGGCGTGCTGCGTACCGCCAATGCGTCGAAACCACTGAAGACCACCATTGTCGGCGAGTCGCTGTTCAATGATGGCACCGCCGTGGTGGTGTTTACCGTGCTGCTGGGTATCGCGCAGTTGGGCGAGACGCCCACCGTGGGCGCCACTGCCCTGCTGTTTGCCCACGAGGCCATAGGCGGCGTGGTATTCGGCGGGCTGATCGGCTACCTCGTGTACCTGATGATCAAGAGTATCGAACAGCACCAGATCGAAGTGATGCTGACCCTTGCCCTGGTGATCGGCGGTTCGGCCATGGCTTCGGAACTGCACGTGTCCGCACCGATTGCAATGGTGGTCGCGGGGCTGATCATCGGCAACCTGGGGCGCAAGCTGGCGATGAACGACATGACGCGTCGCTACCTGGATGGTTTCTGGGAACTGCTTGATGACATGCTCAACGCCTTGCTGTTTGCGTTGATCGGCATGGAGTTGCTGCTGTTGCCATTCAACTGGCTGCACGTATTCGCGGCCAGTTTGCTCGCCGTGGCGATCCTGCTCTCGCGCCTGTTGACGGTGGCCCCGGCGATCTTGCTGCTGCGGCGCTGGCGCACGGTACCGCGCGGCACTATCCGCATCCTGACCTGGGGTGGTTTGCGTGGCGGTGTCTCGGTGGCCTTGGCCTTGGCGCTGCCCTTGGGTCCGGAGCGCGACTTGTTGCTGAGCATCACCTACATCGTGGTGCTGTCATCGATCCTGTTGCAGGGGTTGAGCATCGGCAAGCTGGTCAAACACGTGACCCGGGGCGAACCCCAGGCCACGCCTGAACATCACTGATCTTTTCTAGTCGGCTGCGGATGCCTCGGGTCCGCAGCAGCTTTGCCTGGCAAGCTGCTCTCACTGCGAATCTGCGCATGGCTGATCAGGGCGAAGATAAAACTGCCGCCGATGATATTGCCCGCCAGGGTCGGTCCGGCAAACACCAGCCAGAAATCCTTCCACGGCAGCTCGCCGGCAAACACCAGGTAAGACACTTCCGCCGAACCGACGACGATATGCGTGAAGTCACCCAGGGCCATCAGGTATGTGATCAGGATAATGATCCACATCTTTGCGCTTTCCATCGATGGGATCATCCACACCATGGTGGCGATCATCCAGCCGGAAACGATGCCCTTGGCAAACATCTGGCCAGAGTCGTTCTCCATGATCTTGCGTCCGATTTCAAGAAAGGCCAGGTCGGTCTTGGTATCGAAAATAGGTAAATGCAACATCACGTAAGCCACCAGCAAAGTACCGCACAGATTGCCTACCAGCACGACTGTCCATAGTCGTAGCAGACGTGCAGCATTGCCCAGAGTGGGTTTGCTCATAACCGGCAGCACCGCGGTCAGGGTGTTTTCGGTGAACAATTGCTGGCGTGCGAGGATCACCGCCAGAAACCCCGCGCAATAGCCAAAACTGGCTATCACCTTGAAGCCCTCGGCGTCCGGCAGGCGTGAATTGAGCAAACCCATCGCCATCAACGACAGGCCCATGGTAAGTCCGGCGGCCAGTGCCGACCACCATAAGGCGGCGACACTGCGCTCCAGCTCCTGGTCGCCCTGGGTACGGATGATTTCGTGAAGAACCGCCGCACGGGGCGGCTGGTTCTTGTCGACGTCCTGCTGCTCTTCCTGCGACAGGTTGGGGGTCTTGCCGTCTGCTTGAGTGGCCATGATGTACCAAAGTCCGAGGGGTGCCTGAAGCTACGACATGCCGCGACGATGGCTGTTCAATGACCCGGCAATTAAACCGGAATGCGCCACGCCTTGGCCTGTTCCACGGTGGTGGAACTCAAGGGTTTGCTCCAGGGTTTATTGCGCGCTTGATAGTATTTGATGATGCCATCGAGCACGCTATTGAAGTCTTGCGGCGTCTTCACCTCTTTCAAGTCACGCACCGCACGCTGCAGCAGCTCAACGTTGGATGCCGGCTGGCCAGGACGGTACAGCGATGGGTAGATGACCTCCCGCGTAAAGTGTTCAGCTTTCACCCCGATATCCCGACTTTGCATCTCGGCGACCGCACTGCTCAATACCTTGGACATACTTGGCACACTGCCCGATTTTTGCTTGGCGCCCACCTGTAAAAGCTGCTGGAAATTACGCTGGCCCGGCGTATTCAGACGTTTGCCCAACCACTCGATGTGCTCGGGCCTGCTGGCGAGAGAGTCCAGATTGCGTAAGGCCGCAGCAATCTTCGGAGTAATCTTCAGGGACGTGTCGGATTGGTTGGCTTCGGTGATTGCACTGTTCAACGCCTCCAACGCCTGTTTCGCCTCATCGCGAAACCGCACTGCGTCTGCGCTGGCGGGGTCCTTGCGCAATTCACCCTGCACGCTGGCAAGCATTTGATCATCCATCGCCAACACAGCATCGTCCAGGGAGGCGAACTCATGGCGCTCACGTGTCAGTTCACGCTTTTGCAGGTGGCTCGACACCGATTGGCGAGCCTGGGCCTGCAAATGCTGTTTCTGTTCAAGGGTCATGGTGAAGTTGACGGTGCCGTTGAGCAGGCCGCGAAAATCGCCTTTGTTCGAGTTCAACGGCAATGTCACCGTTTGATCCGAGAACGCCTTGAGCCGGTCATTTTGGTAGGTTTCAGCCGCGGTATGCGGCGTGCCTGTGAACGTGTCAGCCAAATGGCTGAAAAAGTCACCGCTCTGGCGCGGTGGTGAGCTCTGCTCGGATTCGAACTTGACGATCAGCGATTCGTCCTTGCACAAAGGGCTCTCCGCAAACGAACGTTCAATGACACCGGGGGCAGGGGTATTGAGGAGCAGCCCTCCGTCTTGAAACGCCGTAACCTCTGCATCCGCCTGAAACCCATGGCCCTGTTCGGACGGGCTCTTGAACAGGCCCGGCAACGCCCCCGAAATAAGCGCAGCACGGGCGATGTCCATATCTGGCGTCAGGCTGGCATTGAACACCACCAACTGTGGACGACCGTCGAACATGCCTGTGCCCGTGATGTTCAGTTGCTTGATCGCCGGAATATGGCGGCTCAACACCTCCAGGTCGCGAAAGGTGGGCCCGGCTCCGGCTTTGAGCCGGTCGGCGATTTGCGTGACTTCAGGCGGGCGGTCCGCCATGGGCATGCGCTCGACATGGGCAAGAATCGATTGACGTGACTGGTTGCGAATCAATTCTTCCAGGGGCTGCCCCTCGGTTTGCAGGCGCGGCAGCAGGGTCAGCAGCAGTTGCGAAATATTGCCGCCCGGGCCAGGTAGATTGCCGGCAAGCTTGCCAAGTTTGGAACTGGCATCCTGCAGCCAGGCCAGGATCGGATCCTTGCTGTTGAGCAGGCTAGGTAAGTCGAGACTGTTCGACAACTGCGTGAACGCCTTCGCGTCCATGCCACTGGCGAGTAACGCTGCAGAAATCGCACCGGCAGACGAGCCCGACACCACCTTGACGTCTTTGAGTTTGTCGGCGTCTTCAAGCGCCTGCACCATCCCGGGAAAGGCAATGCCCTTGGCACCACCGCCACTGAGCACCAAATGAGCAGGCGGCGGCGGGGACAGCACCACCTCGACGCGGCCATCGCTATGCCGATAAATACTCAGGTTGCGCTCGCCCACGCCCTTGACCAAAGGCGTCTTCACGTCCTGGCTGAAGGTTTGAGACGAAAGAGGCTTATTTTCTACAACGGAACTGGAGACTTTCATACATGAGGCTCTCTCTACAGGGTGTAGGCCTGAGTGATGAGAGAGCCTCGCAAGGATCCACACGGAATGATTCGGTAACGCAAATCACGTCGCGCAGGTGTTACTCAGAAAGACCTTCGTCCTGGAACTGGTCCTTCACATACTTGATTTCGGTACGGCCATGGGGCGCCGGCAAACCATCTTCGCCCAGGTTGACGAAGACCATTTTTTCCACCGTCAGGATACTTTTGCGGGTGATCTTGTTGCGCACTTCACAGGTCAGAGTGATGGAGGTGCGGCCGAACTCAGTGGCGGTGATACCCAGTTCAATGATGTCGCCCTGGCGCGAGGCGCTGACAAAGTTGATTTCGGAGATGTATTTGGTCACCACGCGCTGGTTGCCCAATTGGACAATCGCGTAGATGGCTGCTTCTTCATCGATCCAGCGCAGCAGGCTGCCGCCGAACAGGGTGCCGTTGGGGTTGAGGTCTTCGGGTTTTACCCATTTGCGGGTGTGGAAGTTCATGATCACTCCAAAGCGTCTTGCCAAATGATGGGCAACATCATGGCAGAGCCAGGGCCCAAGCTCTATGAGCCATTGCCTATCGCCCCCATGCGCGATCTTCATGCCGCCGACAGAAAGGCTTGGGAAGTGCCACATACACGGCTATAATCGCCTCCGTTTCAAAACGGTCATCTTCGATTGATACCGTTCTCCCGCCACCTGTCCGAGGGGCGCTGCAGCAGGTTCAACCTGTCAGGCTCGGATGGGGCGTTGTCCGGCCTGGTTGCCCTGGCCTGATACTAAACGCACAACGGCGCCCATTCGCACACTACGAATGGAGGCTCTCTATGAGCGCTGTAATGACGCCTGCAGATTTCAACGACTACAAAGTCGCCGACATGTCCCTCGCTGCCTGGGGCCGTCGCGAAACCTTTATCGCCGAATCCGAAATGCCGGCCCTGATGGGCCTGCGTCGCAAGTACGCCGCTGAACAGCCGCTCAAGGGCGCGAAGATTCTGGGCTGCATCCACATGACCATCCAGACTGCCGTACTGATCGAAACCCTGGTTGCCCTGGGTGCCGAAGTGCGTTGGTCCTCGTGCAACATCTTCTCGACTCAGGACCAGGCCGCCGCCGCTATCGCTGCCGCCGGTATCCCGGTATTTGCCTGGAAGGGCGAGACCGAAGAAGAGTACGAGTGGTGCCTGGAGCAAACCATCCTCAAGGATGGCGCGCCATGGGATGCCAACATGATCCTCGACGATGGCGGCGACCTGACCGAACTGCTGCACAAGAAGTACCCGCAGATCCTCGACCGCGTCCACGGCGTGACCGAAGAAACCACCACGGGCGTGCACCGCCTGCTGGATATGCTGGCCAAGGGCGAGCTGAAGATCCCGGCCATCAACGTCAACGACTCGGTGACCAAGAGCAAGAACGACAACAAGTACGGCTGCCGTCACAGCCTGAACGATGCGATCAAGCGCGGCACCGACCACCTGCTGTCGGGCAAGCAAGCCCTGGTGATCGGCTACGGTGACGTGGGCAAGGGTTCCTCCCAGTCCCTGCGTCAGGAAGGCATGATCGTCAAGGTCTCCGAAGTTGACCCGATCTGCGCCATGCAAGCCTGCATGGATGGTTTCGAAGTGGTTTCGCCGTTCATCGACGGTATCAACGACGGCACCGAAGCAAGCATCGACAAGGCCCTGCTGGGCAAGATCGACCTGATCGTCACCACCACCGGTAACGTGAATGTGTGCGATGCGAACATGCTCAAGGCCCTGAAGAAGCGCGCCGTTGTCTGCAACATCGGCCACTTCGACAACGAGATCGACACCGCATTCATGCGCAAGAACTGGGCGTGGGAAGAAGTGAAGCCGCAGGTGCACAAGGTTCACCGTACCGGCGCCGGCAATTTCGACCCGCAGAACGATGACTACCTGATCCTGCTGGCCGAAGGCCGCCTGGTGAACCTGGGCAACGCCACTGGTCACCCAAGCCGCATCATGGATGGCTCGTTTGCCAACCAGGTATTGGCGCAGATCTTCCTGTTCGAACAGAAGTACGCCGACCTGTCGCCAGCCCAGAAAGCCGAGCGCCTGACCGTTGAAGTACTGCCCAAGAAACTCGACGAAGAAGTGGCCCTGGAAATGGTCCGCGGCTTCGGCGGCGTCGTGACTCAACTGACCAAGACCCAGGCCGACTACATCGGTGTGACGGTTGAAGGTCCGTTCAAGCCGCACGCTTACCGCTACTGATCGGCCTTGCTGGCGCCGGCTCTTCTGTGGGAGCCGGGCTTGCCCGCGATGCAGACGCCTCGGTGTTCCAGTAACACCAAGCTGATGCTATCGCAGGCAAGCCAGCTCCCACAGAAAGCCAGGCACCCGCATCGATTGCGTATGCCTTCCAGGCTTTCGAGTTTCCAAGGGTATTACCATGTCCCAAGACCGTCGCTACAGCTTCGAGTTTTTCCCGACCAAGACCGATGCTGGGCATGAAAAACTGATGGCCACTGCCAAGGTGCTGGCCAGCTACAACCCCGACTTCTTCTCCTGCACCTACGGCGCCGGCGGTTCGACCCGCGACCGCACGATCAACACCGTGTTGCAGCTGGAAAGCGAAGTCAAAATTCCCGCCGCTCCGCACTTGTCGTGCGTGGGCGACAGCAAGGCCGACCTGCGTGGTCTGCTGACCCAATACAAAGCCGCCGGCATCAAGCGTATCGTCGCCTTGCGTGGCGACCTGCCGTCCGGCATGGGCATGGCCAGCGGTGAGCTGCGCTACGCCAATGACCTGGTGAGTTTCATCCGCGAAGAAAGCGGCGATCACTTCCATATCGAAGTGGCCGCTTACCCGGAGATGCACCCCCAGGCGCGCAATTTCGAAGACGATTTGCAGAACTTCGTGCGCAAGGCGAATGCCGGCGCCAACAGTGCAATCACCCAGTACTTCTTCAACGCCGACAGTTACTTCTACTTCGTCGAGCGTGTACAAGCGATGGGTGTGAATATCCCGATCGTGCCGGGCATCATGCCGATCACCAACTACAGCAAGCTGGCACGTTTCTCCGACGCCTGCGGTGCCGAAATCCCCCGCTGGGTGCGCAAGCAACTGGAAGCCTATGGCGACGACGTCAAAAGCATCCAGGCCTTCGGCGAACAGGTCATCACCGAGATGTGTGAGCAATTGTTGCAGGGTGGTGCGCCAGGGTTGCATTTCTATACCCTGAACCAATCTGAACCCAGTCTTGCTGTCTGGAACAACCTCAAGCTGCCACGCTGAGGTCTGTTCGGTTGTACCAAGGCCCTCAGACGAGGGCCTTTGTCGTTTTACGTGACCCACGGAACCCCGCAGTCCATGAATACAGTGTCCCCGACTTCCCGCCCGCAACTGGTCTATCTGGTCTTCGGTGCCCAGACCTACCACCAGGAAGCGGTATTCAGCATCGCCAGCGCACTGGCGTTCCTGCAGGACACCCCGGACGCGAACTTGGACATCCAGGTGTTCACCGACAATCCCGAGCCTTATCACCTGCTGCCGGTACGCGTGCGCCCACTGGACGAGGCCACTCGCAAACGCTGGAGCGAGCCCCACGGTTATCATTTCCGCACCAAACACGTGGTACTGCGCCAGGTACTGGAAGAGTCCGAGGTGGCGCTGCTGATCGACACCGACACGTTCTTCCACCATTCGCCCATCGCCCTGTTCGAGCGCGTGCAGCCCGGCACCCTGCTGTGCAACGCCTTCTACACCAAGTACGGCGACAACCACGAAAGTATCCTCTACACCGCCCTGCATCAGCGCCTGCTGGAGATGGGCGTGGCCGACGATGACATGATGACCCTCAATTCCGGGGTCATGGGCCTGACCCAACAGGATGCACACATCCTCGACCGCTCCATCGAATTGATGGATGAACTGTTCCCCCACGCCCAGGGCGCCTACACCCTGGAAGAGTTCTGCATGTCCATCGCCGCCTACCGCACCGTCAACGTGCGCGAATGCCCGGACCTGATCCACCATTACTGGAGCCGCAAACAGCTGTTCCGGGCCAAGGTCAAGGCGTGGATCGCCAAACACGCCAGTGCCCCAACCAGTGCACAGGCCCTGGCCGATACCCGCCAGGTCTCCTCGCACCTGCCGCGCCCGCCGCGCGTGCAGCGCATGATGTACAAGCTGATTACCTTGCTGCTGCCCAAGCACCAGCAGCAGTTCATTCGTGAAATCCTCTATGGCTGCTACGAACACGAAAACGAATTCGATCAGGCCTGCGGTCCGGTTTGGTGGGACAAGGCACGACAAAACCAGGAAGAACGCCAGAAGCGTCCACTGGATGCCCACCAACTGGAACACTGGTTCGCCAACCCCGTGGTGCGGCTGATACTGGGCGAGCGCCGCGCCGCGATCCACGAACACTTGCTGGACGCTCCGGCGAAATAACACCGCCCGCCAATGCGCGTGGTAGAGCTTCTCTTTCTGTCGGGAGCGTCGTAACCTCAAGGTATGCCCGCCATTTTCAAGCTACTGACCGCTGTGCTTTTTTCTTGCCTGAGCCTGGTCGCTCATGGCGAGAAACTGCGCATTGTCACCGAGCCCTGGGCGCCCTATGTCTACGACGATAACGGCACCAGGGCCGGCCTGGATTACGAAACCACAGTGGCCGTGTTCCAACGTCTGGGCGTGGAAGTGCAATGGCAATTCCTGCCCTGGAAGCGCTGCCTGGCGATGCTCGAGCAGGGTCACGCCGATGGCGCGCTGGATATTTTCCACAGCCATGAACGCGACGCCCAGTTGCTCTACCCCAGTGAACCCTTGTCGGAAGTCGAATTCGTCCTGTTCTACGCCAATGATCGCCCTCACCCCGCCACAACCCTTGATGAGCTGCGTGGCCTGACTGTCGGCATCTCGCCCGGCTACCTCTATGGCGAGACATTCAGTGGGTCCAGCGCATTCGAGCGCGAGCCTGCCCCCAGCCATGAAGCCAATTTCGGCAAGCTGATGCTCGGGCGCATCGATATGGTCGTGACTGACCGGCGAGTGGGGCAGCACATCATCAAGACGCTGGGCCTTGAGGGCAAAGTCAGCCAGGCGGCAGTGGTGGTCAGCCGCCAACAACAATTTCTCGCGGTGCGCCGTGGAGCCGGCATGGACCTGTTGGTACAGCGCTTTGCCGCCGAGCTCAAGCGTTTCAAGCAAGAGCCGGCCTATGCCGCCTTGAGCGCCAAATATGGTGGGATGCAGGCGCAAACCGCACCGATATCAGCCTCCGAACACGCCGTTGAGCAGCAGGAAAGCAGCGCGCCGTGATTGCTCTGTTATACTCCGGCCTTTCCGCCAGGCTTACGCCCGGCCGCTCGGGTCTTGAAAAAGGCACCCAACCCAGCTACTGCGCAGCTTTGCAGCCCGCGCGAGCCGGTGGAGTGCCCGCCAGACACAGCAGGACCGGACGGGATTGCGCTCCCCTAAGCGCCATTCACGCCCGGCAAGATTATCCCTTTGGGCCAAGCCCTAACTAAAACAGGATTACTCATGTCCTTTGCTTCCCTCGGTCTCTCCGAGGCTTTAGTCCGCGCCATCGAGGCAGCGGGCTATACCGAGCCTACTCCGGTGCAACAGCGGGCCATTCCCGCCGTGTTGCAAGGTCGCGACCTGATGGTCGCGGCTCAGACAGGTACCGGTAAAACCGGTGGTTTCGCCCTCCCGATTCTGGAGCGGTTGTTCCCCAACGGTCACCCGGACAAATCCCAGCGTCACGGCCCGCGCCAACCGCGTGTACTGGTCCTGACCCCTACCCGCGAACTCGCAGCCCAGGTCCATGACAGCTTCAAGCTGTACGCCCGCGACCTGAAGTTCGTCAGCGCCTGCATCTTCGGCGGTGTCGGCATGAACCCACAGGTTCAGGCCATGTCCCGTGGCGTTGACGTACTGGTCGCTTGCCCGGGTCGTTTGCTCGACCTGTGCGGCCAGGGCAGCGTCGACTTGTCCCACGTGGAAATCCTCGTGCTGGACGAAGCCGACCGTATGCTCGACATGGGCTTTGTCCATGACGTGAAAAAGGTCCTCGCACGCCTGCCGGCCAAACGTCAGAACCTGCTGTTTTCGGCAACGTTCTCCCAGGACATCACGGCCCTGGCCGGCAAGCTGCTGCACAACCCGGAGCGCATCGAAGTCACGCCACCGAACACCACGGTCGAGCGTATCGAGCAACGCGTATTCCGCCTCGCCGCCAGCCACAAGCGCTCGCTGCTGGCGCACCTGATCACCCACGGCGCGTGGGAACAGGTGCTGGTCTTCACCCGCACCAAGCACGGCGCCAACCGCCTGGCCGAGTACCTGGACAAGCACGGTCTCACCGCTGTCGCCATCCACGGTAACAAGAGCCAGAACGCGCGCACCAAAGCCCTGGCCGACTTCAAGGCCGGCACTGTGCGCATCCTGGTCGCCACCGATATCGCCGCCCGCGGCCTGGATATCGACCAGTTGCCACACGTGGTCAACTTCGAACTGCCGAACGTCGATGAAGACTATGTGCACCGTATCGGCCGTACTGGCCGTGCCGGTCGTTCGGGTGAGGCCATTTCCCTGGTCGCACCGGACGAAGAAAAACTGCTGAAAAGCATCGAACGCATGACCAAGCAGAAAATCGCCGACGGCGACCTGATGGGCTTCGATGCCAGCGCCGTGGAGGCCGAGAAACCTGAAGCCCGCGAGCGTCCAGATGTGCGTAACCCGCGCAACCCACGCGGTCCGAAGGGCGATGGCCCGAACGGCGGCGGTGGTGGCGGTGGTCGTCGCGACAAAGGCAAGGACAAGGGCAAGGAAAAGTCCGCCACCAGCAGCCGAGGTGAACGCCCGGCCCGTGAGCAAAAGCCACGTGAAGGCACCCCGGCCCGCGAACAGCGCCAGCCGAGCCAGCCGCCACGCGCCGCCGCTGACCGTGCCCCGGACGAGTTCCTCGACGACGATGTGGATAACTTCGGTAACCGCGTCGACTACGTGCCCCAGGCCAAACCGGCCCAGGGCCGTGGCCGTCGTCCAGGTGCTCCGGCACAAGGCGCCGGTGCGGGTGCTCCCCGTGGCGGCCAGCCACAGGGTGGCCGTCAGAACGGCCCGCGCAACAGCAGCGGCGGCACCACCGGTACTCCGCCTGCCAAGCGCAGCGGCCCGCGCAACGGTGCACCGCGTGACGGCCAGGCCCGTCGCGAGGACTCGCGCAGCAATAACCGCCGCCCGGCCCGTGACGACCAGCCACGCCTGTCCGAGCCAGCGGTGCAAAACCCGCGTGGAGGCCCGGCGCCGAAGATTATCCACAAGGAGTCGAAAGCTGATCGCTTCCCGACACCTGAGCAGTTGGACCAACTGCCAGGCCGTCCTCGTGGTGAGAAACCGGCGCTGCTGACCCGCAACCGCTGAGTTCCAAAGCCATAGGCGTTGACTGTTACAACGCCATCGCGGGCAAGCCCACTCCCACAAGGGAATGCATTTCTATTGTGGGAGCTGGCTTGCCTGCGATGAGGCCCGGCTAGGCAACACGAATCGTCAGCCAAAAAAATGCCCCGCATCTTTCGATGCAGGGCATTTTTTATGCGCGGCGAAAATTACTTCGCTTTCACACCTTCAAACGTGATGTACAGCTGAACGTTGTCAGACTGTGGACCTACGTCCATACCGTCTTTGTTGAATTCCTTGCGGCTGATGTTAGTGGTGCCTTCAAAGCCGGCACGGTAGCCGCCCCATGGATCCTTGCCTTCGCCCAGGAACGTGGCTTTGACCAGGATCGGCTTGGTCACACCGTGGAAGGTCAGGTCGCCGGTCACATCAGCAGTCAGCTTGCCATCAGCATTTTTGCCAGTTGGCTTGACGCTGGTGGAGACGAACTTGGCATCAGGGAATTTGCCCGACTCCAGGAAGTCCTTGCTGTTGACATGCTTGTCGCGCTCGGCGTGGTTGGAGAACACGCTGGCAGTACGCACGTTAACTTCAATCTTGGCGTCTTCCGGCTTGGCGGCGTCAAAGCTGAACTTGCCGTCCAGGTCCTTGAAGGTACCGGTAATGTAGCTGTAGCCCAGGTGGCTGATCTTGAAATCGACGAAGGCGTGCTGGCCTTCCTTGTCGATCACGTAGTCAGCGGCCATCGCCGAACCTGCGGACAGCAGAGCAGAACCGACTGCCAGCGCAGCGAGTGTTTTTTTCAACATGCTTTCTATTCCTTGTGAGTCGAGGTTGAACATCAGGCTTTGCGCCCCAGCATTCGTGTCAGGGTCGCATCACGATCGATAAAGTGGTGTTTCAATGCAGCCACGCCATGCAAACCGGCGAAGACCACCAACACCCAGGCCAGGTAAAGATGCACCCAACCGGCTGTGTCTGCCTGGTCCGGTAGACCGGAAACCACGGCAGGAATTTCAAACAGACCAAACACCGGGATACCGACACCGTCTGCGGTGGAAATCAGGTAACCGGCAATCATCACGGCAAACAGCCCCAGATACAGGAACGCATGGCCAAATGCAGCACCGATCCGCGTCAGGCGGCTATAGCTGGCCAGCGGTGGCGGCGGCGGGCTGACCAGGCGCCAGACGATACGTACCAGCATGATCGCGAACAGCGTGATGCCAATGCTCTTGTGCAGGTCCGGCGCATCTTTGCGCCAGGCGCTGTAGTAGTCGAGGCCGACCATCCACAAGCCCAGGGCGAATAAACCGAACACAACCAGGGCTACGCCCCAGTGCAAAACCATGCTGACCCAACCATAGCGGGCCGGCGAATTGCGTAGCTGCATGTACTTAATCCCGTAAGAACTGTGCCCAAGACTAGCGTTTTACCTATCGAATTAAAGCGGAAAATTTCGCTTTGAAATATCGAGAAATACGATGAAGAGGCTAGGTATCATAAATTAACAAGGGATTAAGACTATTCCCAAGAAACGCGACAGACCGTCCTGCATTTACCGCCAATTGCCCCACAATGGCTTGTGACACTCGCCACCATTGCATAGGCTTGCGCGATTGTTTCGCCTGCGCGCGCCGCAGGACCGCTTCGAGGAGATCACCGATGGGCTTGAACAACCAGTGGATGCAACGCGACCTCGCGGTGCTGTGGCATCCCTGCACCCAGATGAAAGACCACCAGCAACTGCCGCTGATTCCGATCAAGCGCGGTGAAGGCGTATGGCTGGAAGACTTCGAAGGCAAACGCTACCTCGACGCCGTCAGCTCCTGGTGGGTCAACGTGTTCGGCCACGCCAACCCGCGCATCAACCAGCGCATCAAGGACCAGGTCGATCAGTTGGAGCATGTGATCCTCGCCGGTTTCAGCCACCAGCCAGTGATCGAGTTGTCCGAGCGCCTCGTGCAGATGACGCCTGAAGGCCTGACGCGCTGCTTCTACGCCGATAACGGTTCATCCTGTATCGAAGTCGCATTGAAGATGAGCTTTCACTACTGGCTCAACCGTGGCCTGCCGAACAAGAAGCGCTTCGTCACCCTGACCAACAGCTACCACGGCGAAACCATCGCCGCGATGTCGGTAGGCGACGTGCCGTTGTTTACCGAGACCTACAAGGCGCTGCTGCTCGACACCATCAAAGTGCCAAGCCCCGATTGCTACCTGCGCCCCGACGGCATGAGCTGGGAAGAACACTCGCGCAACATGTTCCTGGCCATGGAACAGACCCTGGCTGACCACCACGATACCGTTGCCGCAGTGATTGTCGAGCCACTGATCCAGGGCGCCGGCGGCATGAGGATGTACCACCCGGTGTACCTCAAGCTGCTGCGCGAGGCCTGCGACCGCTACAGCGTGCACTTGATCCACGACGAAATCGCCGTGGGCTTCGGCCGCACCGGCAGCATGTTCGCCTGTGAACAGGCCGGCATCCGCCCGGACTTCCTGTGCCTGTCCAAGGCCCTCACCGGCGGCTACTTGCCGCTGGCCGCCGTGGTCACCACCGAAGATGTCTACAGTGCCTTCTACGACGACTACCCTACCCTTCGCGCCTTCCTGCACTCCCACAGCTACACCGGCAACCCGCTGGCGTGCGCGGCAGCCTTGGCGACGCTGGATATCTTTGAAGAAGACAACGTGATCGAAAACAACAAGGCCCTGGCCCAGCGCATGGCGACCGCCACCGCGCACCTGGTGGACCATCCTCACGTTGCGGAAGTGCGCCAGACGGGCATGGTGCTGGCGATCGAGATGGTGCAGGACAAAGCCACCAAGGCCGCCTACCCGTGGCAGGAACGCCGTGGCTTGAAGGTATTCGAACACGCACTGGAGCGCGGCGCGCTGTTGCGGCCACTGGGCAGCGTGGTGTATTTCCTGCCGCCCTATGTGATTACACCGGAGCAGATCGACTTCCTGGCCGAAGTGGCCAGCGAGGGGATTGATATCGCCACTAACAGCAACGTCAGTGTGGCGGTGCCGAAAGATTTTCACCCAGGCTTTCGTGACCCGGGTTGATACCAACCCCTGTAAGAACCGACTTGCCACAGCAAGCTCGCTCCTGCATACACCTCTTCAGAGAACAGAAATGAGACTGTCCCGCTTTTTCACCGACACCCCGCTGAGCCTCGGCGATCACGAACTTCCCGAAGCCCAGGCGCACTACATCAGCCGTGTGTTGCGCATGGGTGAAGGCGATGCCGTGCAGCTGTTCGACGGCTCTGGCCAGGAGTTTAGTGGCACGCTGCTGGAAGTCGGTAAAAAACGCGTCACCGTGCAACTGACGCGAAGCTTTGCCGGCCAAGATGAATCGCCGCTGCACATCCACCTCGGCCAGGGCCTGTCCCGGGGTGAGCGCATGGATTGGGCGATCCAGAAAGCCACTGAACTGGGCGTCAATGCGATCACACCGATCTTCAGCGAGCGCTGCGAAGTGCGCCTCAAGGATGAGCGCGCCGACAAACGCCTGCTGCACTGGCGTCAGGTTGCCATCAGCGCGTGCGAGCAGTGTGGGCGTTCAACGGTGCCGGTGATTCACGCACCGGTGTTGCTGGCCGACTGGCTGAAGCAAACTGAAGCCGACCTGAAACTGGTGCTGCACCCAGTCGCCGAGCCGATGATCAGTCACGCGAAGCCTTCGAGCCTGGCGTTTCTGATCGGGCCGGAAGGTGGCTTGACCGACGGCGAAGTCGACACCGCCCAAGGCGCTGGCTTCCATGCTGCGCGGTTGGGGCCACGGGTATTACGTACCGAAACCGCGCCCGTGGTGGCGCTGTCGGTCGCCCAGCAACTCTGGGGTGATTTCTAAACGGAGCGATCACTCCACCGGATCACTCACCGGCTTGGCAATGATCGCCTTCAACTCGCTGGTCATCGGGAATTCCAGGTTCAGACCCTTCGGCGGGATCGGCTGTTCAAACCAGCGCTGGTAAATCCCGTTGATCTCTCCCGAACGGTACAGATCACCCAAAGTCTCGTTGACCACGGCGAGAAACTGCGGGTCGTCCTTGCGCACCATGCAGCTGTAGATCTCCCGCGACTGCTCCTCGCCCACCACCACCCAGTGGTGCGGGTCCTTGGCCTTGGCGCGCTCGCCGTAAAGCAACGCATCATCCATATAGAACGCGACCGCACGGCCGGTCTCGAGCATCTTGAAAGCCTCGCCATGGTCCTTGGCGCTAATCACGAACATATTGGCTTTGTGTTCAGCGTTGTAACTTTTGAGAAAGCGTTCATTGGTGGTGCCGGCAGTGGTCACCACGTTCTTGCCCTTGAGGTCGACAAAGCCTTTGATCCCGCTGTCCTTGGCCGTTAGCAACTGCCCCTTCACGTAGATGAACCCGTAGGAAAATGCTACCTGCTTCTGCCGCTCGGCGGTCACGCCGGTGGAGCCACATTCCAGATCGACGGTGCCGTTCTGCACCAGCGGGATACGGGTTTGGGACGTCACCAGGTTGTACTTCACCTTGAGCTCACTCACCCCGATTTTCTGCTGGATGCGCTCGACAATCTTGCTCGCCAGATCCACCGAGTAGCCCATCGGCTTGCCACTGTTATCCCCAATGTAAGAAAACGGCACCGACGCATCGCGATACCCCAGGGTGATGGCCTTGGCGCTGGCGATCTTGCTCAAGGTGCCCTCCAGAGGCGTTTCGGCCGCATGGACGTTTGCCCCCAACAAAAGCCCCAGGGTGCAGCCGGTCAACAGGATCTTTTTCATTGTTATTCTCCGTTGGTTTTTGAGGTTATTTACGTACCGCAATCACGCCGCGTTACAGGGGTATCCTCAAGCGGCGCGGGGCGTCAGGCCCTGCATATCAATGGAAGGGGAACGCTGATCGATCAACTCGGCCAGCAGTTGGCCGCTACCGCAGGCCAGGGTGAAGCCCAGTGCGCCATGCCCCAGGTTCAACCACAAATTGCGGTAGGCGCTGGCACCGATCAACGGCACGCCCGTCGGTGTTGCCGGGCGCATACCGGCCCACTCGACCGCATGGGCGTAGTCACCGGCCAAAGGAAACGTTTCCAGCGCCTGACGCTTTATCAACGCCAGGCGCTTGGGCTCAAGACGCGCATCAAAGCCGACAATATCCACCATGGCCGCGATCCGCAGTTGCTCACCAATGCGCGCGTAAACGATCTTGCGGTCATAGTCGGTGATGCTCACGTTCGGCGCCTTGTGCTGCGCGCCGATCGGCACGCTCAGGCTGTAGCCCTTGAGCGGATACAGCGGCAGGGACAAGCGCGGCAATGCCAACTCGGCGCTGCGATGCCCGGCAGCCAATACCAGTTGGTCGACCGGCATCACTTCATGGCCCAACTCGATGGCCTGCACCGCACCGTCGGCGTGACGAATCCCGGTAACCTTGCGCCCCAGCAAAAATGTGCAACGCCCGGACGCTTCCAACCTTGCAGCCAGGCGTTGGCAAAAGGAATGGCAGTCTGCAACTTCTTCACTGGGCGTATAGATGCCTCCGACAAAACCCTGCACCGCCAACGAAGGTTCCAGGCGTTGGCAATCGGCCATCGACAGGACCTGCTGCTGCAGGATGTCAGTGACGTTGGCGCGTGCACGCTCAAACGTCTCGGCATTGCGAAAGGTCACCAGCTTGCCGTTGCGCCGCCAGTCGAAGCCGTCCAGGCGATCATCGACACGCCATTGCTGCAAGGTGCCTTGACTCAGGCTCGCCAGCCGCAGCAAGTGGGCAGCGTTGCGCTTGTTCACCGAGCCCCGGCAGGCACCGATGAACGCGGCCATCCAGCGCCATTGCTGGAGGTCAAGCCGTGGGCGCAGCTTCAGCGGCGAGTCGCCGCGCAACAGCCACCCAATCGCCTGCAGCGGCACGCCCGCGTCGGCCAATGGCGCAACATAGCGATAGGACAGCTGCCCACCGTTGGCGAAACTGGTTTCGCTGCCCAAGGTATCGCGGGCGTCGATCACCGTTACCTCATGGCCAGCCCGTACCAAAGCATAAGCACTGGCCAAGCCGATAACCCCACCACCGATGATGCAAACCTGCCTGGCCATCCCAGCCCCCGACCGTTGATTAACTGAAGACCAAGCGTAGGCGCAGGTGACAGGCCACCGACAATGAATAAAGATGGGTCACCTATAAACAAAGGTTATGGACTTGCCATGCGCTTGCGTCATATCGAAATCTTCCAGGCCATTCGCCAGACTGGCTCGATCAGTGCTGCCGCGCAGTTGCTGCACGTCTCGCAACCAGCGGTGACCAAAGTGTTGCAGCACGCCGAATTGCAGCTGGGCTTTGCGCTGTTTCCGCGGGTGCGCGGCAAATTGCAGCCCACGCCGGAAGCCTTGGCACTGGAAAGCGAAGTCGAGAAAGTCACCGAGAGCTTGCAAGGTGTAAGGCGTCTAGCCAAGAGCCTGCGCCGCGCCCCAGGGCAAAGCGTGCGCATTGGTGCGATTCCGGCGTTGGCCTTGTCGCTGCTGCCTCCGGCGATTCTGGAATGGAAGCGCGAATACCCCGACATGGCTTGCGAGCTGTCCAGCGACCATAGCCGTGAGCTGGTCCAGAAGTTGTTGATGCGCGAAATCGACCTGGCGCTGACCCTCAACTTTTCCGGCCATCCTGGGTTGACCACCCAGGTGCTGGCCAATGGCGTGCTGGTTGCATTGGCGTCCAAGGGCTATTGGTCGGCGGCTGAAATCAACCAGCCATTGCCGCTGAGCGAACTGGCGGGCGCGCCATTGATCGGGCTGTCCAGTGCTGATCCGCTGGCGACCAAGCTGGACAGCTACCTGGAGAACGTCGATCCACCGCCACGCGTGACCCTCTCGGTGCAAACCTATTCCCTGGCCCGGGCGATGGTGGAGTCAGGCGCCGGTTTGACGGTCATTGACCCCTTTACCGCCCTCGGCGCATCGACGGCAACCACCTGCATCCGCACCCTCACGCCACCCCTGCCGATCACCCTCTACGCCCTGACCCGTGGCGATGAACCACCGCCGCATATGCTGGCCAAGCTGCTGCAGATCTTCGGCAGTCGCGCCTGTGAGCTACTGGCACGTCTCTAATACCACCGAAGCCCCCTCCCACATTCAAAGCACGTAATGCATGATCGCCACAAAATGCAGCAGGCTGCCGCCAATCACAAACAAATGCCAGATCCCATGGGAATGGCGCAGGCGATCTTCCAGGGCAAAAAAGATGATGCCCACGGTGTACAACACGCCGCCCGACGCCAACCAGATAAACCCTGCCGTGCCCAGCGCCGCTATCAGCGGCTTGACTGCCACGAGTACGATCCAGCCCATCACCGCGTAGATCACGATGGACAGAATCCGCGCCTCCGAGCGCGGCTTGATCTCCTGCAGGATGCCGATCACCGCCAGCCCCCACACAATCCCGAACAGCGTCCAGCCCCACGGCCCGCGCAGAGTCACCAGGCAGAACGGTGTGTAGCTGCCGGCGATCAACAGGTAGATCGAAAAGTGATCGACCTTTTGCATGATCTCTTTTCGCCGCCCCCGCACGCTGTGGTACACGGTCGACGCGCTGTACAGCACCATCAGGGTAAAGCCATAAATCGCCACGCTGACGATCTTCCAGGGGCTGCCGTCCAGGCTCGCCACCACCAACATCCACACGGCGCCAATACACGCCGCGACTGCACCGAGCAAATGGCTCCAGGCGTTGAACCGTTCCCCGTGATACATCTATCGTTAACCTCCCCTCATCGTTGACGACTGTCGGCAAGCCTCCAGCCTTGCGCATAAGAGTGCAAGCAGCGTGTGACGTTCCAGCGACGAGGGCTGCGTTTGCAGGCACAATCGAGCGCAATCGAACAAGAGCCCACGGCCATGCTGATCGACGAAGAGTTCACCCTCAAGAAGCTGGAAATCTTCCTGGCGTTCATGCGCACCGGCAACCTGGCCCGCGCCGCCGCCGAGTTGCAAACCAGCAATGTCAGCGTTCATCGCGCCATCCACTCCCTGGAAAATGCCCTGCGCTGCCCGCTGTTCAAACACGAAGGTCGCAACCTCACCCCGCTGGAAAGCGCCTATGTGCTTGAAGAACGCGCACAAAAACTGGTGGCCGATGTGGTCGACAGCGTACGCCTGACCCGCGAAGCCGCCGGCTTCTCCGCTGAGCGTTTCAAGCTCGGCTCGCTGTATTCGCTGACGGTAAAAACCGTACCGCAACTGATCATGGGCCTGAAGATCCGCCGCAGCGAACTCAACATCGACCTGATCCTCGGCTCCAATTTCGACCTGCTCTACAAACTCAAGAACATGGGAGTCGACGCGATCCTCATCTCCCTCGACGAACACGCCAACGACCCCGACTGTGAGCAGATCGCCCTGTTCAGCGATGACATCTTCCTCGCCACCCCGGCCGATTCGCCTCTGGATCGCAATCTGGAAATCGACCTGGCCGACGTGCGCGACGCCACCTTCATCACCCTCACCCAGGGTTTTGCCACGCACCAGGACGGCAATCGGGTGTTCAAGCAGGCGGGGTTCGAGCCGAAGGTGGCGATGCAGGTGAACGACATCTTCACCCTGCTGAGCATGGTCAGTTCAGGGGTGGGTTATGCCTTGCTGCCGGGGCGGATTGCAGCAGTGTATGAAAACCGCGTGAAGCTGATACCGCTGCAACCCCGGTATCAGTTGCAGCAGCAGATCGGCGTGGTGTTCTTGAAGGCCAAGGAGCGTGACCCGAACCTGCTGGCGTTGTTGGCGGAGTGTCGGATGTATGCCAATCGCCAGGCTTGAAAATGCCATCGGGGGCAAGCCCCCTCTCACATTTTGACCGCATTCTCAGGTTGAAACTCGGTCAAGTGTGGGAGGGGGCTTGCCCCCGATTGCGCCCGATCAAACACCACAATCTGCAAACCTACCCCACCAACCCACGCACAATGAAGTACAGCAGCGAAGGGCCAAGCAAACACCCAAGCCCGGTATGGAACGTCGCCGTCAGCGCGCCATACGGTACCAGCCGCCGATCCGTCGCCGCCAGGCCCGCCGTCACACCACTCACGGTGCCGGCCAACCCACCGAACACCATCGCCGAACGCGGGTTATCCAGGCCCATCCAGCGTGCCGCCACCGGCGTGCCAACCATCACCAGTATCGCCTTGATCAACCCCGTTGCGATCGACAGCGCCATCACATCCGAGGTCGCGCCAATCGCCGCGCCGGTCACCGGGCCGACGATGTAGGTTACAGCGCCAGCTCCGATAGTGGTCATGCTGATCGCATCGCGATAACCAAAGGCCCAGGCCATGCTCGCGCCAACAATAAACGGCAGGATCGTGCCCAGCAGCAGTGCAATCACACCGATCATCCCGGCCTTGCGCGCCTCGGTGGCTTGCACTTCGAACGCCGTGGCGACGATGGCGAAGTCACGCAACATCGCACCGCCCATCAGGCCGATCCCGGAAAACAGCGCAAGGTCCGCCAGGCCCTTTTGCCCACCCGTAAGCGTGCCGCCGACCCAGGCCAGGACCAGGCCGATAACAATGGCAATCGCCGAGCCATGAATGCGCCCGAAGGTCAGGCGCTTGGACAGCACCACGGAAATCCACATCACCACGCCAACGAACCCAAAGGCGGTAATCAGGCCGTTATGTTCCAAGCCTTTTTCAATGAGGTCCCACATATCAGCGACCTCCCGCGACGAGAGTCAGCGGTTCTTCGGGCGGCAAGGGCTCGCCCTTGTGGGTGCGGCTGATCAAGGCGATGGTGCAACCACACACCACGACCGAACCAATGGCCGCGAGCACCGCAACCGGGCCGCCATGCAGCGCCGTTACTACGTTTTGCTGGGCCGCCATCGCCACCACCACCGGGATGTACATGGCGCCCCAGAAACCCACGCCCATCTCGCAGTCCTTGGTCATGCCGCCGCGCTTTTGCATCCACAATCGCGCGCAGATCAGCAGGATCATCGCGATCCCCACGCCGCCTACGTTGGATTTGACGCCCAGCAACACGCCGAGCATGTCGCCCATGATCACGCCTGCAAGCGTGCAGATTGCCAGCAATGCCACACCGTAGATAATCATTATTGTTGTCCTCAAAGTGCTCGTTCGAAATTGTTGTTTTTGTGCTTCGAAAGCCTTGGGTGCTGCTTTATCGGTGGCGGCGTTCCTCCTCTTGCAGCAGGGCCTGCAAGGTATCCAGGCGTGCGCCTTCGCAGGCGATCACCGTGCCTTGTTCGAACACGCGACGTGACAGACCAGTGAGCACCGCGCCCGGGGGCAGTTCGATTTGCAGGCGTACGCCACGCTCGTAGGCGCTTTGCACGGTGCCGCGCCAGTCGACGACGCGGCACATATTGAAAGCCAGGTCATCGCGCAGTTGCTCGGGGTTGTGGATAGGTCGCGCGCGCGTGCTGCTCAGGTAGGAGATACGCGGCGCCTTGAGTGGCACGAACGCTTGGGCAAGCACCTTGGCCGGCGCTTCCAGCAGCGCACAGTGGGACGGCACGCTCACTGCCAGACGCTTGGCGATGCCGTTGCCTTTGATGCGCTCGGCGACACGCTGCATCGCCTCATTGCTGCCGGCGATCACGGTCTGGTTGTCGGCGTTTATATTGGCCAGATACACCGGAGTTGCAGCGCTGTGGATATCTGCCAGCAAGGCTTCAACCGTGGATAAATCGGGGCCGATCAGGGCGGTCATGCCGTAGCCCTGTGGATAAGCCTGTTGCATCAGCTCGCCACGCAGGCTGACCAGTTTCAGCGCATCAGCGAAGTCCAGGGCGCCGGCGATGACGGCGGCCGGGTAAGCGCCGATGGACAGGCCCGCCACGTAGTCAGGCGTATGGCGCAACTGCTGTGCATGGGCAACGCCGACGATCAGCAGGCACAGTTGCACCGCACGCGTGCTCGCCAAGGCTTGCGCCGAATCGAGCCGACGAACATCTTCACCCAAGGCATCACTGGCTTCTTCCAGAACCTCGGCCGATAGCGCCTGGAGCATGCCCACGCGCTGGGCGCCCTGCCCCGGAAACACCATCAGGCTGCTCATGCCACGGCCTGCCAGGGGTCGAGCACAAGGTGTGCGCCGCCAACGGTTTTGAGCAGTACGTGGTGTGAGCCTGCGGCCCATTCGCGCAAGGCAACAGCACCAAACGGGGTTTGCAATTGCAGGTCAACGGCGCATGGCGCGGTGTCGAGTTTCGCCAGCAATGCACGCGCCGAGTTGCGATCAAGCGGCTCGGGCGTGCGCAGGATCAAATCCAGGTCACTCATGGCATGCAACGCTTCGACGCCGCTCGCCAATTCAAATCCGGCGCTGCCGCTGACGCCCCAGTGATACTGCGCCAACACTGGCCGCAGTTGATGGAGCGCCCGCAGCGCCGGTAAATCCCGTGGCGAGATCACCTGGCGCAAGTCTTCGGGCGCCACGCGCCGTTGCACCGCAGCAACAGGCATCACCGCCCCATAACGCTGCTCACGTAGACGCCCACGTACGCCAACCGCCACTTGACCCGCTTCGGTAATGGCGCGCCGCACCACTACTGGATGACCGGCGCTCAGCGCGTCCCGCGCCCAGGCCGGAGCGCCAGCGGGCAGATGCGCCGGCATCATGCCCCAGAGCAAATCGTGGGCGTTCACCATTGTTCCCGCAGCAGTTGACGTACGTGGCTTGAGGCGGCGCGATTAGTCGCACCGAGACGTCCTTTTAAATCGGGCTGCGCGACATCGTTGATGGCATGCACCAGGCAATCGCTGACCCGTACCACATCGTCCGGCGTCGGCTGTTCAATCTGGCTCACCGACAAGGTCTCCCAGAGCAAACCCAGGCTGGCATAGCTGTCGATGTCATAGGCCATCGGCGGCACGCTGGCGGCCAGGGCTTCCAATTCTTCGACGCTGCGCAGCGTCACCCGCGCCGCCGAAGCCTTGCCCATGGCATGCACCATCACCCCAGGGTCGCGCAGGGCAATCAAGCGATTGGCCTGGTAACCGTGGGCCAGGAATGCGCCAGACATGGCCTTGCCCACCAGCAGTGCAATCACCGGGTGGCCGGCCAGGCGTGCGCGAGCGTAGCTGTCGGCAGCGGCGGCCAGGGCCTGGTGAATGCCGAGGGCTTCTTCACGGCGACCATAGGCTTGGCTGGGCACATCGACGATGGCGATGATGGGGCGTTTGTCACCCGTCACGATGGCTTCATCGACGGCCTTGGCAAGCCCCCAACCTTCCAGCAACCCGACTTCGCCATTGCGTGCACGCGGGAAGCGGTTATTGGGGTCGGGGACCACGGCGATAAAGCGCACCGCCTGTTCACCCAATACGCCGTCTGCGACTTTCAATGAGTCCGGCAAGCCCTCTACGAGTGTCGCGCCGACGCTCAATGCGTTGAACCACTGCAACCCTCTCATGAGCGTTCTCCCTGATACAGAACGCGAACCGTCGCGGGTTCGATTTGCGCGGTTGCGTCGAGTTCGGCCAGGCGCGACAGGTAGAAATCAGCGCGCCGGCTGCGGGGTTGTTCGGGCGCACCTTGTTGCAACAGCGCGCTCACGGTCTGCTGGATCTGCACCACATCGTCCGCCACGTAACGGTCGGCCAAGCCACTGTTGAAACGTTGCTCGCCGCCGGTAAGGCTCCAGATGAAAGGCCGGTCGCGGGAGTCGTACTCTTGCAGGCCGGCCTCCTGTTCGATGACCTGCGGGCCATTCAAACCCAGGCGCGCTTCACGGGTGACCACCAGGTAACTGCATAGCCCGGCCGCGATGGACATACCACCGAAACAACCGACACTGCCCGCCACCACACCGACCACCGGCTGGTACTGACGCAGGTCGACAATCGCAGCGTGAATATCGGCAATCGCCGCAAGGCCAAGGTTGGCTTCCTGCAAGCGCACGCCGCCGGTTTCCAGCAGCAATACGGCGCGGGTCGGGATGCCGTTGCGGTTATCTTCGGCGGCCAGTTCCAGAGCGCCTGCGATCTTCGCGCCGCCGACTTCGCCAAGGCTGCCGCCCTGGAAGTTACCTTCGATCGCGGCAATCACCACCGGTAGACCAGCGACGCTGCCTTTGGCGATGACCACGCCGTCATCCGCCTGGGGCACTACGCCCTGACGGCTGAGCCACGGCGACATGACCCGTTGGAACGGGTCGATCAACTCGCGATAGGTGCCAGCATCCAGCAGCGCCTTGGCGCGCTGCCGCGCACCGAGTTCGACAAAGCTGTGCTTGGTGAGCAATTCAGTCATGGCCGACCTCCTCGAAACCTTGCTCCAGGCGCAAACGCACCACGCCGGGGGTGGCACCGAAATCGTGGATATCAATCTTCAATGCAGGCGGTGTCTGCTCCTGGAAGATGCGCTCGAACAGGTGCTGCCAACGTTGCTGCGCGCCATTCACCGAGGTCTGCACCTGGATAGTCAGCGTGCCGGCGGTGCCTGGTTCCAGCAGCACTTCGAGGTCGCCGGAACCGACACACCCCACCAGCGCACGGCCTTTTGGCGGCTGCCCGGCAGGGAATTCAAAGGATAAGGTTTCCATCACAACGCTCCGTCGAGGCGGTCGATAAACAGGCAAGCGGCCAGCAAGTCAGCAGCGCCGCCAGGGGAGGCATTCAGGGCGAGCAGTTGCTGGTCCAGGGCGTGCAGTTGGCGGCGGCCCGCAAGGGTTGCACTGCCACCGGCATCGAGCACGGCCTGGGCGCCCTGTTGCATGGTGGTCAAGCCTTCGTAGCCAGCGCGGTAGAGCACGCAGGTGTCGGCCAGCTCGGTCATGATCGCGAGCAAGGCATCCAGGCGGGCATTTTGCTCACCGGCGTTTTGCCCGCGGCTTTTATGCAATTGCGGCAGGCCGCGTTGCATCACCGAGGGGAAACCCAGCTGTGCCTCTTCGCGAGCACCGCGTGCGCCGTAGCGTTGCGCGACCTGTGCGCCATGGCTTAGTGGTTGCGGCGCAAAGCGATCGTTAATCAGCGCCAGTTTGGCTGCATTCAGCGTAACGGCACGTGGTTGCAGGGCCGCTGCAGCAGTGAGCAAACCAAGGGCCCAGATCGCACCGCGATGGGTATTTACGCCGTGGGTGGTGATGAGCATCGCTTGCTCGCCTTCACGGCCAATACGGCCGAGCGCTTCACGCAGGGGTACACCGACTTCACCAAATTCAAGGGCGGCCTCGGCCATTTCCTTGAACATCGGCCACAACGACAGCGCCGAGGCGTGCATCAGGCCCAGGTGCAAATCGCTGTGGGCGCCGTTGCCGCGCCGGTCTACCAAGGCGGGTTTAGGCGACAAATCCGCTTCATCGATCAGCGCGTCGACGGCCATATCCGCCAGGCGATCGGCCAGGCTCAGTTCATGCTGTTTGAGAGCGCGCATTTACCAGCTCCTGAATTTGGCGGGCGGGTTGTACAAGCCACCGGACCACTCCACCAGGTCGGCCACGCTCTTGGCGGCCAACAGTTCGCGGGTGGCATCGGTGCGGCGGATACCCAAGTCTTCGGGCAAGGCGATCAAGCCTTCGCGACGCATACGGGCGGTGTCCTTGGGGTTATGGCGCATACCGATTGCCGTCACCCCGGCGACGGCAGCGATCATTGCCTGGCGCTCTTCCAGGGAGCGCGCCTTGTAGAGGTAGGCGATGCCTTCTTCGGTGAGCAAGTGGGTAACGTCGTCGCCGTAGATCATGATCGGCGCCAGCGGCATGCCGCTTTTGCGTGCCACTTCCACCGCGTCGAGGGTGTCGACAAAGGTCGGTTTGCCGCCTTCCTGGAAGGTCTCGACCATCTGCACCACGAGTTTTTTGCCGCGCTCAAGCAAGGCCTCGGGCGCATCGTCATGGCGCATATCCAGCCAGGCCGGTGTGCCGTGCCGACGACCACGTGGGTCGTGGCCCATATTCGGCGCACCACCGAAACCGGCAAGGCGGCCACGGGTCACGGTGCTGGAATGCCCGTCGCCGTCGACTTGCAGGGTGGCGCCGATAAACAGGTCCACCGCGTACTGGCCGGCCAGTTGGCAGAACATGCGGTTGGAGCGCATCGAGCCGTCGCGGCCGGTGAAGAACACATCCGGGCGGGCGGCGATGTAGTTTTCCATACCCAGTTCGGTGCCGAAGCAGTGCACGCTCTCGACCCAACCGCTTTCAATCGCCGGGATCAGCGTGGGGTGTGGGTTGAGGGTCCAATTTCGGCAGATCTTGCCCTTGAGCCCCAGGGATTCGCCGTAGGTGGGCAGGATCAATTCGATGGCGGCGGTGTTGAAGCCGATGCCATGGTTGAGTGACTGCACATTGTGTTTTTCGTAGATGCCACGGATCGCCATCATCGCCATCAACACATGCACCGGTTTGATATGGCGCGGGTCGCGAGTGAACAGCGGTTCGATGTAGAACGGCTTGTCGGCCACCACCACGAAATCGACCCAGCTTGCGGGGATGTCCACGCGGGGCAAGTCGGTGACGTCATCCACCAACTGGTTGACCTGCACAATGACAATGCCATCGCTGAACGCCGCGGGTTCGATCAGCGCCGGGGTGTCTTCGGTGCTGGCGCCGGTGTAGATATTGCCGGCGCGGTCGGCCATGAAGCCGGCCGAGAGCACCACGTTGGGGATCAGGTCCACCACCAGGCGTGCATAGAGTTCGATGTAGGTATGGATCGCGCCGATTTCCAGCAGGCCGTCTTCCAGCAACTGGCTGATGCGCAGGGATTGAGTGCCGGCGAAGGAAAAGTCGAGCTTGCGGGCGATGCCTTTCTCGAACAAGTCCAAGTGCTCGGCGCGCCCGACACTGGGCATGATCATGTGCAAATCGTGGAGCTTGGCCGGGTCAGCCTTGGCCAGGGAGCGCGAGAGGAAGTCAGCCTGCTTCTGGTTGTTGCCCTCCAGCACCACGCGGTCGCCTGGGAGGATCAGCGCTTCCAGGGCCTCGACGACCCTGTCGCTGGGCAACACCGCCCCGTCTGCATACTGTTTGACCAGCCCGAGCCGCCGCTGCTTCTCGTCGCGCCGCCGCGTCCAGCGCGAGTCGGGGGTGATGGTTGTTGTCATGGTCGCTCCACGGGGTTTGCTGTCGTGGGGCTGTACCTTAGGAGTGAATTCGGGGGCCATCAATCAAGCTCAGCGGCAGACCGTTACGCCTGGAGTAACAAAGCTCAAAATGTGGGAGGGGGCTTGCCCCAATGCCAGTCAGTTAAGCGGTCATCGCCTACGGTGGGAGCGAGCTTGCTCGCGAAAAACGTCAACGATAACGGGGGCTTGCTGAATGAACGCAGCGCCTGTGAGTTTTTCGCGAGCAAGCTCGCTCCTACAAAAAGTCCTTAACTGACTGACATTGGGGCAAGCCCCCTCCCACACTTGCTTAGTAGCGCCTGCTAGATAGCGGTCCCAAACAAGGACCGATCAGTCCCTATTTGGGACCGTTTGAAAATTCCGGCGAAGGGCTGATTTGCTCAAGTGCCCTATCGACCAACAACTGACCGAACTCTGCCATTTGCTGGATCCCAAGCATGACGGCGCGCTGGGAAGTGTCCAGGTCGAAAGCCAGGTTGCAGGTGAGTGCGTTGAGGGAGGACAGGGTTTCGCTGGCGTTGACCAGCAGGGTTTCGGTGTTTTGGTGGGGGTTTACGGTGAAGAGGGGTGGATTGGGGGTAGGTTTGATCATGATTTACAGCTCCGATATGTGATGGAAGCTGCCCTCTTCCGCTTGCACGCGAATCAAGGTGGCAGCTGTGCGCAGGTGTGCAAGACCGGGCATATCGGACCCCGGCAGACTCCGAAGAGTCTCCCACGCACAGCCGCCATAACGAGTACAGCAGGCATAAAAAACGCCCGTTGAATGGCTATGGGCGTTGGTGCGCCGACATGTAACCGGACTTGCACGTCCGTGTCACCGTTTTTTGCGATGACGGGACGAAGACTAGGCGTGCGGACCTCTCACCACAAGTTCATGCGCGGCCCAAAATCTTGCAGGAAAAATCCGAAGCCTTTTATGTCGAAGAGCATGCAGGAAGTTTCATACAGCGTTTTGGGGTTGTTGCTTGGAACTAGTCTTTCTAGCCTTCACGGTTGAATGCCCATAGTCGAAGGACGCACCAACATGCCGATGCACAACCCACCTCACCCAGGTGAAATTTTACTTGAGGACGTTATCCCAGCCTTGGGCATCACCATTACCGAGATGGCGCGACGTCTTGGCTTCGCCCGCGAGACTTTTTCAAGGATCTTGCATGGCCACGCCCCGGTCAGCCCGGACCTTGCCGTTCGGTTGGAACGGGCTGGCGTGAGTAAAGCCCAATTATGGTTGTCGATGCAAAGTGCCTACGACTTATGGCAGGCCGAGCATCGGGAGCAACCGGTAATTGAGCGGTTTGCGCGGATTGATTGAGATCTTGGGCCAAGCACAATTCAGTGTGGGAGCTGGCTTGCCTGCGATAGCGGTCTGTCAAATACAGATGTATTGCTGACCCACCGCTATCGCAGGCAAGCCAGCTCCCACATTGGAATTTCACAAGGCTTATGTTCAGGCCAGGCCGGACTCAACCAGCAGCGCCTCCAACCCCATCAAATCCGGCACCTTCGCCACCTGCTCGCCCACCTGCACCGCCGCCAGTTCCAGCGGGCACAGCGGCACGTCCACATAGCTCAACTCGCTGTCGAGTTTGTACGAGCGGGGAATGCCCTGGATCACCAGTGCAATGAATTTCAACGTGGGCCTGCCACCCAAGGCATTCAACACTACGATCCGCGAACGTTCGCCGGTCACGCTGGCTTCACCGCACACGGCTTCAAAGCTGATCAAGGGGATTTGCCGATCACGCCAGGTCACTTGCCGCAGGTACCACGGCGGTGCATCGCTGGCCGGTTCGCCGCGCTGGAAGTCGATCAGCTCGGCGATGGCCACGTTGGGCAGCACCAGGTGGCGGTCGGCCAGGGGCAGCAGCAGGCCGGTGAGTTGGCTGGCGCGGTGGTCAAGCATGGGACTTGCTCCAGTAGGCGATGCTTTCCAGCAGCACCGACTCTTGGTACGGCTTGCCGAGGTAGTCGTTGACGCCAATGGCCATGGCGCGGTCGCGGTGTTTCTGGCCGGTGCGCGAGGTGATCATGATGATCGGCAGGCGCATCAGGCGCGGGTCGTTGCGGATCTGGATGGCCACTTCAAAGCCGTCCATGCGCGGCATTTCGATGTCGAGCAGCATCAGGTCCGGGGTGTGTTCTTCAAGTACGGCGAGGGCGTCGATGCCGTCCTTGGCGGTGAGCACGTTCATGCCGTTGCGCTCCAGCAGGCGGCTGGTGACTTTACGCACAGTGACCGAGTCGTCCACCACCAGCACCAGCAGCGGGCGTTTTTTCAGCGGGTCGTTGAGGACCAGTGGCACATCCACTGCCTGGGCCGGCAAGGCCGGTTGGCGGGCGCGGATATGCGCCAACAGGTCGATGATCAACACCACGCGGCCATCGCCGAGAATGGTCGCCCCGGACAAGCCCTGCACCCCGGCAAACTGCGGGCCCAGCCCCTTGACCACGATCTCCCGAGTTCCGGCCATGGCGTCCACATGCACCGCCACGCGCCGTTCATTGCAGTGCACCAGCAGCACCGGCACCGGCTGATACTGGCCCAGCAGTTTCGGGCGGCTGACGGTGTGCAGCAGGTCGCCCAGGTAGAACAACTCGTAGCGCTGGCCGGCATATTCATAGTGCGGCGGGTCTTGCTGGTAGTGCCCCGCCAGCTCATGGGGCAGCACGCGCACCAAACCTTCGATGGTGTTGAGGGGAATCGCGTATTGGTCGTCTGCGCATTGCACCATCAGCGCCCGATTGACCGACACCGTAAACGGCAAGCGAATGCGAAAATGCACGCCCGCCCCCGGCGTCGAATCGATCACCATCGAACCGCCGAGTTGGCGCACTTCTTCGTGTACCACGTCCATACCCACGCCGCGCCCGGAGATCTGGGTGATTTTTTCTGCCGTGGAAAAGCCCGGCTGCAGGATGAACTGCAGCACGTCGCGGTCGCTGATGGTTTGATCCGGGCCGAGCAGGCCGCGCTTGATCGCCTTGCGTCGCACCGCTTCAAGGGGCACGCCGGCGCCGTCGTCACGCATGTCAAAGACGATGTCGCCGCCTTCGTGGGTCAGGTCCAGGGTAATGCGCCCCTTTTCCGGCTTGCCCGCCTGCAACCGCACCTCGCGCGATTCCAGGCCGTGGTCGACGGCATTGCGCAGCATATGTTCCAGTGGCGCCGCCATGCGTTCGAGCACGTTGCGGTCCATCTCGCCTTCGGCATTGCCGACGATGAACTCCACGTCCTTGCCCAGCTCTTGCGCCACTTGGCGCACGATGCGCTTGAGGCGTGGCAGCATCCGCTCGAAAGGCACCATGCGCGTGCGCATCAGGCCCTCCTGCAATTCGGTGTTGATGCGCGCCTGTTGCTGGAGCAAATCGTGGGCATCCTGATGGCGCTGCTCCAGGGTGTCCTTGAGGTCGAGCAGGTCGGAGGCCGATTCGGACAGCGCGCGGGACAGCTGCTGCAACTGCGAATGGCGATCCATTTCCAGTGGGTCAAACTCTTCGTAGCCCAGGCGTTCGGCCTCGGCCTGCTGACGACTGAGCAGGCGCCCCTGGGTTTCGCTGTCGAGCCGGCGCAATTGATCGCGCATCCGCTCGATGGTGGTTTGCACTTCATTCAATGCAATGCGCGCATCGTTGACTTGCTGCTCAATACGGCCACGGAAAATCGAGGTTTCACCGGCGAGGTTAACCAGGTCGTCGAGCAGTTCGGCGGAGATTTTCACCATGTCGGCAGCGGGGTCGACCACGGCTTCAGCCTTGCCCGCAGGCAACGCCACGGGCACCACCGGCTCTACACTGGGGTGCACCAGGCTTTTGATGCGCTCGATAAGTTTGTCCACCGCCCCCACCGGCAGCCCATCCGCTACGGCGTCGACCATCTGCGCCAAACGATCATGGCAACCTTGCAGCAGCGCAAACAGCTCTGGGGTCGGCGCCAGCAACCCGGCGGATAGCCCCTCGTAGAGAAACTCCAGCTCATGGGCCAAATCGCCAATCGGCCCGATCTCCACCATGCGCGCCCCGCCCTTGAGGGTGTGCAGGTCACGCAGCAGGGTTTCGACTTCCTGGCGGTTGCCCGGCTCGGCCTGCCAGCGCAGCAACGCGCTGCCTGAACTGTCGAGAATATCGGCGGCCTCTTCGAGGAAGATATCCAGCAATTCAGGGTCTGCACCCGAGGCCGGCGCCGCCGCAGCCGGAGTCGCCGGCGCGCTGTTCTGGCGCAGCTCACGCAGTTTGGCGATCAGCTCGGCAGCGTCGCTCAAAGGCTGCTGCTGTTGCAGTTCTTCCAGTTGCAAGGCCAACCGTTCGTGGCTGGCCATCAGCACCTGGGACAGCTCGGGGGTGTAACTGTAGCGGCGGTCCACCAGGCCCTCGTACAGGCACTCCAGCTCATGGGCCAAGTCGCCCACCGGGTCGATTTCGGCCATGCGCGCACCGCCCTTGAGGGTGTGCAGGTCCCGTTGCAGTGAGGACAACGGCGCGGCGCTTTCGGGCTCCAGCAACCAGCGCTTGAGGGACTGCCCGGCACTGTCGAGGATATCGACGGCCTCCTCAAGAAAGATGTCGACAATCTCATCATCCATGGCTGTTTGCTGATCCAACTGCGCAGTGGCAGCGCCCAGTTCCGAAATGCTCAGGGCGCGGCTGCCGTCGCTTTTGATCAGGCCGGTGGCGGACGGGTCCAGCGCGTCATCCAGCAACGCGTGCAAGGCTTGTACCCGCGCAGGCGCCGGGCTGATTTCCTGGCCGGCAGCCAGTTGGTCGAGCATGTTGATCAGCGCCTCATGAGCCTGTTCCGCCTCATGGAAAAACCGCTCGCTGACCGCCAGGCTGCTTTCTTCCACAGCGCCATACAGGTCGAGCAAGGCCTCGCACAACGCGTCGATGGCGTGCAGGTCAGCGATGTGTGCGCCCTCCCCCAAGGTGGTCAGCTCATCCAGCAAGGCGGTCAGTTCCTGGCGTTCGCCGGGATGTTGCTGCCAGCGGCGCAACAGGTTGTCGGCGTCGAGCAGAATGTCCATGCCCTGGGCCAGGAAGTTGGTGATCAGATGCCGATCGCGCTTGATCGGCAGGCCGCTGCCAGGGGCTTCGAGCAACGCGGCAAGCTGCTGGTCCAACAGGCTTTGGGTGCGTCTGATCAGATCCGCCGCGCCCTGGATGGGTGCCAGGGGATCGCTGTCCAGGTCGCGCAGTCCACCCTGGAACAGCCCTTGGGCCTCCAGCAGCAACTCCACTTCGTCCAGGTCCAGGGGTAAGCGATGGGCCTTGTATTCGCGGGTCAGGTGGTCGAGGGGGCGCGCCAGTTCGGCGATGGGCAACACCCCGGCCATGTAGGCACTGCCCTTGAGCGTATGCAGGGCGCGTTGCAGTTCATCACTGACCTGCAACGGCACCTGTTCGGCGGCGTGGTGCAGGAAGTGGTTGAGGCTGTCCAGATGGCTCTGGGCTTCGTTGCGGAAGATCTCCATCAGCATCGGGTCATGGGGCTCGCCAGCGGTTGTTGCCGCGCCACTGGCCAAGGCATGGGCGCGGGCGGCCAGGGCGTCGACTTCGTCGCGCTGGCGTTGGTCGTCGATGGCAAAATCGGCGATCAATTCCGGCAGCACGGCCACGGCCTCATCCAGCACCTGCTGCACCTCGGCGCCAAGGGCGACGCTGCGTTCCAACACACGGTTGAGCAGGTTTTCCACGGCCCAGGCCAGTTCGGCCAGCACCAGGGCACGGACCATGCGACCGCTGCCCTTCAACGTATGGAAGGCACGGCGCATTTCGCCCTGGGCGGTTTTGTCCGTACTGTTGGGCAGGTTGCGGTGCAGCACGTCGAGGACTTCGTCGGTTTCTTCGAGGAAGACTTCGCGCAGCTCATCGTCAATCGGCTCTTCACCCGCCGGCGGTGGCAACAGGCTGCCGGGGCGTTGCAGAGCCGGAGGATTAAGGCCTGACGTGGGGCTTGCCAGTGCGTCAAATTGGGATTGGCTCGGTGCCTGTTCGGTCGACAGTGCGCCATCGGGCGCGACCAATGCCTGGCGCCAGGGTTTTTCGGCCGGCAGATAACCCAGCGCCGCCAGGCTTTGGGTGGCCCGCTCCAGAACACGCTCGCCAGCGGCGTCAGGGTCCTGGAGCATGCGTTCCAGGTAATACTCCAGGCTGCTGATCACATCGGCGAACTGCTCCAGTTGCACCGGCGAAGGCGCGACGTCGCTGATCATCAACTGCTCGTCGACATAATCGGTGCAGCCGCGCATCAGGCTCGCCGCACGCGGCAACGGGATCATCGCCAGCGCGCCACGCACCTGGCTCAGCAATTGCGGCAAGGACTCCAGGCGCTGGCGGTCCCAATGGGCTTCGATGCAGTCGATCACCAGTTCCTTGGCTTGTTTGAGGCACTGGCAGGATTCAGCAATCACCAACTGATGGATCTGGGTCAGGTCGGTGGTGGGCAGCCGGCTTTCTTCGCGGCTTTGCGGCTCCACCGTGCCGATCATGCCCGCCAGCGTGGCTTCGACGTAGAGCAACGCGCCTGCCACGTCCATCAGCACCGCGTCATTGGGTTCGCGTTGCCCCTGGGCCAGGCTCAGCACGACAGCCAACTGGTCGATGATCACTTTGCGCGGCTGGCCAAAACCCAGTACGGCGAGGGTGTCGGCGATCTGCCGCAGGGGCGCCAGCAGCGCGTCGAGTTCGTCGATGTGCTGACGGTCGCTGCGTACGAACAGATCGAGGCGCTCCTTGACCCGCACCAGCTCCTCACACAAGGCACCGAGCACCGACCCCATGGCATTGCGGTCCGGCCCGGCCATTCGCGCACGCTCGGCGTCGACCACGGCGCTGTCGGGCAAAGCTTCATCCAGGCCGTAGCGCTCTTTAAGGCTTTGCATGCGCGGCGTCGGTCGGGTGACTTTGGCCACGTAAAACAACAGGCTTTTGAGCAGTTCATCCGGCGCAGGCTGATTGATGCCGCCAATGCCCTGGGCCAGCAGGCGCTTGAGTTGCTTGCCGCTGGCCTTGAGCAGGCTGCGCAGCGCCGGGCTGTTGGCGACCACGCCGGTCAACATGCCCTCGACCAGTGCCGAGGCCACCTGCCACAGCGGTAACAACGGCGCGCCCTGGCACAACGCCTCAAGGCGTGCGAACACCCGTGCCATGTCTTCCAGGTTGCTCGGGCCATGGTCTTCACGCAGCAACCCGGCGAGGGCTTGTTGCAGCAGGGGGTGCCATTGGCGCAACTGCTCATGCAACTGCGGCGTTGCACGTTGGGCCAGTGTTTCATCAGGCAGCGGCGCGATCGACAGCAGTTGCGGGCTGAACAGGCTGGTTTCAGACAACAGGCTTTCACCCCGCGCAGTGCGCAGGTCGTTGAGCAGCGGCAGTACCACCAGCGGCAGGTCGCGGCGGGCGCTGTGTACGCGGTCCAGGTACAGCGGCAACTGGCCGAGGGCTTGTTGCAGCAGGCGGATGCTTTCTTCGCGCTGGCTGACGCGATCGGTCTGGAGCGCCAGGGCCAGTTCCTCGATCTCTTCGGCCAACAGCGCCGCGCCGTAGAACTCGACCATTTGCAGCGCACCATGCACCTGGTGGATCCCGGCCAGGCAATTGTCGAGGGTGTCGCCGTCGCCGGTTTCAACGTAAGCGTCCAGCGCCGAACGGGCCTGTTTCAGGGTTTCGGCAATGTCGCCCTTGACCCATTCGAGGGCCACGTAGTCGTGCCGATCAACCATAACTGCTCCGCTTTGAATTCGTGGGTTGCTGGTATCTCACAAACAATGGAGATCCAATGTGGGAGCTGGCTTGCCTGCGATAGCGGTGGGTCAGCAATACATCTGTATTTGACAGACCGCTATCGCAGGCAAGCCAGCTCCCACAATTGGACTGTGGCGTTCTTCAGGTCGTATTTCAATCGTCCACCTGCTTGGGTGGCGGCAAAGTGAAACCCGACACCGACCTGCGCAACTGACTGGCCATCTTCGCCAGGTTACCAATGCTCTCGGCGGTCGCGGTCGACCCCGACGACGTCTGCGTGGTGATCTGCTGGATCACATTCATGGTCAGGGAAATCTGCCCAGCCGAAGACGTCTGCTGCTGCGCCGCATTGGAAATGCTCTGGATCAGCGCCGCCAGGGTTTTCGACACGCCTTCGATCTCTTCCAGCGCGACCCCGGCATCCTGGGCCAGGCGTGCGCCGCGCACCACCTCGGTGGTGGTCTGCTCCATGGAGATCACTGCTTCGTTGGTGTCGGCCTGGATCGCCCGCACCAGAGTTTCGATCTGCCGGGTGGCCGCCGACGAGCGCTCGGCCAGGCGTTGCACCTCATCGGCCACCACCGCAAAACCGCGCCCGGCATCGCCTGCCATGCTGGCCTGGATCGCGGCGTTGAGGGCGAGGATATTGGTCTGGTCGGCAATGTCGTCGATCAGGCTGACGATGTCGCCAATTTCCTGGGACGACTCGCCCAGGCGCTTGATGCGCTTGGCGGTGTCCTGGATCTGTTCGCGAATGTTGTCCATGCCATGGATGGTGTTGTGCACCACCTCGTTGCCTTTGTTGGCGATCTCAACCGAGCGCTCTGCCACCGCTGAGGACTCGGCGGCGTTGGCCGATACCTGGTCGATGGACTGCGCCATCTGGTTGATCGCGGTAGACGCTTCGGCAATCTGCTGCGCTTGATGTTCCGACGCCTGGGCCAGGTGCATGGCGGTGGCCTGAGTGTCCTGCACCGCGCCGGCGACTTGCCCGGCCGTCAGGTTGATGGTGGCGACCAGGTCACGCAATTGATCCACGGAATAGTTGATCGAATCGGCGATGGTGCCGGTGAAGTCTTCGGTGACCGAGGCGGTGACGGTGAGGTCGCCGTCGGCCAGGTCTTCGATTTCATCCAGCAGGCGCATGATCGCGTTCTGATTACGCTCGTTCTTCTCGGCGGTTTCACGCAGTTGGCGGTTGGTTTCGCGCACCATCACCAGGCCGATCAGGATGATCGAGGCCAGCGCCAACAGGCCCAGCAGATAGCCGCCGATGGTGTCGAAACTGCGCCCGCCGGCGAGGTTTTCAAAACCGGTGGCCAGGTGCGAGGCTTCATCGAGCAGGGTTTGCGACAGGTTGAAGATATGGCTCGCCGAGGCCCGCACCTGGAACAACTGCGGCGAGGTTTCGAGGATCTCATCCACGGAGCCTGAGACAAACTCGAACAGCTCGGCAATCTCCGCCAACCGCGTACGGGCGTCAGGGTCTTCGACCTGGGTGATACGCAGCCCGGGGTTGCCGTTGAGCATACCGTTGAGCACTACGCCAAAACGGTTGGCGTCGCGACCGAAGGCATCGGCGGCCTGCACGGCGGTTTCATCGCCCGCAAGCACGGTGTTGACCGCCCCCAGGATCCGTTCGGCCAGCAGCGACTGGCGCTGGGCCAACGCCACCTGGCTGGCCGGGGCGCCGCGTTGCAGCAGGATATCGACGACCTTTTCCGACTCCATCTGCAGTTGCGGCACGGTTTCGGCCAGGGTCGCAGCCACCTGGTGCAGGGACAGAACGGTCTGTTCGCTGGCGAGGATCGCATCGGTGTTTTTCAGCAGCGCTTCCCAGTCGGTCTGCACGGCACGCATTTCGGCGCGCACCGCGCTGGGTGCAGCGGGCAAGCCGGTTTGCGGATCGCCCTTTTTCAGGTAGCCCCAACGCTGGGCAAAATCGTTGCGCGCCTCGCCCAGCAGCTTGAACGCGGCGGCCTTGCCGGCGGCGGCTTCGGTGGCGTTCTTGGCAATGCGCTGGGACAGCACGCGCAGCTCACCGGCGTGGCCGATGTACTGCTTGTCGTAGGTGGACTGGGTGTTGAGGTACGCAAAGTTGGCGAACAGCAACATGATGAACACGATCAAGGCGATAAACAGCACGATGATCTGCGAACGGCTGCGCGAAGCGGCCTGGGGTTTGGGCGTGGTAACGGTGCTCATGCGGCGACATCCATGAAGCCAGGGGCCTGGGCCAAAGCGAAGGGGCTGAAGACTTGCCACTGCGGGTCGCCGTCGAACTGGCCCTGGATAAACGGCGCGCCGGACGCGGTGCTGGCTATCCAGGCATCCAATGGGAAGTGCTGCATACCGACCACTTCGTCTACCAGCAGCCCGACAAACACGTCATTGAACTCCACGACCAACACCCGCCTTTGCTTGCGCGCCTTGGACAACTCAAGGCCGAGGAAACCGCCCAGGTCCAGCACCGGCAGCAAGCGCCCGCGCAGGTTGGCCACGCCCTTGACCCAAGGCTTGACCCCCGGCATCAAGGTGCAACGCGGTTCATGCAACACCTCGGCGACCTCGCCCATGGGCGCCACGTACCAGTGTGGCCCCAGGCGAAAGCCGATACCGCTCCAGCGCTGCAGGCGGGTTTCCTGGGACGGCAGGTCGGCGGCCAGCAGGCGGCAACGGCGGTCGATGTCCAGCAGCAGCTCGAAGGCGGTTTGCGACTCGGTCATGATCGCGAGCCTTTAGCCGGCCAGTACCTTGTTCAGGGTGGCGATCAGTGTGTCTTCGTCCACCGGCTTGGTCAGGTAATCCTTGGCGCCCTGGCGTGCACCCCAGATCTTGTCGGTTTCCTGATCCTTGGTGGTGATGATGATGATCGGAATACCGTTGGTTTCCGGCTCCTTGGACAACTGGCGCGTGGCCTGGAAGCCGTTGAGGCCCGGCATCACGATGTCCATCAACACGGCGTCGGGCTTTTCCTGACGGGCCAGCGCTACGCCGTCCGCGCCGTTTTCGGCTTTCAGGACTTGATGGCCGTGCTTTTCCAGCATGCCGGTCAGTTTGTACATTTCAGTCGGCGAGTCGTCGACGATCAGAACACGTGCCATGGTTTTCCCCACTACATTGGTCGGCGCCGGCCCTTGTGAGGTGGCGTCAGTGTGCTTGTTCTACTGCGGCGAAGGCAGGCACATAGGCCTTGATCGCACCCAGCAGTTCTTCCTTGCTGAAAGGCTTGGTCAAAAATTGATCGACACCCACGATGCGCCCCTTGGCCTTGTCGAACAGGCCATCCCTGGAGGACAACATGATCACCGGGATCGCCTTGAACGCCGGGTTGTTCTTCACCAGGGCGCAGGTCTGGTAGCCATCCAGGCGCGGCATCATGATGTCGACAAAGATAATGTGCGGGTGATGATCCACAATCCGCGCCAGGGCATCGAAACCGTCGATGGCGGTGATGACCTCGCACCCCATGTTCTTCAACAGTGTCTCGGCGGTGCGGCGGATCGTTTTCGAATCGTCGATCACCATCACTCTCAAGGCGTTGGAATGCTGTTCCATATCTGCTCTACCATCGCCACAGCGAATCGGTTTTCGGTGTGTACTGCCTGATGTTGCACAGGATGAGCGCCGCAAGCCTTGGAATTCAAGGGCTGCTACGCCGTGGCAGTCTTTTTAGCACAGTCTCCGGGCGCAATCTATCGAGGCACCCACCCGGTGGTTTTTCCTTGACCCACAACAACCACAGCGCCACTCTGACGCCACTTTTATGCGCCCTAATTTGCTAGAGGAAATCCCCCATGAGCGTTCGCGTCGGCATTGTCATGGACCCTATCGCCAGCATTTCCTATAAAAAGGACAGCTCGCTGGCCATGCTCCTGGCCGCCCAGGCCCGCGGCTGGACGTTGTTCTATATGGAACAGCGCGACCTGTACCAGGGCGACGGCGAGGCGCGGGCGCGGATGCGTCCGTTGCAGGTATTCGCCAACCCCGAGAAATGGTTCGAGCTTTCGGATGAAATCGACAGCCCCCTGAGCGACCTCGATGTGATCCTGATGCGCAAGGATCCGCCGTTCGACATGGAGTTTGTGTACTCCACCTACCTGCTGGAGCAGGCCGAACGCGCCGGCGTGTTGATCGTCAACAAGCCGCAGAGCCTGCGCGACTGCAATGAAAAGCTGTTCGCCACCCTGTTCCCGCAGTGCACGCCGCCGACCGTGGTCAGCCGCCGCGCCGATGTACTGCGTGAATTCGCTGCCAAGCATGGCGATGTGATCCTCAAACCGCTGGACGGCATGGGCGGCACTTCGATCTTCCGCCACCGCGCTGGTGACCCGAACCTGTCGGTGATCCTCGAAACCCTGACTGCGCTGGGCACCCAGCAGATCATGGGCCAGGCTTACCTGCCGGCGATCAAGGACGGCGACAAGCGCATCCTGATGATCGACGGCGAGCCGGTGGACTACTGCCTGGCGCGCATCCCGGCAGCGGGCGAGACCCGTGGCAACCTGGCGGCCGGTGGTCGTGGTGAAGCACGGCCGTTGTCGGACAAGGACCGCTGGATCGCCGCTCAAGTTGGCCCGACCCTGCGGGAAAAAGGTCTGCTGTTTGTCGGACTCGACGTAATTGGTGAGAACCTCACGGAAATCAACGTCACCAGTCCAACCTGTATTCGCGAGATCGACAATGCATTTGGCACGAACATCGGCGAAATGCTGATGGCCGCCATTGAGCGCAAGCTACAAGCCAAGTGACATAGAACAGCCGGACACACACCAACATTGCGTTATCATGCGCCACCTGTGAAACGCGCGATGTTGGTTTTCTTGTCATGACACTCCCGTCCGAACTGCCCCCAGAACTCACCCATCAAGGCGTGCGCCCGGCTGATCGGCTCGGATTTACCCTGTTTCTCGCCGCATTGATTCACCTCGCCTTGTTGCTGGGCGTGGGCTTCACCATGGTCGAGCCCAAGCAGATCACCAAGACCCTGGAAATCACCCTCGCTACGTTCAAAAGTGAGAAGAAGCCCGAAAAGGCCGACTTTCTTGCCCAGGACAACCAGCAGGGCAGCGGTACGCTCGACAAGAAAGCCGTGCCCAAGATCACTGAAGTAGCGCCCTTCCAGGACAACAAGGTCAATAAGGTCACCCCGCCGCCGGTGCCCAAGCCCGAGGTCAAGCAGGCAACGCCCAAGGCCGCCGTGACCACCGTTGCGCCCAAGCCGCAAAAGGCCCCGACCCAGCGCGAAAAAACCAGGACTGAACCCAAGCCCGAGCCGGTGAAGCCCGCGCCAACCTTCGACAGTTCGACGCTGTCCGACGAAATTTCCAGCCTGGAAGCCGAACTGGCTCACGAACAACAGCTGTATGCCAAGCGCCCGCGCATCTACCGCCTGAACGCCGCGTCGACCATGCGCGACAAAGGTGCCTGGTATAAAGACGAGTGGCGCAAGAAGGTCGAGCGCATCGGCAACCTCAATTACCCGGACGAAGCCCGGCGTCAGCAGATTTATGGCAACTTGCGCTTGCTGGTATCGATCAACCGTGACGGTTCGCTCTATGAAGTGCAGGTGCTGGAGTCCTCCGGCCAACCGCTGCTGGACCAGGCCGCCCAGCGCATCGTGCGCCTGGCCGCGCCTTTTGCGCCGTTCAGCGGCGACTTGAATGACGTGGACCGCCTGGAAATCATCCGCACCTGGAAGTTTGCCAAGGGCGACCGGCTGTCCAGCAACTGACACCGCTCCTACACTTGTCAGTTCGCCCCTCCAACGCCACACTAGCGGACATGAAAAACGTCAGCCCGACCTACCTCAAGCACCAATTCCTGATCGCCATGCCCCATATGGCCGACCCGAACTTTGCGCAGACCTTGACCTACATCGTCGAGCACACGGCCAATGGTGCCATGGGGCTGGTGGTCAACCGTCCACAGGAGCTGAGCCTGGCCGATATCCTTGAGCAATTGCGCCCGGAACTCGACCCACCAACCCGCTGCCAGGATGTGCCGATCTATATCGGCGGGCCGGTGCAGACCGATCGCGGCTTTGTGTTGCACCCCACCGGGCCACAATACCAGGCCACGGTGGATCTTGAGGGCGTGTCACTGTCCACGTCTCAGGACGTGCTGTTCGCGATCGCCGATGGCGTCGGCCCTGAGCAAAGCCTGATTACCCTGGGCTACGCCGGTTGGGAAGCCGGGCAACTGGAGGCCGAGCTGGCGAGCAATGCCTGGCTGACCTGCCCGTTCGACGCCGACATCCTGTTCAACACCGCCAGCGAACTGCGCCTTGATGCTGCCGCTGCCAAGCTGCGGGTCAACCTCAGCCTGTTGACCAGCCAGGCGGGGCACGCCTGATGGCCTTGCGTCTGATCCTGGGTTTTGACTACGGCACCAAACAGATCGGCGTAGCGGTCGGCCAGGTTATTACCGGACAGGCCCGGGAGCTGTGCACCTTGAAGGCCCAGAACGGCATACCGGACTGGAACCAGGTTGAAGCCCTTATCAAAGAGTGGAAGCCCGACGCTGTGGTGGTCGGCCTGCCCCTGAACATGGATGGCACCCCCAGCGACATGTGCCTGCGCGCCGAAAAATTCGCGCGCCGCCTCAATGGCCGCTACAACCTGCCCTTCTATACCCACGATGAGCGCCTGACCACCTTTGAAGCCAAGGGTGAGCGCCGTGACCGCGGCGGGCAGAAGGGCAGTTACCGCGACAACCCCGTGGACGCCATCGCCGCCGCCTTGCTGTTGCAGGGTTGGCTGGATGAAAACACCGCTTTATTTGAATCCTGACCCGCCGCGATCCTGTGGGAGCGGGCTTGCCCGCGAAGAACGTTAACGATACCGCGTGAAGGCTGGATGAACGCGGTACCCATGAGTTTTTCGCGAGCAAGCTTGCCCCTACACACTTAAAAAGGAGCCCCCATGAGCCTGCCCAATCCCGCCGAACTGATCAGCCAGATGGCATTACGCCTCAAGGCGCACCTGGAACACCGCGGCATCAGCGAACCGCGCTTTATCGGCATCCGCACCGGCGGTGTCTGGGTAGCCCAGGCGTTACTGGAAGAACTGGGCAGCGATTCGCCCCTGGGTACACTGGACGTGTCCTTCTACCGCGACGACTTCAGCCAGAACGGCCTGCACCCACAGGTGCAACCTTCGGCCCTGCCATTTGAGGTTGAGGGCCAGCACCTGATTCTGATCGATGACGTATTGATGAGCGGCCGTACCATACGCGCCGCCATGAACGAACTGTTCGATTACGGGCGCCCGGCCAGCATTACGTTGGTGTGCCTGCTGGACCTGGATGCTGGCGAATTGCCGATCAGCCCGGATGTCGTGGGCGCAACACTGTCTTTGCAAGCCCGGCAGCGGGTAAAATTGTCCGGTCCCACGCCGCTCGAACTCGAACTGCAAGACCTTGCCCTTTAAATCGCCTTGTACAGAGTCCCCGCGATGACGCCTCTAGATGCCAAGCGCCCGCTGCAGCTCAATGCTCAGGGCCAGTTGCAACATTTCTTGTCCCTCGACGGTTTGCCCCGCGAACTGCTCACCGAAATCCTCGATACCGCCGATTCGTTCCTTGAAGTCGGCGGCCGGGCGGTGAAGAAGGTGCCGCTGTTGCGCGGCAAGACCATCTGCAATGTGTTCTTCGAGAACTCCACCCGTACCCGCACCACCTTTGAACTGGCAGCCCAACGGCTGTCGGCCGACGTGATCACGCTGAACGTGTCCACCTCGTCGGCGAGCAAGGGCGAGACCCTGCTCGACACCCTGCGCAACCTCGAAGCCATGGCCGCCGACATGTTCGTGGTCCGCCACGGCGACTCCGGCGCCGCGCACTTCATCGCCGAGCATGTGTGCCCGCAGGTCGCGGTCATCAACGGCGGCGACGGCCGCCACGCCCACCCGACCCAGGGTATGCTCGACATGCTCACCATCCGTCGGCACAAGGGCGGCTTTGAAAACCTCTCGGTGGCCATCGTCGGCGACATCCTGCACTCCCGTGTAGCACGCTCGAACATGCTGGCCCTCAAAGCCCTGGGCTGCCCGGATATCCGCGTGATCGCGCCGAAAACCCTGCTGCCCATCGGCATCGAACAGTATGGCGTGAAGGTCTACACCGACATGGCCGAGGGCCTCAAGGATGTGGACGTGGTGATCATGCTGCGTCTGCAACGCGAGCGCATGGCCGGTGGCTTGCTGCCCAGCGAAGGCGAGTTCTACCGCCTGTTCGGCCTGACCACCGCCCGTTTGGCCGGGGCCAAGCCGGATGCCATCGTGATGCACCCGGGGCCGATCAACCGCGGGGTGGAGATTGAGTCGGCGGTGGCCGATGGCCCGCAGTCGGTGATCTTGAACCAAGTGACCTACGGCATCGCGGTACGCATGGCCGTGCTGTCCATGGCCATGAGCGGGCAGACCGCGCAACGTCAATTCGAGCAGGAGCAGGCCCAGTGAAGCTCAGCATTCTCGGCGCCCGAGTCATCGATCCAGCCAGTGGCCTGGACCAAGTTACCGATCTTTATCTGGACGCCGGCAAGATCATCGCCATTGGCGCCGCACCTGCCGGCTTCAACGCCATCGAAAGCATCGACGCCAAGGGCCTTGTAGCCGCGCCCGGGCTGGTGGACCTGAATGTCGCCCTGCGCGAACCGGGCTACAGCCGCAAAGGCAACATCAACAGCGAAACCCAGGCCGCTGCGGCCGGTGGCGTGACCAGCCTGTGCTGCCCGCCGAACACCAAGCCGGTGCTGGACACTTCGGCGGTGACCGAGCTGATCCTGGACCGCGCCCGTGAAGCCGGCAATTGCAAGGTGTTTCCCGTCGGCGCCCTGAGCAAAGGCCTGGATGGCGAACAACTGGCCGAACTGATCGCACTGCGCGATGCCGGTTGCGTGGCCTTCAGCAACGGCTTGGAAAGTTTTCGCAGCACCCGCACGCTGTGCCGTGCCCTGGAATACGCGGCCACCTTCGACCTGACGGTGATCTTCCACTCCCAGGACCGCGACCTGGCCGAAGGCGGCCTGGCCCATGAAGGGGCAGTCGCCAGCTTCCTCGGCCTGCCGGGCATCCCGGAAACCGCCGAAACCGTGGCCCTGGCCCGTGACCTGTTGCTGGTGGAGCAAAGCGGCGTACGCGCACACTTCAGCCAGCTGACCAGCGCCCGCGGCGTTGCCCTGATCGCCCAGGCCCAGGCCCGTGGCTTGCCAGTGACGGCGGATGTGGCGTTGTACCAATTGATCCTGACGGATGAGGCGCTGATCGACTTTTCCAGCCTGTATCACGTGCAGCCTCCCCTGCGTACCAAGGCCGACCGTGACGGTTTGCGCGCGGCAGTGAAGTCGGGGGTGGTGTCGGCGATTTCCAGCCATCACCAGCCTCACGAGCGTGACGCCAAGTTGGCGCCATTTGGCGCAACCGAGCCGGGTATCAGTAGCGTGGAGTTGTTGTTGCCGCTGGCGATGACGTTGGTGGAAGACGGCTTGCTCGACCTGCCGACGCTATTGGCCCGCCTGAGCGCCGGCCCGGCCGACGCCCTGCGCTTGCCGGCGGGCAAGCTTGAAGTCGGTTCGCCAGCGGACCTGGTGCTGTTTGACCTGGGCAGCTCGACGGTGGCAGGGGAGCGTTGGTTGTCCAAGGGTGAAAACTGCCCGTTCATTGGCCACAGCCTGCCGGCGACGGTGCGCTACACCTTGATGGATGGGCGGATCAGCTACCAGGCCTGATGCTGGCAAAACTGTAGGAGCGAGCTTGCTCGCGAAAAACGCATAGGCGACGAGGGCAGCCTGTCAGCACTGCGTCATCGTTGACGTTCTTCGCGAGCAAGCTCGCTCCTACAGGTTATTCAGCGGCCGCTGTTGCGCTCGGCATTGCGGATCGAGATCTGCGTATTCAACGTCCAGAAGTCATACAGCACCCCAATCAGGAACAAACCGCCGGTCAGCAGGTAGATCAGGCCGGTGATCCATTTGCCCTGGTACATACGGTGCACACCGAACAGGCCCAGGAACGCCAACAGGATCCACGCGACGTTGTATTCGATAGGCCCGGCGGTAAAACGCAGGTCGGCTTCACGGTCCATGGCCGGGATGAGGAATACGTCGATCAACCAACCAATGCCCAGCAGGCCGAAGGTAAAAAACCAGATCGTGCCGGTCACGGGTTTGCCGTAATAAAAGCGATGCGCCCCGGTAAAACCGAAAATCCACAGCAGGTAACCGATCACCTTGCTATGGGTATCTTGCTGCTGACCAACCTGTTGATAGGTGTTCATGGAGTACCTCTTTTGCTTCGATAGATAAATTTTTTCATTTTCTTTGTGACTTTTTTACGAGCGCCCGACGTACGGCAAATGGTATCTTCCTGCCCTCAAAGCCTTATGCCACCTGACTTGTGTAGGACAATTGCGGCAATTCGTCGCGTTTTTCCTGGATTTGACCCCAAGGTTCAGTCGACAAACGGCCTGAGAACGACACAAAAAGCTGTTATAAAGTTGCGCGCAAACCCATAAGAGCCACGCCTAATGCGACCATTTTTCAAGACATGGCTGACCATCTGCCTATTAATGCCACTGGCCGCCCACGCCACCAATCGTGAGCAACGACTTCCGAACGTCAATGGTTTCACCCCTAAAGTCCACAGCACAACCACCAAGGCCAAATCGGTAAAGCTGACCGTCAACCGCCCGACTCAACTGAGCAAGGCACACGGTAAAGCAACACCCGGCCTGATGGCTGTCAACACCAAGCAAAGCAGCAACGTCCTCAGCCGTGCCGTCAACGTGCTGGGTACTCCTTATCGTTGGGGCGGCAGCAGCCCAAGTAAAGGGTTCGACTGCAGCGGGCTGGTTAAATATGCATTCAACGATGTAAAAGCGGTGGATTTGCCACGCACCTCCAACGCCATGGCTGCCGGCCACGGCTTGAAGGTTGATCGCAAAGACCTGAAGCCCGGAGACTTGTTGTTCTTCAAGCTCAAGAGCCGCCAGGTCAACCACGTTGCCATCTACCTGGGCAACGACCGTTTTATCCACGCGCCGCGTCGTGGCAAGTCGGTGAGCATCGACACGCTGAAAAAGCCGTTCTGGGACAAGAACTACGTGATTGCCAAGCGTGTGCTGCCTAAAGAGCAGAACAGCAACCTGCGGATCGTGCAGCGCTAAGCCAGGCGCCACTGAAGCTCCCCATTTGAAATGCAATCAAATGTGGGAGCTGGCTTGCCTGCGATGACGGTGTGTCAGTTGGCAGAGAGAGCGCCTGACAGCCCGCTATCGCAGGCAAGCCAGCTCCCACATTGAGTATCTGTGCGTTTTAGATATCTGCAGGCACCCTCGCCTTCTCCCGCGCCTCTTCCCGGCTGACCAGCCCCGCGCCGACCAACGCCTTCAAACTCATATCCAGCGTCTTCATCCCCAACGCGCCACCGGTCTGAATTGCCGAAACCATCTGCGCCACCTTGTCCTCACGGATCAGATTGCGAATCGCCGGCGTGCCCAGCATGATTTCATGGGCGGCCACACGGCCGCCGCCGACCTTCTTCACCAGTACCTGAGACACCACCGCCTGCAACGATTCCGACAACATCGAGCGGACCATGGCCTTTTCCCCGGCCGGGAAGACGTCCACCAGCCTGTCTACAGTCTTTGCAGCCGATGAAGTGTGCAGGGTGCCAAACACCAGATGCCCGGTCTCAGCTGCCGTCAAGGCCAGGCGGATGGTTTCCAGGTCGCGCAATTCGCCTACCAGGATCACATCAGGGTCTTCCCTCAGGGCCGAGCGCAGCGCCACGCAGAAGCTGTGGGTGTCGCGGTGCACCTGGCGTTGGGTGATCAGGGCCAGTTTCGGCCTGTGGATAAATTCGATGGGGTCTTCAAGCGTGAGGATGTGCTGGCGCCGGTGCCGGTTCAGATAATCGATCATCGCCGCCAGCGTCGTGGACTTGCCCGAACCCGTAGGCCCGGTGACCAGCACCAGGCCACGGGGGAACTGAGCCATACGCTGGAAGACCTCGCCCAACCCAAGGTCTTCCAGGCTCTGGACCTCGGTCGGGATGGCGCGAAACACCGCGCCTATACCGCGATTCTGGCGGAACACGTTCGCCCGAAAGCGTGCGACTCCCGGCAATTCGAAGGCAAAATCCGTTTCAAGAGATGTTTCGAAATCCTTTTGTTGGTGTTTATTCAACAAAGGGCTCACCAGATCGACCAGTTGCGCTGCGTTCAGCACCGGCTCATCCATCGGCCAGACCTCGCCATCGACTCGCAGCATCGGCGCCAGGCCGGCCGACAAATGCAGGTCACAGGCGCCACGGCTTACGCTGGCCGTCAGCAATTGCGTGATATCCATAGGGCTTTCCATTTCCAGTAGAATGCCGCGGACTCCATATCCACGGGCGCATCTTGAATGTCGACGATAGCAGACAACATTGGCCTGGTTAGCCAGCGCATCCGCGCCGCAGCCGACGCCGTGCAACGTGACGCAAGCAGCATCCACCTGCTGGCCGTGAGCAAGACCAAACCCGCACAAGCCGTGCGCGACGCCTATGCCGCCGGGATGCGCGATTTTGGCGAGAACTACCTGCAAGAAGCCCTGGGCAAACAGGCGGATTTAACCGACCTGCCCTTGAGTTGGCACTTCATCGGCCCCATTCAATCGAACAAGACTCGCGCGATCGCCGAGAACTTCGCTTGGGTGCATTCCGTGGACCGCCTGAAAATCGCACAACGCCTGTCCGAACAACGCCCGGCCGACCTGCCGCCGCTGAATATCTGCATCCAGGTCAATGTCAGTGGCGAGGCCAGCAAATCCGGCTGTACGCCGGCCGACCTGCCGGCCCTGGCCAACGCGATCAGCGCCCTGCCGCGCTTGAAGCTGCGCGGCCTGATGGCGATCCCCGAGCCGACTGAAGATCGGGCCGCACAGGATGCGGCGTTTGCCAGCGTGCGCGACCTGCAAGCCAGCTTGAACCTGGCGCTGGACACACTTTCCATGGGCATGAGCCATGACCTTGAGTCGGCCATCGCCCAAGGCGCCACCTGGGTGCGGATCGGTACCGCCCTGTTTGGCGCCCGCGACTACAGCCAGCCGCAAAACGGCTGACTTCCCTCGAAAATAAGGACCTGTCATGAGCAACACGCGTATTGCCTTTATCGGCGCCGGTAACATGGCGGCCAGCCTGATCGGTGGCCTGCGGGCCAAGGGCCTGGACGCCGAACAGATCCGCGCCAGCGACCCGGGTGACGAAACCCGCGAGCGCGTCAGCGCCGAACACGGCATCAAGACCTTTGCCGACAACGCCGAAGCCATCCACGGCGTCGACGTGATCGTGCTGGCGGTCAAACCACAAGCCATGAAGGCCGTGTGCGAGAGCCTGCGTCCAAGCCTGCAGCCGCATCAATTGGTGGTGTCCATTGCCGCCGGCATCACCTGTGCCAGCATGAAAACCTGGCTCGGTGACCAGCCGATCGTACGTTGCATGCCCAATACCCCAGCGTTGCTGCGCCAGGGCGTAAGCGGTTTGTACGCCACCGCTGAAGTCAGCGCGCAGCAGCGTGACCAGGCTCAGGAGTTGCTGTCTGCGGTGGGCCTTGCCGTATGGCTGGAGCAGGAGCAGCAACTGGATGCGGTCACCGCCGTTTCCGGCAGCGGCCCGGCCTACTTCTTCCTGTTGATCGAGGCCATGACCGCCGCTGGCGTCAAGTTGGGCCTGCCCCACGAGGTTGCCGAACAACTGGCTGAGCAAACGGCCCTGGGCGCCGCGAAAATGGCTGTCGGCAGCGATGTCGATGCCGCCGAACTGCGCCGGCGGGTAACGTCGCCGGGCGGCACCACGCAAGCCGCCATTGAATCGTTCCAGGCCGGGGGCTTTGAGGCCCTGGTGGAAAAAGCACTGGGTGCCGCGGCACATCGTTCGGCCGAGATGGCTGAGCAACTGGGCAAATAGTCGTCCCTTACCAAGGTAATCAAACATGCTCGGAATCAATGACGCTGCCATTTTCATCATTCAGACCTTGGGCAGCCTGTACCTGCTGATCGTGCTGATGCGCTTTATCCTGCAACTGGTGCGGGCGAACTTCTACAACCCGTTGTGCCAGTTCGTGGTCAAGGCTACCCAACCGCTGCTCAAGCCACTGCGCCGGGTGATCCCGAGCCTGTTCGGCCTGGACATGTCGTCGCTGGTGCTGGCGTTGCTGCTGCAGATCCTGCTGTTCGTGGTGATCCTGATGCTCAACGGCTACCAGGCGTTCACCGTGCTGCTGTTGCCGTGGGGCCTGATCGGTATTTTCTCGCTGTTCCTGAAGATCATTTTCTGGTCGATGATCATCAGCGTGATTCTCTCGTGGGTCGCACCCGGCAGCCGTAGCCCGGGTGCCGAACTGGTGGCTCAGATCACCGAACCGGTGCTGGCACCCTTCCGTCGCCTGATCCCGAACCTGGGTGGTCTGGATATCTCGCCGATCTTTGCGTTTATCGTGATTCAGTTGCTGCAGAGCTGGGTGATTCCACGCCTGGCGTACTTTGCCTACATGCCCAAAGAGCTGTTCGGCCTGATCTGAATGCCGTAGCCCCTATGGGAGCTGGCTTGTGTGGGAGCTGGCTTGCCTGCGATAGCATCACCTCGGTGTGTCTGAAAACCGCGGTGCCTGCATCGCGGGCAAGCCCGGCTCCCACATAAACCCTTTCCACATTTTGTATCTGCGTACTGGTACAGACCATTGCTTGCCGCTAGGGTCCCCGCTCTTTAGACTTACGCCTCATTTAAACGAGAGCAGGGTCGATGCCAGCTGCCTTTCCCCCCGATTCTGTTGGACTGGTCGTGCCTCAAGTGGCGCACTTCAGCGAACCGCTGGCCCTGGCCTGCGGCCGTTCGTTGCCTGCCTACGACCTGATCTACGAAACCTACGGCCAACTGAACGCCACGGCGAGCAACGCCGTTCTGATCTGCCACGCCCTGTCCGGCCACCATCACGCCGCCGGTTTCCACAGCGTTGACGAGCGCAAACCCGGCTGGTGGGACAGTTGCATCGGCCCCGGCAAGCCCATCGACACCAACAAGTTCTTCGTGGTCAGCCTGAACAACCTCGGCGGCTGCAATGGCTCCACCGGCCCCAGCAGCCTCAACCCGGACACCGGCAAGCCATTCGGCGCGGACTTCCCGGTGTTGACCGTAGAAGACTGGGTACACAGCCAGGCACGCCTGGCCGACCTGCTGGGCATCCACCAGTGGGCCGCGGTAATTGGTGGCAGCCTGGGCGGTATGCAGGCGCTGCAATGGACCATCAGCTACCCGGACCGTGTGCGCCATTGCCTGGCCATCGCCTCGGCGCCCAAGCTGTCGGCGCAGAACATCGCCTTCAACGAAGTGGCGCGCCAGGCCATCCTCACCGACCCCGAGTTCCACGGCGGTTCGTTCCAGGAAGCCGGCGTGATCCCCAAGCGCGGCCTGATGCTGGCGCGGATGGTGGGGCATATCACCTACCTGTCCGATGACTCCATGGGCGAAAAATTCGGCCGTGGCCTCAAGAGCGAGAAGCTCAACTACGACTTCCACAGCGTCGAGTTCCAGGTGGAAAGCTACCTGCGCTATCAGGGCGAAGAGTTTTCCGGACGTTTTGATGCCAACACCTACCTGTTGATGACCAAGGCCCTGGACTACTTCGACCCGGCGGCCAACCACGACGACGACCTGGCGAAAACCTTCGAGCACGCCACGGCCAAGTTCTGCGTGATGTCATTCACTACCGACTGGCGCTTCTCGCCGGCCCGCTCCCGTGAGCTGGTGGATGCCCTTATGGCTGCCAAGAAGGACGTCTGCTACCTGGAGATCGATGCACCGCAAGGCCACGACGCCTTCCTGATTCCGATCCCGCGTTACCTGCAGGCCTTTAGCAACTACATGAATCGAATCGCACTGTGAGAACGCCATGAGAGCCGACCTGGAAATCATCCAAGACTGGATCCCCGCCGGCAGCCGCGTGCTCGACCTGGGCTGCGGCGATGGCGAACTGCTGAGCTGGCTGCGCGACAACAAGCAAGTCACCGGCTACGGCCTGGAAAACGACCCGGACAACATCGCCCAATGCGTGGCCAAGGGCATCAACGTAATCGAGCAGGACCTGGACAAGGGCCTGGGCAACTTCGCCAGCAACAGCTTCGACATCGTGGTGATGACCCAGGCCCTGCAAGCCGTGCACTACCCGGACCGCATCCTCGACGAAATGCTGCGGGTCGGGCGCCAATGCATCATCACCTTCCCCAACTTCGGCCACTGGCGCTGCCGCTGGTACCTGGCCACCAAGGGCCGTATGCCGGTCTCGGATTTCCTGCCGTACACGTGGTACAACACGCCGAACATCCACTTCTGCACCTTCGAAGACTTCGAAGCCCTGTGTGGCGAGCGTGAAGCCAAGGTCATCAACCGCCTTGCCGTCGATCAACAGCACCGCCACGGCTGGGCGAGTAAGCTATGGCCCAATCTACTGGGCGAAATCGGTATTTACCGGGTCAGCAGTCCTGGCCTGACCGACCACAAAGTTGCCGTCTAATCATCTTCAAGAGGGACGTTCATGAGTCGTTTGGCTATTTTTCTATTGACCGCATGCCTGGGCGCCAGCGCCATGGCCGCCGACACTATCGACGCTAATCGCAAAAAAGACTTCGGCGATATCACCGTTCACTACAACACCTTCACCTCCAGCTTCCTGCCACCGGAGACCGCGCAGAATGTTGGCGTGGTGCGCAGCAAGGAGAAGGGCTTGATCAATGTGACCGTGATCAAGGGCGTGGCCCCGGTCGCGGCGCAAGTGACGGGTACCATCAAAGACCTGGGCGGCAAAAGCGAAATCCTGACGTTCAAGCAAATCGAAGAGAAAGGCGGCATCAGCTACCTCGCGCCCTACTCGGTGACCCAGCGCGAATACAAGACGTTTACCATCAACGTTGAAACCGGCGGCAAAGCCCATGGTTTCCAATTCAACCAAGAACTGTTTCCGGCCGAATGATGAACCTTACCCAACTCGTACTGGCCAGCCATAACGCCGGCAAACTCAAAGAACTGCAGGCCATGCTCGGCGAATCCGTGCAACTGCGTTCGATTGGCGAGTTCAGCCAGGTCGAACCGGAAGAAACCGGCTTGTCGTTCGTTGAGAACGCGATCCTCAAGGCCCGCAACGCAGCACGCATCTCCGGCCTGCCGGCCCTGGCGGATGACTCGGGCCTGGCGGTGGACTTTCTCGGCGGCGCGCCCGGCATTTATTCGGCCCGTTACGCTGACGGCAAGGGCGATGCAGCCAATAACGCCAAGCTGCTCGACGCGCTCAAGGACGTGCCCGACGCCGAACGTGGTGCACAGTTCGTCTGCGTGCTGGCCCTGGTGCGACATGCCGATGACCCGCTACCGATCCTGTGCGAAGGCTTGTGGCACGGGCGCATCCTGCACGCCGCCAGCGGTGAGCATGGCTTCGGTTATGACCCGCTATTCTGGGTGCCGGAGCGCAATGTCTCCAGCGCCGAACTGAGCCCGGCCGACAAGAACCAGATCAGCCACCGCGCCCGCGCCATGGCCTTGCTGCGCCAGCGCCTGGGCTTGAAATGACCCAGAACACCTCTGCGCAGCCGCTGATCCACGGTGGCGCGCAAACACCACGGGCGGCCCTGCCCCATCTGCCGCCCCTGGCGCTATACATCCACATCCCGTGGTGCGTGCGCAAATGCCCGTATTGCGACTTCAACTCCCACACCGCCAGCAAGGTGCTGCCGGAAGAAGAGTATGTAGATGCATTGCTGGCGGATCTGGATCAAGACCTGCACGCCGTTTATGGCCGGGAACTGAGCTCGATTTTCTTCGGTGGCGGCACGCCCAGCCTGTTCAGCGCCGCCGCCTTGGGCCGCTTGCTCAAAGGCGTTGAAGCCCGTATTCGGTTCGCCGCAGATATCGAGATCACCCTGGAAGCCAACCCCGGAACCTTCGAGCAAGAGAAGTTCGTGGCGTACCGCAAACTGGGGATCAATCGCCTGTCCATCGGCATCCAGAGCTTCCAGCAAGAGAAGCTTGAAGCCCTGGGCCGCATCCATAATGGCGATGAAGCCGTGCGCGCCGCTGGCATGGCGCGCCAGGCCGGGTTCGATAACTTCAATCTGGACTTGATGCACGGCCTGCCCAATCAATCCCTCGACGATGCCCTGAGCGACCTGCGCCAGGCCATTGCGTTGAAGCCAACCCACCTGTCCTGGTATCAACTGACCCTGGAACCCAACACCGTCTTCTGGAACCAGCCGCCCGCGCTGCCCGAAGACGATACGCTGTGGGATATCCAGGAAGCCGGCCAGGCGCTGCTCGCCGAACACGGTTACGCGCAATACGAGGTGTCGGCCTATGCCCAACCGGGGCGGCCGGCACGGCATAACCTGAATTACTGGAGCTTTGGCGACTTTATCGGCATCGGCGCCGGCGCCCACGGCAAGCTCAGCCACCCGGACGGGCGCATCGTCCGCACCTGGAAAACCCGCGCACCCAAGGACTACCTCAACCCGGCCAAAAGCTTCCAGGCCGGAGCGAAAGAGCTGACCAACGACGAACTGCCGTTCGAGTTTCTGATGAACGCTCTGCGCCTCACCGAAGGGGTCGATGCCAAGCTCTACGCCGAACGCACCGGCCTTGATCTGGCCAGCCTCGATGAAGGCCGCCGCGAGGCAGAACAAAGTGGATTAATGCAGGTCGAACCGTCACGCCTGGCGGCAACCGACCGCGGGCAACTCTTTCTCAATGACCTGTTGCAGACGTTTTTGAGCTGATCGCTCTTAAGGAAATCGAATGGATCTGGTACTCGACCTGCTCGCCACCGTATCCCGCTGGAGCCGTAGCAACCTGTCGGAAATCTCCCTGGCCCTGGTGGGTTGTCTGCTGGTGCTGTTCGGCGCAGATATCAAGGGCTGGGTCGAAGCACGCCTGGGCAACATTGCCGGCGCCTTGCGCGTACCCTTGATGGCCCTGCTGTGCCTGATCGGCAGCGGTGCGGCGTTGATCTACGCTACGCCGTGGATTGTGCGGGGGCTGAGCCAGTTCAACAACTACAGCCTGGCGCCGGTGTTGATCGTGGTGCTGGTGTTGATTGGGGTAGTGGCAGACCGCCGCTGATCCAGCAGGCACTACAAAACAAATGTGGGAGCTGGCTTGCCTGCGATAGCATCACCTCTGTATCACTGATATACCGAGGTGTCTGTATCGCAGGCAAGCCAGCTCCCACATTTGATTGCATTTCAAGCTGATGACTGTTTAAGCCAACTTCTCGAACTTCAAGTCCCACACCCCATGCCCCAACCGCTCACCACGGCGTTCGAACTTGGTGATCGGCCGCTCGGCCGGGCGTGGCACGCATTTGCCGTCTTCCGCCAGGTTGCGGTAGCCAGGGGCAACGTTCATCACTTCCAGCATGTATTCCGCGTACGGTTCCCAGTCGGTGGCCATGTGCAGGATGCCGCCCACCTTGAGCTTGCTGCGTACCAGCTCCGCGAAGGAGGCCTGGACGATACGGCGCTTGTGGTGACGGGCTTTGTGCCATGGGTCCGGGAAGAACAGCATCAGGCGGTCGAGGCTGTTGTCGGCGATGCAGCGGTTGAGCACTTCAATCGCGTCGCAGTCGTAGACTCGCAGGTTGGTCAGGCCCTGGGTCAGCACGCCATTGAGCAATGCGCCGACACCTGGACGGTGGACTTCCACACCGATGAAATCCTGCTCCGGCGCGGCAGCGGCCATCTCCAGCAGGGAGTGACCCATACCGAATCCGATTTCCAGGGACCGCGGGGCCGAACGACCGAACACCTGGTCGTAATCCACCGGCGCGTCGGCCAGCGGCAACACGTACAGCGGCGTGCCTTGCTCCAGGCCCTTTTGCTGGCCTTCGGTCATACGGCCGGCGCGCATCACAAAACTCTTGATGCGGCGGTGCTTGGACTCGTCGCCCGCTTCCACGGTGTTCGGCGTTTCGTTTGATTCAGTCATCAATGGCTCTTACTTGATCAGACCATCCAGCGGCGAAGAGGCGCTGGCATAGAGTTTTTTCGGCATCCGCCCGGCGAGGTAGGCCAGGCGGCCCGCGACGATGGCGTGGTTCATGGCTTGGGCCATCATGACCGGCTGCTGGGCATGGGCGATGGCCGAGTTCATCAGCACCGCGTCGCAACCCAGCTCCATGGCGATGGTCGCGTCGGAGGCCGTGCCCACACCCGCGTCCACCAGCACCGGGATTTTGGCTTCTTCGAGGATGATCTGCAGGTTGTACGGGTTGCAGATGCCCAGGCCGGAACCGATCAGGCCAGCCAGTGGCATCACGGCGATACAGCCGATTTCTGCCAGCTGCCGGGCGATGATCGGGTCATCGCTGGTGTAGACCATCACGTCGAAGCCTTCCTTGACCAGGGTCTCGGCGGCCTTGAGGGTTTCGATCACGTTGGGGAACAGGGTTTTCTGGTCGGCCAGCACTTCCAGCTTCACCAGGTTGTGGCCGTCCAGCAACTCACGGGCCAGGCGGCAGGTGCGCACGGCTTCGATGGCGTCGTAGCAACCGGCGGTGTTCGGCAGGAAGGTGTAGCGGTCTGGGGACAGCACTTCGAGCAGGTTCGGTTCGCCTTCGATCTGGCCCAGGTTGGTGCGGCGCACGGCGAACGTCACGATTTCGGCACCCGAGGCTTCGATGGCCTGGCGGGTCTCTTCCATGTCGCGGTATTTGCCGGTGCCGACCAGCAAGCGGGACTGGTAGGTACGACCGGCCAGGACGAAAGGCTTGTCGTTACGAACGATGCTCATGGGAAATCCTCTGTTTGGATGAGGTTCTGCAGAATGCGTTACCGCCGTGGCGGACTAGCCGCCACCGATGGCGTGGACCACTTCGACCTGGTCGTTTTCCTTCAGCGAGATCTCGGCGTGCTGGCTACGCGGAACGATATCCAGGTTGAGCTCCACTGCGACGCGACGCCCGGTCAGGTCCAGGCGGGTCAGCAGGGCCGCGACGGTTTCACCGTCGGGCAGTTCAAAGGGTTCGCCGTTCAACTGAATGCGCATGCCACGGGCCGCCATCGTTTTTAGGGGCCAGCATTCTAGCGCGATTGGGACCTGCCGGTCAGCTCCAAGCGTCAAGCGGTCAAAGCTGCAAGCGCCACGCTGCCAGGCCAAGGAAGAACCAGCCAAGCAGGAACGCCAGCCCGCCAAACGGCGTGATGATCCCGAGTTTGCTGATGCCAGTCATCGTCAACACATACAGGCTGCCCGAGAACAGCAGGATACCGACGGTAAACGAGATACCCGCCCAACTGACCAATCGACCGGGAATATGCGCCGCCAGCAACGCCACGCCGAACAACGCCAGGGCGTGCACCAGTTGGTAGGTCACGCCGGTATGGAAGATCGCCAGGTAGTCGGCGCTCAGGCGGTTTTTCAGGCCGTGGGCGGCGAACGCCCCCAGGGCGACACCGGTAAAACCGAAAAAGGCAGCCAGCATCAGAAAGCTACGCAGCATGGGGAACTCCAGTCAGACTCATCGGGCAGGGTCTGTATAATGGCCCGCTCAACGGGTTCGGCCAAGCCATCTCTATGCTGCGTGTCCTCTTCAAACGCTTTCTCAACGTCGTGAAATGGTTTGCCATCGGCAGTGTGTTGTTGGTTCTGCTGTTTCGTGTGGTGCCGCCCCCGTTCACCGCGCTGATGGTGGAGCGCAAGGTCGAGTCCTGGATCGACGGCGAACCCATTGACCTGCAACGCAACTGGGTGCCGTGGGATGAAATCAGCGATGACCTCAAAGTGGCGGTGATGGCCGGTGAAGACCAGCGCTTCCCGCAACATTGGGGCTTTGATTTTGGCGCGATCCAGGCCGCGATCCTGCACAACGAGCGCGGCGGTTCGATTCGCGGCGCCAGTACGCTGAGCCAGCAAGTGTCGAAAAACCTGTTCCTGTGGGCCGGCCGCAGCTATTTGCGCAAGGGCCTGGAGGCATGGTTTACCGGGTTGATCGAGGTGCTGTGGCCCAAGGAGCGGATTCTTGAGGTGTACCTCAACAGCGTGGAATGGGATGAAGGCGTGTTTGGTGCAGAGGCGGCGGCGCGACATCACTTTGGCGTGAGCGCCAAGGGGCTTTCACGGCAACAAGCCAGTTACCTGGCGGCGGTGTTGCCTAATCCAAGGGTGTGGAGTGCCAGTCATCCGACCGCGTATGTGGCCAGACGAGCGGCCTGGATTCGCCAGCAGATGAGTCAATTAGGTGGCAGTGGTTACTTGGCGGAGCTGAACAACTCCCGAAAAGCACCTTGGTCCGACTGACACAATACGGGACCTGTGGGAGCTGGCTTGCCTGCGATGAGGGCAGGTCAGCCAACTCATCTGCAAACTGACACACCGCTATCGCAGGCAAGCCAGCTCCCACAGTGGACTGTGCCGGATTTGAAACTTTCGAACACAAACAAAAATGCCCCGGTCTTTCGATCGGGGCATTTTTTGTTCACAGCGCTTTACGCAGCAATCGACAACTTCAACTTGTTCATCGCGCTTTTCTCAAGCTGACGAATCCGCTCAGCCGACACGTTGTACTTCTGCGCCAGGTCATGCAGCGTGGCTTTCTCTTCCGCCAGCCAGCGCTGGTAGAGAATGTCACGGCTGCGTTCGTCCAGCACTTCCAGCGCTTCGTGCAGGTTGTGGTTGGAATTGTCGCTCCAGTCGGCATCTTCCAGTTGACGCGCCGGGTCGTACCGGTGGTCTTCCAGGTAGTTGGCAGGCGATTGGAAGGCGCTGTCGTCATCCGCTTCGGCGGCTGGGTCGAAGGCCATGTCATGGCCGGTCAGGCGGCTTTCCATCTCGCGCACTTCACGAGGCTCCACACCGAGGCTTTCGGCCACGCGGTGGACTTCTTCGTTGTTCAGCCACGCCAGGCGTTTTTTCTGGCTGCGCAGATTGAAGAACAGCTTGCGCTGGGCCTTGGTGGTCGCCACTTTCACGATGCGCCAGTTGCGCAGGATGAACTCGTGGATTTCCGCCTTGATCCAGTGCACGGCAAACGACACCAGGCGCACACCCATTTCAGGGTTGAAGCGCTTTACAGCCTTCATCAGGCCAACGTTGCCTTCCTGAATCAGGTCAGCCTGGGCCAGGCCGTAGCCGCTATAGCTACGGGCGATATGTACGACAAAACGCAGGTGGGCGAGCACCATCTGCCGAGCCGCCCCCAAATCCTGCTCATAGTAGAGACTCTCGGCCAGTTCACGCTCCTGCTCGGGTGTCAGCAATGGAATGCTGTTGACCGTGTGCACATAGGCCTCCAGGTTCGCACCCGGGACCAAGGCATAAGCAGGTTGCAAAGAAGTGGTCATACGAAAAAACCTCCGACTCACATAACTCGTGCAGTTCAGCACTGCGAAAATTGACCTGGGAACCGTAGGACAAGTTCCCTAAACCACTGATACGGTCAATACAAACGAAACCACATTAATCTGGCATTAACTACTTCGGCGCCAGTTCACGTAAATGCCGTGCTACCGCAATCCAGGCACCGATATACCCCAACAACACCGCGCCAAGCAAGAGACTCAGACCATCGGCTACCGGCACCCCGGCCAGGGCAAAATCACTGCCATACAAACCGGCCAGCCCGACAACCGCGTCGTTCAACCAATTCAGGCCAAACGCCAGCACGCCCCAGGACAACACCCCGGCACCCAGGCCATAAAGCGCGCCCATGTACAGGAAAGGACGGCGTACATAGCTGTCCGTGCCGCCGACCAGTTTAATCACTTCTATCTCGGTGCGACGGTTTTCAATATGAAGACGAATGGTATTACCTATCACCAAAAGTAATGCAGACACTAATAACACCGTCAGGCCGAACACAAAGCGGTCACCCAGCTTGAGGATCGCGGCCAGGCGCTCTACCCAGACTAGATCAAGTTGGGCCTGTTGCACCTTGGGCATCTCTGCGAGTTTTTGTCGCAGGGCCTCCAGCGCCGGCTTGTCGACCTCATTCGGCGTCACCAGCACCACGCCCGGCAGCGGGTTCTGCGGCAGTTCCTTGAGCGCCTCGCCCAGGCCGGATTGCTGCTGGAACTCTTCAAGGGCTTGATCGCGGCTGATGTATTCGGCATCCGCCACGCCCGGAATGTTCTTGATGTCGTCGCGCAGCGCTTCGCCGTCCTTGCTGCTGGTGTCCAGGTTCAGGTACAGCGATATCTGCGCCGCCCGCTGCCAGGAACCGCCGAGGCGTTCCACATTATTAAGCAGCAGCGACAAGCCCATCGGCAGGCTCAAGGCTACGGCCATGACCAGGCAGGTGAAAAAGCTGCCGATCGGCTGTTTGCCCAGGCGCCGCAGGCTGTCAAGCAGGCTGGCGCGATGGCTTTCGATCCAGGCGTGCAGCAAGGTGCCGAAGTCCGGGCCATCGTCTTCGTCACGCTTTTTCTTCGGCGGTTGCGGATCGGCAGGCTTGGGTGCCACGCGTTCGGATACTTTGGGGCTACGGGTAGCACTCATACGCCAGCCTCCCCATCACCGATCAAGCGGCCGCGTTGCAAGGTCAACATGCGATGGCGCATACGGGCGATCAGGGCCAGGTCGTGGCTGGCGATCAATACGCTGGTGCCCAGCCGATTGATGTCTTCGAACACCCCCATGATCTCGGCCGCCAGGCGCGGGTCGAGGTTACCGGTGGGTTCGTCCGCCAGCAGCAAGGCCGGGCGGTGGACGATGGCGCGGGCAATACCGACGCGCTGTTGCTGGCCGGTGGACAGGTCCCCCGGGTAAAGGTCGGTCTTGTCCGACAAGGCCACGCGCTCCAGCGCCGAATCCACGCGCTTGACGATTTCGGCTTTGGACAGCCCGAGAATCTGCAGCGGCAGCGCGATGTTGTTGAACACCGTGCGATCGAACAGCAGCTGGTGATTCTGGAACACCACGCCGATCTGGCGGCGTAGAAACGGAATTTGCGCATTGCTGATGGTAGCCAGGTCCTGGCCCGCCAGCAGCAACTTGCCGGTGGTCGGGCGCTCCATGGCGAGTAACAGGCGCAACAGCGTGCTTTTGCCAGCGCCCGAGTGACCGGTGACAAACAAGAACTCGCCGCGACGCACTCGAAAGCTCAGCTCATGCAAGCCCACATGCCCGTTGGCATAGCGTTTACCGACCTGTTCAAATCGAATCATGAACGCTCCCGCTCGGCAAACAGTGCCTGTACAAAGGGTTCGGCTTCAAAGGTGCGCAGGTCGTCGATACCTTCACCGACACCGATATAACGAATCGGCAACCCGAACTGTTTGGCCAGGGCGAAAATCACTCCGCCTTTGGCCGTGCCGTCGAGCTTAGTCAATGCCAGGCCGGTCAGCTGCACCGTCTGGTTGAATTGTTTGGCCTGGCTGATGGCGTTCTGACCAGTACCGGCGTCGAGCACCAGCAAGACTTCATGCGGCGCATCGGCGTCGAGCTTGCTGATCACACGGCGGACTTTCTTCAGCTCTTCCATCAGGTTGTCTTTGGTGTGCAGGCGCCCGGCGGTATCGGCGATCAACACGTCGATATTACGCGCCTTGGCAGCTTGCACGGCATCGAAGATCACCGAAGCGGAATCGGCACCGGTGTGCTGGGCGATCACCGGGATCTTGTTGCGTTCGCCCCATACCTGCAACTGCTCGACGGCGGCGGCACGGAAGGTGTCACCGGCGGCGAGCATGACTTTCTTGCCCTCGCCCTGCAGCTTCTTGGCCAGCTTGCCGATGGTGGTGGTTTTGCCCGCGCCGTTGACGCCGACCACCAGGATCACGAACGGCTTGTTCGGGGTGATCACCAGCGGCGCTTCCACGGGCTTGAGCATTGCAGCCAGTTCGGCCTGCAAGGATTTGTACAACGCATCGGCGTCGGTCAGTTGCTTGCGCGCGACCTTCTGGGTCAGGCTCTGGATGATTACGGCGGTGGCTTCGACCCCCACATCAGCGGTGAGCAGGCGGGTTTCGATGTCTTCCAGCAGTTCATCGTCAATGACCTTCTTGCCCAGAAACAGGCTGGCCATACCTTCGCCGATGCTGGCGCTGGTCTTGCTCAGGCCCTGCTTGAGGCGGGCGAAAAAGCCGCTCTTGCTGGTTTCGGCAGGCGCGACAGGCTCTTCGATCACAGCAGGCGCGGCAACGACAGCAGGCACTTCAACCGGGATTTCGACCGCTGGCGGCGTCTGGACCACTACCTCTACCGGTGGCGCCACCGGAATGGGCGGCGTCACGTGTTCAGCCTGCACATCTTCAACCAGTGCCACCGGCTCTTCGGCTACCGGTAGCGCAAGCCACGGTTTGTGCTCGGGCTCGGGCTCCGGCTCGGGTTCTGCCTCGACCACCGGCTGCAATACCGGCTCCGCGATGGGCAACACCACCGGCGCCGGCGTCTCGGCAACCGGCTCGGCTTCTACTATAGGCTCTGGAATAGGCTCGGCTTGAACCTGTGGCTGTTCGACGACGGTTTCCTGCGGCTTTTTGCGCAGCCATCCGAACAGGCCTTTTTTCTCGCCAGCCGCAGCTGGGCTCTTCTTGTCGTCGTTGGAACCAAACATGGAGGACGGCTATCTCAAAGTAGCGATGCGCCAGGGCGCCTCGGTAAATAAATTCGATGCAGAACAGACTGCTTTAACGCCCGCTTGTTCATGCGCAACATTTTGTAAGGCGTAAATAAGTGCCTTGGCAAATCGTTTCAATATGGGACTGAAGCGATAAAATCGGCGAAACGTGGAAGATTGTCGGGGAAAAACGCCAACTACTCCAACTTTCCTACGACTGAACCCAGGACTAGATGACGACCGCAGTGGCCGTCCCTAAATCGGATCAGTATCCTAGCACCTCCTCGCCCGCCGACGCTAAGACCAAGCGGGCAGCCCAACAGGTTAAAAAACGAATGAATGCTCTAGCCCGCCGCGCCGCAGGCCTGCTGCTCAGCACAGTTTGTCTGCCCCTTTCAGCCTTCGCTGCCGACCCACAACCCACCCATGAATTTACTCTGGATAACGGCCTTAAAGTGGTCGTGCGCGAAGACCATCGCGCGCCAGTGGTGGTTTCCCAGGTCTGGTACAAGGTTGGTTCAAGCTACGAAACCCCAGGCCAGACCGGTTTGTCCCACGCCCTTGAACACATGATGTTCAAAGGCAGCGCCAAGGTCGGCCCCGGCGAAGCCTCGCTGATCCTGCGTGACCTGGGCGCCGAAGAAAACGCGTTCACCAGCGATGACTACACCGCGTATTACCAGGTGCTGGCCCGCGACCGCCTGGGCGTGGCCTTTGAGCTGGAAGCCGACCGCATGGCCAGCCTGCGCCTGCCGGCCGACGAGTTCAGCCGCGAAATCGAGGTAATCAAGGAAGAACGCCGCCTGCGCACCGACGACAACCCGATGTCCAAGGCCTATGAGCGCTTCAAGGCCATGGCCTTCCCGGCCAGCGGCTACCACACGCCGACCATTGGCTGGATGGCTGACCTTGAGCGCATGAAGGTCGAGGAGCTGCGCCACTGGTACCAATCCTGGTATGTGCCCAACAACGCTACCCTGGTAGTGGTCGGCGATGTGACCCCGGACGAGGTGAAAAGCCTGGCCCAGCGGTACTTCGGCCCGATCCCCAAGCGTGATGTGCCACCGGCGAAGATCCCACTGGAGCTGGCCGAACCCGGCGAGCGCCTGCTGACCCTGCGGGTGCAGACCCAACTGCCAAGCGTGTTCCTGGGCTTCAACGTACCGGGCCTGGCCACCGCCGAAGACAAACGCTCGGTGCAAGCCTTGCGCCTGATCTCGGCCCTGTTGGACGGCGGCTACAGTGCACGTATCTCCGAGCAACTGGAACGTGGTGAGGAGCTGGTATCCGCCGCGTCCACCAACTACGACGCCTATACCCGTGGCGATACGTTGTTCATGCTCTCGGCCACGCCCAACCAGCAGAAACAAAAGACCGTCGCCCAAGCCGAAGCCGGCCTGTGGCGCCTGCTTGATGAGTTGAAAGCCAAGCCGCCGACCGCTGAAGAACTGGAGCGCATCCGTGCTCAGGTCATCGCCGGCCTGGTGTACCAGCGCGACTCCATCACCAGCCAGGCCACTGCCATCGGCTCCCTGGAAACCGTCGGCCTGTCCTGGAAGCTGATGGACACCGAACTGGCCGACCTGCAAAGCGTGACGCCAGAAGATATCCAGAAAGCTGCGCGCACCTATTTCACCCGCGAACGTCTGAGCGTCGCCCATGTTTTGCCTGAGGAGACCGCTCATGAGTGATCGTAAAAGCAGCCGCCTGATCCTGCCCAGCCTGATCGCAGTCACCCTGATTGCGGCCAGTGCCGTGTATTTCCTGCGCCCGAGCGAGTCGGTCGCCAGCCAGGCTCTGGAAAAGGCCCAATCGGCCAGCACCCTGCAGTCGCTGGCGGAACTGGACGGCAAGGCGCCAACCAACCGCAAGCTCGATGTGCAAACCTGGACCACCGCCGAAGGCGCCAAGGTACTGTTTGTCGAAGCCCATGAACTGCCGATGTTCGACATGCGCATCCTGTTCGCCGCCGGCAGCAGCCAGGATGGCGACACACCGGGCCTGGCGCTGATGACCAACGCCATGCTCAACGAAGGCGTGCCGGGCAAGGATGTCAGCCAGATCGCCAGTGGCTTTGAGGGCCTCGGCGCCGACTTCGGCAATGGTGCCTACCGCGACATGGCGCTGGTCACCCTGCGCAGCCTGAGCGACAGCGATAAACGCACCGCAGCCCTGGCACTGTTCGACCAGGTTATTGGCCAACCGACGTTCCCGGCAGACTCCCTGGCGCGGATCAAGAACCAGATCCTGGCCGGCTTCGAGTATCAGAAGCAGAACCCCGCCAAGCTGGCGAGCATCGAACTGTTCAAGCGCCTGTACGGCGATCACCCTTACGCGCACCCGAGCGAAGGCACCCCCGAGAGTGTGCCGAAGATCACCCTGGCGCAGTTGAAGGCATTCCACGCCAAAGCCTACGCGGCGGGTAATGCTGTGATTGCGGTGGTCGGCGACCTGACTCGCGCCGAGGCCGAGGCCATGACGGCCAAAGTGTCGGCCTCACTGCCCAAGGGCCCGGCCATGGCCAAGATCGCTCAACCGACCGAGCCAAAAGCCGGCCTGAGCCGTATCGAGTTTCCCTCCAAGCAAACCCACCTGCTGTTTGCGCAATTGGGCATCGACCGCGCCGATCCGGACTACGCAGCTCTGTCCCTGGGCAACCAGATCCTCGGCGGCGGTGGCTTCGGTACCCGCTTGATGAGCGAAGTGCGCGAGAAACGCGGCCTGACCTACGGCGTGTACTCCGGTTTCTCGCCGATGCAGGTGCGCGGCCCGTTCATGATCAACCTGCAGACCCGCGCCGAAATGAGCGGCGGCACCCTGCGCCTGGTTGAGGATGTACTGGCTGACTACCTCAAGAACGGCCCCACGCAAAAAGAACTGGACGACGCCAAGCGCGAACTGGCCGGCAGCTTCCCGCTGTCCACCGCCAGCAACGCCGATATCGTCGGGCAGCTGGGCGCCATGGGTTTTTACAACCTGCCGCTGAGCTATCTGGAAGATTTCATGAAACAATCCCAGGCCCTGACCGTAGAGCAGGTCAAGGCTGCAATGAACAAACACTTGAGCGCCGACAAGATGGTCATCGTGACCGCCGGCCCGACGATTGCGCAAAAGCCACTACCGCCCCCCACTGATAAACCTGCCGAGCAGCCGCTCGGGGTTCCGGAGCATTAATGGCCAGTTCATCTCGCCCGAAAAAACCTGTCCACAACGTGCATAACGGTGTGGGCCAACTGCGCATCATTGGCGGTGAATGGGGCAGCCGCAAGCTGAGCTTCCCCGACGTCGTAGGCCTGCGCCCGACGCCGGATCGCGTGCGTGAAACCCTGTTCAACTGGCTGGCGCCATACATCGGCGGGGCCAAGGTGCTGGACCCGTTCGCCGGCAGTGGCGCGCTGTTCCTGGAGGCGCTGTCCCGTGGCGCAGCCCAGGGCCAGGCGTTGGATGCCAGCAATGTGGCGGTGTCCAGCCTCAAGGAACACCTGGGCACGCTGCGTTGCACCACCGGCCAGGTACAGACGGCTGACGCGCTGCGCTACCTGGAAACCCAGGCGGTGACTGAATACGACGTGGTGTTCCTCGACCCGCCGTTCAACCAGAACCTGCTGCCGACTGTGTGTGCTTTGCTCGAAGAGCGCCAGTGGCTGGCACCGGATGCCTGGATCTACACTGAAAGCGAGACCGCGCCGTCAACGCTCGGCCTGCCGGGCAGTTGGCGCCTGCATCGGGAGCAAAAGTCCGGGCGGGTGTATTACGCGTTGTGGCACCGCTTGGTCGAAAACGCCGCTTAACCTGTGGCAGGGGAGCTTGCCACGGCGAGCTCACTGGCTACCGAGAGTTTCATGACCCCCTCTTCCGATTTGTTCAAACCCGCCTTCGGCCTCGGCAACCCGCACCTGCAAACACTGTGGGGGCCGCTGTGGCGCCCGGCGACCCATATCGAACGCCAACGCGAACGTCTATGGCTTGAAGACGGCGACTTCCTCGACCTCGACTGGCATGGTCCCCATGACCTGCACGCACCGTTGGTACTGGTGCTGCATGGGCTGACCGGTTCGTCCAATTCGCCCTATGTGGCCGGCCTGCAACAAGCCCTCGCCGGCCAAGGTTGGGCCAGCGTTGCGCTGAACTGGCGCGGCTGCTCGGGCGAGCCCAACCTTCTGGCGCGCAGTTATCACTCCGGGGCCAGCGAAGACCTGGCCGCGGCGATTGCCCATCTGCGCGCCAAACGGCCACTGGCACCGCTGTATGCCGTGGGGTATTCCCTGGGCGGCAATGTGTTGCTCAAGCACTTGGGCGAAACCGGCGTGACTTCGGGGCTGCAAGGCGCGGCGGCGGTCTCGGTGCCGTTCCGCCTGGACCAATGCGCTGATCGCATCGGGCTGGGGTTTTCGCGGATCTACCAGAAGCACTTCATGCGCGAGATGCTGGCGTACATTCGCGTAAAGCAACGCCAGTTTTTGCAAGATGGACGTGAGGAAGGTCTGAAAACCCTGGAGGCACTGGGCTCCCTGGAGAAGATGCGCACGTTCTGGGACTTCGATGGGCGAGTGACTGCGCCGTTGCATGGCTTCTTGAGTGCTGAGGATTACTATCGCCGCGCCTCCAGCCGCTACTACCTGGGCGATATCCGCACACCAACACTGATCATCCAGGCCGCCGATGATCCGTTTGTGTTTGCTCATAGCCTGCCGGAAGCGAGTGAGCTGTCGGAGTGCACCGAGTTTGAATTGCTGACAAAGGGTGGGCATGTGGGCTTTGTGGAGGGTTCACTGAAACGTCCCGGCTATTACTTGGAACGCCGCATCCCACAGTGGTTACTGACACAACGCAGTTAAAAATGTGGGAGGGTTTACAGGGCCAATTGCTCAGTCGCCTGTTGCAATTTCCCGCGCCGGATCCGTAATCCACTCACTCCACGACCCCGCATACAACTTGCCCAACGGATACCCCGCCAACGCCAGCGCAAACAGGTTATGGCACGCCGTCACCCCCGAACCGCAATACGCCACCAACTCCTGCGGCGGGCGCCCCTGCAATTGCGCGGCATAGCGTTGCTTGAGTTGCTCGGCCGGCAAGAAACGACCATCACTGCCCAGGTTTTCAGTGAATGCCGCGCACTGCGCGCCAGGGATGTGCCCGGCAATCGGATCGATGGGCTCTACTTCGCCACGAAAACGCGCCTGGGCGCGGGCGTCGATCAAGGTCAGGCCGGGCTGACCCAGACGTTTTTGCAAATGCTCGGCATCCAGCACCAGTCGATTATCCGGCGCACCAGTGAAGGTGCCCGGCTCGGTCAGCGGCGCATCCAGACTCAAGGGGAAACCGGCGCTGTGCCAGGCCTTGAGGCCACCATCGAGAATAAACACCCCATCACGCTTACCCAGCCAGGCCAGCAGCCACCAGGCACGGGCGGCATAGGCACCGGGGCCGTCGTCATACAGCACCACATCGGTGTCGGCGCTGATGCCCCAAGCTCGCAGCTGTTTGGCGAAGGTGTCCGCCGCAGGCAAAGGATGGCGGCCGGTCAAGCCCTTGGTCACCGGGCCACTCAGATGGCGCTCCAGGTCGGCGTATTGCGCGCCCTCGATATGCCCTTCGGCGTAGCTGCACAGGCCGTAATCCGGGTCTTCCAGGGCAAAGCGGCAATCCAGGATCACCAGCCCTGCCGACTTCTGGCGCTCGGCCAATTGCTGGGGGCTGATCAGTTGGGCAAGCGGCATGACTGACTCCTGTGAATACAAAGGGGAAAGGTCTTACTTCACTTCTTCCAGTGCCTGGTTCAGGGGCACGTAAAATTCCTTGAACAACGCATCCACCGCTTCTTTGGCCTGGGGCGTGACAAACCCCGCCTCCAACACCAGCACCTGGTACACCCCGCGCTTGATCGCCTCGGCGCTCAGGTGGGTGGACTTTTCGTTGGTGGTGCACAGGAACCGCACCCAGGAAGTCAGGATGATCCAGGCATTCAGGGTCAGGGCTTCGGTTTGCACCGGGTCCATATTCAGAATGCCGGCATCGACAAACCCCTGGTAAATGGCACCGCCCTGGATCAGGCAACGCTGGGAAAACCGCCGATAGCCCGTGGCCAGTTCCGGATCGCTCTCCAGCAGATGTTCGAGGTCGCGGTGCAGGAAACGATAGCGCCACATGCCCGCCAGTACGGCTTGCAGATAAAAGCGCTTGTCCTCCACCACCATCGTGCGCCCCTGGGGCGGGCGCAGGAAACTGTCCACCAGGGCTTCATATTCGCGAAACAGCACGGCGATGATCGCCTGCTTGTTGGGGAAGTGGTAGTACAGGTTGCCCGGAGAAATCTCCATATGGGCGGCGATATGGTTGGTGCTGACACTGCGCTCGCCCTGCTGGTTAAAAAGCTCCAGGCTGGTTTGCACAATGCGCTCGCTGGTCTTTACTCGTGGTGCCATGGGGGATCAGCTTCCAAACACGGGATGGGGCATCTTACGGCCTATGCTGGCCAGGTTAAATCTGGATGTTACTGCAATGTTATTTGACAATTTAGAGCAATGACTCTAAAAATCCAGGCAGACCTATAACAATCGGGAACTGCGCCATGTCTGCCAACGTTGCCTACCTGCAAGATGCCCAGGCCTTGGACCACCTCCAGAAGCTGTTCGAAGCCCAGCGTCGCGCCTACGCCGCCAACCCGATGCCACCAGCTGCGCAACGCCAACAATGGCTCAAGGCCCTGCGCGATGTGCTCAGCAACGAACGCCAGGCGCTGATCACTGCGATCAGCCAGGACTTCAGCCATCGCAGCGCAGACGAAACCCTGTTCGCCGAATTGATGCCCAGCCTGCATGGCATTCACTATGCCAGCAAACACCTCAAGGGCTGGATGAAACCCTCCCGCCGCGCTGTAGGCATTGCCTTCCAGCCCGCCTCGGCAAAAGTCATTTATCAACCCTTGGGCGTCGTCGGCGTCATCGTGCCGTGGAACTACCCGTTGTATCTGGCTATCGGCCCGCTGGTCGGGGCTTTGGCCGCCGGCAACCGGGTGATGCTCAAGCTCAGCGAGTCCACACCGGCCACCGGCGAACTGCTCAAGGCGCTGCTGGCCAGGATCTTCCCCGAGGACCTGGTGTGCGTGGTGCTGGGCGAAGCCGAAGTGGGCATGGCGTTTTCCAAATTGCGCTTCGATCACCTGCTGTTTACCGGCGCCACCAGCATTGGCAAACACGTGATGCGTGCGGCGGCCGAAAACCTCACGCCGGTCACCCTGGAACTGGGCGGCAAGTCACCAGCCATCGTCTCGGCCGATGTACCGCTCAAGGACGCCGCCGAGCGCATCGCCTTCGGCAAAGCCCTGAATGCCGGGCAAACCTGTGTGGCGCCAGACTATGTGTTGGTACCGGAGGACCGCGTCGCAGGGTTTGTCGAGGCGTATTCCAAGGCCGTACGTGGGTTTTATCCGACCCTGGCCGACAACCCTGACTACACCGCCATCATCAACGAGCGGCAACTGGCCCGGCTCAATGCCTACGCCAAGGATGCCACCGACAAGGGCGCCACCCTGGTCCCACTGTACGAGCAAGGCCAGGCTCGACGTATGGCCCACAGCCTGCTGCTGAATGTCAGCGACGACATGACCGTCATGCAGGACGAGATTTTCGGCCCGCTCTTGCCCATCGTGCCGTATCGCGGCCTTGACCAAGCCTTTGCCTACATCAACCAGCGCCCACGCCCACTGGCCCTGTATTACTTCGGCTACAACAAGAGCGAGCAGGAGCGTGTGCTCCATGAGACCCATTCCGGCGGCGTATGCCTGAACGACACCTTGCTGCACGTAGCCCAGGACGACATGCCATTTGGTGGCATCGGCCCGTCGGGCATGGGCCATTACCACGGCCATGAAGGCTTCCTGACATTCAGCAAGGCCAAGGGCGTGCTGGTTAAACAGCGCCTGAACGCGGCGAAGTTGATCTACCCCCCTTACGGCAAATCGATTCAGAAATTGATCCAGAAGTTGTTTATCCGCTGATAACCACCCCCTTCAGGACGATAAAAACAATGAACCCCAGCCTGAACGATTCACCCGCACTGTCTCGGCGCGGGGTCTTGAAAATCGGCTTGTGCGCCAGCGCTTTCCTCGCCACGGCCGGGCTTGGTGCCAGCCTCAGCGGTTGCTCCAGCAGTACGCCGGCCAGCGGCTTCGCGATGTTGCGCGCCAGTGATTTGCCGTTCTTGCGCGCAGTGATCCCAGTGCTGCTGGAGGGTGCGGCCAGCGCCGAGACAGTGGTCGCAGGCATTGAAGACACCCTGAAAAAACTCGACTACAGCCTGCAAAACTTGTCGCCGGAGATGTTCAAGCTCACCCAGCAGTTATTCGACGTGCTGGGCATGGGCATCACCCGCGGCCCGCTGACCGGTATCTGGGGCAGTTGGGAAAATGCCAGCAGCGAGCAGATCCGCAACTTCCTGCACCGCTGGGAAAACAGCTACCTGAACCTGCTGCGCATGGGCCAGGGCTCGCTGCTCAAGTTGGTGATCATGGCCTGGTATTTCCGGCCCGCCTCCTGGGCCCATTGCGGTTATCCCGGCCCGCCGAAGATCTGATTCGCATCCCTCACAATAAAAACCAGAGACGACCCTGATGCCCGTACCCGATCTGTTCCGCGATGGCCTGGCCCGTGGCTGGAAAACCCACAATGGCGCCGCCCTCGACAACGACCTGACCCTGGAAGCCGATGTGGCCATCATCGGCAGCGGTGCCGGTGGTGGCACCACCGCCGAGATTCTCAGCGCCGCTGGCTACAAGGTGTTGCTGATCGAAGAGGGCCCACTCAAGACCAGCAGTGACTTCAAGCTGCTCGAAGACGAAGCCTACGCCAGCCTCTACCAGGAAGGCATCGGCCGCATGAGCAAGGACGGCGCCATCACCATCCTGCAAGGTCGGGCGGTGGGCGGCACCACCTTGATCAACTGGACCTCCAGCTTTCGTACACCCGACGCCACCCTCGCCCACTGGGCCAGCGAATACGCGGTGAAGGGCCACAGCAGCGCCGAGATGGCGCCCTGGTTCGAAAAAATGGAACAACGCCTGGGCATCGCACCCTGGGCGCTTCCACCGAATGCCAACAACGATGTGATCCGCAAAGGCTGCGAAAAGCTTGGCTACAGCTGGCATGTGATCCCGCGCAATGTGCGCGGCTGCTTCAACCTGGGTTATTGCGGCATGGGTTGCCCGGTGAACGCCAAACAATCGATGCTGGTGACGACCATCCCCTCCACCCTGGAGAAAGGCGGCGAACTGCTGTACCTCGCCCGCGCCGAGCAGCTCAAATACAGCGGCGACACCATCAGCAGCCTGGAATGCGTGGCCATGGACGAGCGCTGCGTGGCGCCGACCGGGCGCAAGATCAGCGTAAAAGCCAGGCATTACGTGCTGTCGGGCGGCGGTATCAATAGCCCGGCCCTGCTGATGCGCTCGGACGCGCCCGACCCGCATTCGCGGCTGGGCAAGCGGACCTTCTTGCACCTGGTCAACTTCTCGGCGGGGCTGTTCGACGAAGTGATCAACCCGTTCTACGGTGCGCCGCAGTCGATTTACTCCGACCATTTCCAATGGCAGGACGGCACTACCGGCAAAATGTCCTACAAGCTCGAAGCGCCACCCTTACACCCAGGATTGGCCAGCACCTTGTTTGGCGGCTACGGCAAACAGAACGCGTTGGACATGAGCCAACTGCCTCACACCCACGCCATGCTCGCCCTGCTGCGCGACGGCTTTCACCCCGACAGCCCGGGCGGCAGCGTGGATTTACGCGGCGATGGCACACCCGTGCTTGATTATCAGGTTTCGCCCTACGCCTGGGACGGCCTGCGCCGGGCCTTCCACAGCATGGCCGAGATTCAGTTCGCGGCAGGGGCCAAATCGGTCAAACCGTTGCATCACGACGCACGGTACGTGAACAGCCTGGCCGAAGCGCGCAGCATGATTGACGGTTTGAACCTGGAGTTGCACCGCACAACCCTTGGCAGTGCCCATGTGATGGGCGGCTGTGCCATGGGCGAAGATCCGAAGCATGCGGTAACCGACAGCCTCGGTCGCCACCACCAACTGCGTAACCTTTCGATTCATGACGGCTCGCTGTTTCCTACCAGCATCGGCGCAAATCCCCAGTTGTCGGTGTATGGATTGAGCGCCCAACTGGCGTCAGCCTTGGCCGAACGTCTGAAAACAGCGTGAAAAACCGTTCGATTCACGGCATTTATCTACGTAAGTCGACTTGGCCGACCGGGATGGCTGCGATACCATCCGGTTCCCCAACGGACTCCGCCAGGACGACGCGATGAACCGAGTGTTGTACCCAGGTACCTTCGACCCGATTACCAAAGGCCATGGCGACCTGGTCGAACGCGCCTCTCGCCTGTTCGACCATGTGATCATCGCGGTCGCAGCCAGCCCCAAGAAAAACCCGCTGTTTCCCCTGGAACAACGTGTGGAGCTGGCGCAAGAGGTCACCAAGCACCTGCCGAATGTGGAAGTGGTGGGTTTTTCCACCCTGCTGGCACATTTCGCCAAGGAGCAGAACGCCAATGTGTTCTTGCGTGGCTTGCGGGCGGTGTCGGATTTCGAATACGAATTCCAGCTGGCCAACATGAACCGCCAACTGGCGCCGGACGTGGAAAGCCTGTTCCTCACGCCGTCGGAGCGTTATTCGTTCATTTCCTCGACGTTAGTTCGTGAAATTGCTGCTTTGGGCGGAGATATCACCAAGTTCGTGCATCCTGCCGTGGCTGACGCACTGACATTGCGCTTCAAGAAGTAAGACCGCTCAATCGGTGCCTGCTCGCACTGCGGGCGCCAATGCGGCACAATTGCGCGCATTAGTTTTCAGATGCCTTGGCAGAGTGCCCTGGCAGGAGTTTCCATGTCCCTGATCATCACCGACGATTGCATCAACTGCGACGTCTGCGAACCCGAGTGCCCGAACGCCGCCATTTCCCAAGGCGAAGAGATCTACGTGATCGACCCCAACCTGTGCACCCAGTGCGTCGGCCACTACGACGAACCGCAGTGCCAGCAGGTTTGCCCGGTTGATTGCATTCCGCTGGATGAAGCGCACCCAGAGACTGAAGAGCAGTTGATGGAGAAGTACCGCAAGATTACCGGTAAGGCCTAAGCCTTTTCATTGCCCGTAAAGGCCTGATCGCAGGCAAGCCAGCTCCCACACTTGGATATGTGAATACATTCAAATGTGGGAGCTGGCTTGCCTGCGATAGCGATCTCAGCCCTCACCCAGCAATCAGCTCTGGCACTTGGGGCAAAACACACTCGCCCGCTGCCCCAGCACCACATTGCGCAACTCGCTCCCGCAGACCTTGCACGCCTCGCCGCCACGGCCATACACGAACAGTTCCTGCTGGAAATACCCCGGCTGCCCATCACCGCCGATAAAGTCGCGCAGCGTGGTGCCGCCCCGCTCGATAGCGGCGGCCAGCACCCGCTTGATCTCAATCGCCAATTTCAAATAGCGCCCGCGTGAAATACCACCAGCGGCGCGACGCGGATCAATCCCCGCCGCAAACAACGCCTCTGTCGCATAGATATTGCCCACGCCCACCACCACCGCGTTGTCCATGATGAACGGCTTCACCGCCATGGACTTGCCGCGTGACAGCTGGAACAAACGCTCGCCATCAAACAGCTCGGTCAACGGCTCCGGGCCCAGACGCAGCAGCAGTTCGTGGTTGTGCGGATCCTGGCTCCAGAGCATCGCGCCGAAACGCCGAGGGTCGGTGTAGCGCAGGGCCATCCCCGACTCCAACTCGATATCCACATGTTCATGCTTGGCCGCGGGCATACCGACCTCAACCAGACGCAGGTTGCCCGACATACCCAAGTGACTGATCAAGGTGCCCACTTCAGCATTGATCAACAGGTACTTGGCCCGCCGCTCCACCAGCACGATGCGCTGGCCAGACAGGCGCACATCCAGGTCTTCCGGGATCGGCCAGCGCAGGCGCCGCTCACGCACCACCACGCGGCTGACGCGTTGGCCTTCCAGGTGCGGGGCAATGCCGCGTCGGGTGGTTTCGACTTCAGGTAACTCGGGCATGTGTACCTCTTGAATGACGGTTCAGTGCGCGCCCAGTTCGCGGATCGACAACTTCAGGCTTTCGAAGTCGTAATCCGACAGGCCCACGTAATCCAGCACCAGGTGCCCGATTGCATTCCACTCATGGTCCACCGCCTGGTTCCCCAGTACGCGAAACGACGAACAGATATGCTCGGCCATCTTCAAGATAGCCAGCAGGTTCTTGAGCTGCGGGTTGCGCGACGACTCATCGCTGAAAATCGCCAGGGCGTTGTGGTGATTGGCGATGGCGTCGGTGACATGCTCCGGCAGGCGCCAGGACTTGGCGGTGTAGTAGCCGACCACTGCGTGGTTGGTGTGGAACGCGTTGTTTTCGGTATCGACCACGCGGCAATCCGGGCCGGCGTTGGCGTAAGCCTGTTCCAGCACAGACATGTAGTTGGGAAAACGCTTGAGCATCAACGGTACGCCGCAATCGTGGAACAGGCCCAAGGCATAGGCTTCGTCGACGGTTTGCGAGCCGGTGCGCTTGGCCAGCGTGAGGCAGGTCATCGCCACATCCTGGGCGGTGTCCCAGAAACGGTTGAGGGTAACGATGGTGTCGTCGCTCATCTCGCCCTTGATCGACTGCGCGTTGATCAAGTTGATGATCGAGCGGCTGCCCAACAGGTTTACCGCACGCTGGATCGATGCAATTTTGTTGCTCAGGCCGTAATACGGCGAATTGACGATCTTCAGCAGCGCACCAGACAAGCCCGGGTCCTGGGAGATCAACCGTGCGATCACTTCCAGGTCCGGGTCGGGCATGTACTGCTCCATCTGCAAATCCACCATGATTTGCGGTTGGGGCGGCACGCTGATGCCTTGCAGGGCCTGTTGAATCTGCTCGGCGGAAAGCTCTTGGGACATAAATACACACTCTGGACTAGGCGCGAATTCTACCCCTTATGCAGCCGTGACCGACACCCAAAAACCCAAGTGAAACCCGATCGAATGTGGGAGCTGGCTTGCCTGCGATAGCATCACCACCGTACGTCTGATACACCGCACCGCCCGCATCGCAGGCGAGCCAGCTCCCACATGAAAGAGTGCGCAAAGGGTATACTCCCGCTCTTTTTTCCGGAGCGACGTCATGTCCCTGCCAAGCCTGCGTCTCAAAGCCAACGCCGATCGTCGTTTGCGCAACGGCCACCTGTGGGTCTACAGCAATGAAATCGACGTGGCCGCCACCCCACTTCACGGCTTCCAGGCAGGCGACCAGGCTATCCTGGAAGCAGCCGGCGGCAAGACCCTGGGCATCGTGGCCATGAGCCCGAACAACCTGATCTGCGCCCGCCTGCTGTCGCGCGACATCAAGTTGCCGCTGGACAAGTCACTGCTGGTGCACCGCCTCAACGTCGCGCTGTCCCTGCGTGATCGCCTGTTCGACAAGCCGTTCTACCGCCTGGTCTACGGTGATTCCGACCTGCTGCCGGGCCTGGTGGTCGACCGTTTCGGCGACATCCTGGTGGTGCAGATCGCTTCGGCGACCATGGAAGCGCATAAAGAAGACGTGATCGCGGCCCTCACCCAGGTGCTCAAGCCCAGCGGCATTCTGTTCAAGAACGACTCCGCCGCACGCGACGCCGAGGGCCTCAACCGCTACGTCGAAACGGTTTTCGGCCTGGTGCCGGAGTGGGTGGCGCTGGAAGAGAACGGCGTGAAATTCGAAGCCCCGGTGATCCAGGGCCAGAAAACCGGCTGGTTCTACGACCACCGCATGAACCGCGCCCGCCTGGCCCCGTATGCCAAAGGCAAGCGCGTGCTCGACCTGTACAGCTACATCGGCGGCTGGGGCGTGCAAGCTGCAGCCTTTGGCGCCAGTGAAGTGTTCTGCGTCGACGCTTCGGCCTTCGCCCTCGACGGCGTAGAGCGCAACGCCGCGCTGAACGGCTTTGCCGAGAAGATGACCTGCATCGAAGGCGACGTGTTCGAGGCCCTCAAGGAACTGAAAGCCAGCGAAGAACGCTTCGACGTGATCGTCGCCGACCCGCCGGCTTTCATCAAACGCAAAAAAGACATGAAAAACGGCGAAGGCGCCTACCGCCGCCTCAACGAGCAAGCCATGCGCCTGCTCAGCAAGGACGGAATCCTGGTCAGCGCTTCGTGCTCGATGCACCTGCCGGAAGACGATCTGCAAAACATCCTGCTGACCAGCGCCCGTCACCTGGACCGCAATATCCAGATGCTCGAACGCGGCGGCCAGGGCCCGGACCACCCGGTGCATCCGGCGATTGTCGAGACTCGGTATATCAAGAGCATTACTTGTCGCTTGCTGCCTAATAGCTGACAGCGGGATGCTCCCCGTAGGAACAGTCAACGACTGATCCTACGGGCCTTTCAGATGTTTCCCACTGCCACTTCCATTGACTTCCCTTGCCGCCAAACCGACTCTCTTCCCCCCAGCAAGGAAGGATAGAGCGGTCCGGTTGATGCCTATTAGTACAGCCACATCGAACAAGTCATATTTCATCGTACTGTTGATGACCATGACCCTGCTCGCCGTCTTCCCCCTCGACGTAGTCCTGCCGTCCTTTCCCGCCCTCTCCAATCACTTTGGCCACACGCCTTCAGAAATCGCCCAGTCCGTCAGCATTTTTGCCATTGGCCTGGCCGTCTCGTTGCTGCTGATAGGCCCGTTGTCTGACATGTTCGGCCGCAAAAAACTGCTGCTGGCAGGTATTGCCTTATCGGCGCTGGGTGCAGCCGGTTGTTTGCTGGCCCCGGATTTCAATTGGTTTATCGGCTTTCGCGTGGTTCAGGCCGTAGGGTGCGGGGCGTTTGCCCTGTCGCAGGCGCTTATCCAGGACTTGTTTACAGGACGGGAGCTGCAACGGATTCGAATCTGGATGACCACCGCCGGCGGAGTGTTCATCTCAAGCTCGCCACTGATGGGCACCTGGCTGCAAATTTATGGCGGATGGCAGGCGAGTTTTTACGTGTTTATCGTGTTAGCCACAGTGGTGTGGCTCTGGTCCGCACGCCTGCTGCACGACTCGCGCAGCAGCCATCGCCCTTCACCGCTACAGTTCTTCAACGGCTATTGGCTGCTGTTTTCCGACCTCCGTTTCGTCAGCTATTGGTTGATTTCCGCCCTGGCCTTTGCCTGCCATTTCTCGTTTATCGTGATGTCGCCCCTGATCTTCATGGAGCGCTTGAACCTGTCGACGTATCAATTCGCCTGGGCATTGCTGCTATATGGCGCGGCCTACGTCTGCGGCGGAGTGATTGCCAGTATCCTGCATCGCAAAATGGACGCCGACCGGCAAATCAACACTGGCCTGTTGCTGATCACTGTTTCAGGTCTGGTCATGCTCTGGCTGGCCTGGCAGTTCGGCCTGTCGGCCGCCACGGTGCTGATCCCGATGTTGATCTGCACAGCCGGCACCACCATCTGTCGACCCATTGCCAACTCCAAGGCCATGAGCCTCTACCCGCAACTGGCTGGCACGGCGACCTCTGCCGGTAGCTTGCTGATTTTCATGTGCGGCGGCCTGATCAGCCTGGTGATCAACCTGGCCACCGCCAACCTGACCACCGCGCTAGCCCTGTGCTTTCTAATCCTGAGTGCCGCCGGGCTCGCCCTGAATGCGCTGATCAAGCAGCGCCCACATGTCCTGTAGCGGCTATCTTCAAGGTTACGGCCATTCCCTCCAGCCGCCAGCGGTGTAGAATCGGCCCTATTCATCGCCAGTCATCCCCCGGCGGGTTTATGAGCTCGAGGCCCAAGCAAGCGGCGATCCCGCGATGCGAGTGGCAACTTCCGGACACACGGCCATTTTTCGGGTGTTCCAGTCGTCAATTAGAAGCTCACTCCCCTTTGCACCTGATTAATAAGTGATTAGCCGCCCGGAGTGCTCCATGCCAGATTACCGCTCGAAAACATCCACCCACGGCCGCAACATGGCCGGCGCCCGCGCACTGTGGCGTGCCACGGGGATGAAGGATGACGACTTCAAGAAGCCGATCATCGCGATTGCCAACTCCTTTACCCAGTTCGTACCGGGCCACGTCCACCTCAAGGACCTGGGCCAACTGGTCGCCCGCGAGATCGAACGCGCCGGCGGTGTAGCGAAAGAATTCAACACCATCGCCGTGGACGACGGCATCGCCATGGGCCATGACGGCATGCTGTATTCCCTGCCGAGCCGCGAGATCATCGCCGACTCCGTGGAGTACATGGTCAACGCCCACTGCGCCGACGCCATCGTGTGCATCTCCAACTGCGACAAGATCACCCCCGGCATGTTGATGGCTGCCTTGCGCCTGAACATTCCGGTGATCTTCGTCTCCGGCGGCCCGATGGAAGCCGGCAAGACCAAGCTCGCCTCCCACGGCCTCGACCTGGTTGACGCCATGGTGATCGCCGCCGATTCCAGCGCTTCTGACGAGAAGGTCGCGGAATACGAGCGCAGCGCTTGCCCGACCTGCGGTTCGTGCTCCGGCATGTTCACCGCCAACTCGATGAACTGCCTGGTCGAAGCCTTAGGTCTCGCCTTGCCGGGTAACGGTTCCACACTGGCCACCCACAGCGACCGCGAGCAACTGTTCCTGCAGGCCGGCCGCACCATCGTCGAGCTGTGCAAACGCTATTACACCGAGAACGATGAGTCGGTGCTGCCGCGCAACATCGCCAACTTCAAGGCGTTCGAGAACGCCATGACCCTGGACATCGCCATGGGCGGTTCCACCAATACCATCCTGCATTTGCTGGCCGCCGCCCAGGAAGCCGAGATCGACTTCGACCTGCGCGATATCGACCGCCTGTCCCGCCACGTGCCGCAACTGTGCAAGGTCGCGCCGAACATCCAGAAGTACCACATGGAAGACGTGCACCGCGCCGGCGGGATCTTCTCGATCCTCGGCTCCCTGGCCCGGGGCGGCCTGCTGCACACCGACCTGCCGACCGTGCACAGCAAGTCCATCGCCGAAGGCATCGCCAAATGGGACATCACCCAGACTGACGACGAAGCCGTGCACACCTTCTTCAAGGCTGGCCCGGCCGGTATCCCGACCCAGACCGCGTTCAGCCAGTCGACCCGTTGGGACACCCTGGACGCCGACCGCGAAAACGGCTGCATCCGTAGTGTCGAGCACGCCTACTCGCAAGAAGGTGGCCTGGCCGTGCTGTACGGCAACATCGCTCTCGATGGCTGCGTGGTGAAAACCGCCGGAGTGGATGAGTCCATCCACGTCTTCGAAGGCCGCGCCAAGATCTACGAAAGCCAGGACAGCTCGGTACGCGGCATCCTCGCTGACGAAGTCAAGGAAGGCGACATCGTGATCATCCGCTACGAAGGCCCCAAAGGCGGCCCGGGTATGCAGGAGATGCTCTACCCCACGTCCTACCTGAAATCCAAAGGTCTGGGCAAAGCCTGCGCGCTGCTGACCGACGGGCGTTTCTCCGGCGGGACTTCGGGCCTGTCCATCGGCCACGCTTCCCCGGAAGCCGCTGCCGGTGGCGCGATTGGCCTGGTGCAGGATGGCGACAAGGTGCTGATCGACATTCCGAACCGCTCGATCAACCTGTTGATCAGCGATGAAGAACTGGCGGCACGCCGGGTTGAGCAAGACAAAAAGGGTTGGAAGCCGGTAGAAAAACGCCCGCGAAAAGTCACTACCGCGTTGAAGGCTTACGCATTGTTGGCCACCAGTGCCGACAAAGGTGCTGTACGTAACAAGGCAATGCTCGACGGCCTGTAAGCCCCGCGCATCAAAATGCCCCGCCAGGTGCGGGGCATTTTGATGCCTGGAGATAGCCCCAAGCACAATGATGATCAAAATGTGGGAGGGGGCTTACTCCCTCCCACAGAAGTGATGCGTCAGGCTTTAGAACTGTGGGGTGTAGGTCATGCTGAACATCACGTTACGCGGGTCGCCATAGTAGTTACTGCCCCACGTCGCGTTATACGCAGGGATGTAGTACTTCTTGTCGAACATATTGTTCAGGTTCGCCGCCACGGTGAATTCCTGGTTGATCTTGTAGGCCACCCGCGAATCCCACAGTGCATTGCCGGGTACGCTGAAGTTGCGGTCGTAGGCTTCGGTGCTGCTTTGTGCGGTTACGCCGGCACCGACACTGAACTGCTGCCAATCGCCCGGCAACTGGTAGTCACCCCAGACCTTGAGCAGGTGCTTGGGTGTCCAGGTGCTGAAGATCTTGCCTTCGTAAGTGTCGTCTTTGAGGAATTTGGTGGTGTTGTAGGTGTAGCTGGAGACCAGTTGCAAACCCGGCAGCACTTCGCCGCTCAAAGTGGCTTCGAAGCCTTGGCTGCGAACCTTGCCCGAGGCGAGCGAGCAGTACCAGCCGCCGCAGACTTTGCCGCCTTGCAGGTCTTGTGCCGCACGGTTTTCCTGGTCATAACGGAAGATGGCGAACGAGGTATTCAGACGACCGTCCGCCAGTTCACCCTTCAGGCCCAGTTCGTAGTTCTGGCCTTCGATGGGCTTGAGCACGGTCAAAGACGTGGTCAGGTTGGTCTGGGGTTCGAACGCGTCAGCGTAGCTGGCGTAGGCCGACCATTGGTCATTGAGGGCGTAGACCAGGCCGGCGTACGGGGTAACGTGACCATTGCTCTGCGTGGTGCTGCGGGTTGGGTCGCCATACACACCCCGGGAACCGCTCTCGTCGGTGTAGCCATAGTCATACCAACTGGTACGTGCACCGAGAATCAAGGTCAGTGGGTCCACAACCTTGACGCGCCAAGTGCCATAAACCCCTTTCTGGCGAATGTCATACCAACTTTTCGTAGCATTTCCCGCCTGGAAAAGCTGGTTTTTGTCGCGCTGTGGACGGTTGTGATCGATGTTGAAAATGTCCGCGCCGGCCGTCGCTGCTCGCGCCCACTGGTCGTTGGTGGTGAGTTTGGAATAGTTGGCGCCCAGCACCATCTCCTGTTGCAAGCCCAAACCTTCAAACTTGCCGTTCACATACACATCCACCCCACGGCTCTTGGTATTGAAGTCGGTGACCCAGTCCACATAACGCACATTGCCGGCGGTGCCGGGGTTGGGAATCTCATCCCAGGTCGCCTGGTAGGTCGCGTCGTTGTGTTCATCCATGGCCACGAGGGCAGCTTTCACCTTCCAGTCATCGTTGAAGCGATGCTCGATATCGGCAAACACCTGGGTCTGGTTATTGACGTTGCGGTTCCAGCTGGCGCCGACAAAAGTCGAGCGCGGCAGGCCGATATCGCTGCCATTGGCGTAACGGGGCAGTGACATGAAGTTGGGGCGCGAGTGGCCTTTCTGGTTGCTGACCCCCACACCGACGGTGGTGTCTGGCGTGAAGTCGTAGTCCACGGCGGCATACACCGTCTGATTCCAGCCACCGGCATAGTCAACGAACGAGTCCGTCGTGTCGTAATCCGCCACAAACCGGCCGCGCAGGGTGCCTTCGGCATTGAGCGGGCCACCGGCATCGACCTGGGTGCCGTAGTGGTCCCAGGAGCCGGCTTTTGCGGTGATCGTCACGGTCGGGTCCTGCTGGCCACGCTTGCGCACCAGGTTCATGGTGCCGCCCGGGCTGTTGGCGCCTTGCAGCAAGGCGGCCGGGCCGCGCAGGGTTTCTACACGGTCATAGATGGCCATGTTTTCAGTGAGGTAGCTGCCCAACGCATAGGTGTTACGCGGGATGCCCACGCCATCGTATTGCAGGGTGCCGACCTCAAAGCCACGGGAGAAAATGAACATACCGGGCCCAGGGGATTTGGTCGCTGTCAGGCCGGGGGTGCGCTTGACCACTTCGGACAGCTTGGTGGTGTTCTGGTCATCCATCTGCTTGCGTGTCATGACGCTGACCGATTGCGGGATGTCCTTGAGCTTCTGTTCGCCTTTGCCAAGGGTCACCGCGCCCGTGGTGTAAGAGCCGCTACCCTCGGTGGTGGCGCCCAGGCGTTCGGCGCTGATGGTGGTGGCGCCGACTTCGATGGCCGAACCGCTGGCCACGCGCTTTTCCAGGGTGACCGTATCGGCATTGATAAACGCCGCGCTCAATCCCGTGCCGCCAAGCAGTTGCGCGAGCGCTTCGCGCTGACCGAGATTGCCTTTCACACCTGGCGATATCACCCTCTGGGTCAACTCACCCGACACCAGCACCTGAACGCGCGTCACCGCCGAAAACGCCGCCAACGCGCCGTCCAGGCTCTGCCCCGGAATATCAAAACGGTACGTCTGGGCTTGCGTAGTCTCGGCGGCCTGCAAATACAGCGATGCAGTGCCACAAGCCATGGAAATGGCCAGTGCCAGCAAGGGCCGTGCGGCGAATCGGTGTGCCATGGATGGTGCTCCCCGGTGCAAAAGTCTGTGATCGGCGCCGCACTACTTGAGAGTGCTTACTATTTACGCCTCAGTGATCAAGGACGAACGCTTGCGGGGAAACCCTGAAAGTTTTTTCAAAAAAATGTGCTTACGACGCCTTGCCTTCACGCAACACCAGTAAATACGGGGTGTAGTGCTCAGCGCGCAGGTTGAGGGTGTATTCCAATGCCTTGATCACCGCGTCGGGTTTGTCGATTTCAAACACCCCCGACACCACTCGATTGCGCAGCGCATCCCCAAGTACCAGGGTTTTGCCTGGCCAGTAACGGTTCAACTCACTGACCACGTCCGACAGCGGTTGCTGACGAAACACCAACTGTCGCTGGCGCCAGGCAAACCCGCTGGCCGGGTCGAAACCGTGGACTTCAGCCAGGCGTTGGTCCTGGTACTCCACCGCCCGTCCCGGCTCCAGATACACCGGTGTGCCACTGCCGGAACTGACCTGCACCTTGCCCTGCGCCACCTGCACGAGGGTTTGCGCATCGCGTCGCGCCACACTGAACCGGGTGCCGACCACCTTCACCCAGCCGTCGCCGGACTGCACCACGAACGGTCGCGCCGGGTCCTTGGCCACCTCGAAGAAACCTTCGCCACGCAACAGCCGCACCTGGCGCTCGCCCGCACTCATGCGCACCTGTATGGCACTGTCGGTATTGAGCTGCAGGTGGGAGCCATCGGCCAGCTCGATGCTGCGTGACTCGCCGGTGCCGGTGGCATAGTCCGCACGCATGCGGTCAAGCCAAGGTGTGTTCTGCACAGTCAGGCCCACCGCCAGCAGCACGGCCGCGGCGCAGGCCCAGCGCGACCAGCGCCGTGCGGGCTTGCGCCAGGCAGCCTGTTCGGCGCGACGAACGACCCGCGCCGGTTCATGCAAGCCACCGAGCATCGCCTGCACTTCCTGCCAGGCGGCATCCTGGGCATCACCCTGCTCCAGCCAGATGGCAAAAGCCTGCAGTTCGCCAGGCGTGACATCCTCGGCCTGCAGGCGGAAATACCAGGCGGATGCTTCGCCGAACAGTTCGTCGGCTGTGGGGGTAGCGGTCATGACCGACGTCCTTGTTCATCGCAGGCAAGCCGCTTCTTGATAAAGCCACGGCATTCAATCAAGGCGCGACGCAATTGGTATTCCACACTGCGCGGGCTGATCGACAGGCGTTCGCCGATCTCGCGATAGGAGAGTTCGTCGACATGATAGAGCAGGAAGATCTGTCGAGTCGCTTCAGGCAACGCCAAAATCGCGTCCTGCATCAACTGTTGCTGTTGATAGGCAGCCAATTGCTCATCGATACCCGGGTTGCTGCACGGCAATTCTTCGCTGGGCTCGCCGGCATCCAGGCGTTCGCGGCGAATGGCCTGGCGCTGGTGATCGCGCACCAGGTTGCTGGCGATGGTGAAGAGGAACGCCGGGAGATTGTCGATTTTATCGCCACAGTCCATGCGAGCCAGGCGCAGGAATGACTCCTGAGTCAGGTCGGCGGCCACTTGGGCACTGCCGGTGCGGCGAGTGACGAAGGCTTCGAGGGCTTTCTTCTGCTCCGCGAACAGGCGCGCGATCTGCGAATTCCAGGAGAGCACGGCACTACCTTGAGAAGAACGTGGGGTTCAGGAGGTGTGCACGCTAGCAGAGGATGAGATTTAATCGCAATAGCGATTGGTTTCCAGCTAAAAGCTGCAAGCTACAAGAAAACGCAAATCCGCTTCTTCTTGCAGCTTGCACCTAACAACTGCCCTTATTGAATCTCCTCCGGCTTGACGATCACCCAATTCTTGTCCGCCGTCACCGGCAACCCTTCCTTGGCTTGAGCCGCCGCGTGCTTGGCGATCATGCCGTTAAGCTGGGTCATGTACTTGTCTTTACGGTTGATCCACAAATGGATGCCCCCCTTGGCCACGTCCACATCGTGGAACAGCATGTAACCGTCGCTGGTGGGTGTATCACCGCCGACGATCACCGGTTTTTTCCACTCGTCGATATAGGTGAGAATCGCCGCGTGCTTGCCGGCCATCCAGGTCGCCGGGGTCCACAGGTAGGGCGTCAGCTCCAGGCCGAGGTTGGCCTTCTCGTCATATTTACCCGCGGTGATCTGCTTGCGTGCGGTGGTCAACTCGCCGGTCTTGCGGTCCTTGAGCATCGTGGTCACGCCGATGACGTTCTCGGGCTTTACGTTGTAGCCGTACTTCGGATCGGCCGCGACCATGCGCACCAGTTCCTCGGACGCGGCGGTCATCACATACACCTCGATGCCGTTTTCCATCAGTTTGTTGTAGAGCTCGGCCTGGCCAGTGAAGACTTTCGGCGGCTGTATCTCGGTTTTTTTCACCACGTCGCCTTCAAAATAGCTGACGGGTACGGGCTTGCCGGAGGCCATCAGCTCGTCGACCTGCACCTTGAGTTCCTTGAGGGTGAAGCCGGAAAAAATCTGCGCAACCCAGGGGTAGCAGACCATGTCGTCGACTTCGCACAGGCGGTAGTAGTAGCTGAACAGACTTTCCTTATGGTCGGCGGTGTCTTTGAAGGGGATAAGCTTGAGCGATGGGTCCATGGTTTCGCGGGTGATCAGACCCTTGTTTTCCATGTACGGCAGCAGCGACTCTTCAAGGTCGTAGCGGTAGCTGGTGTTGTCCATGTCGAACACCGCATAGTTACCCTTGTTGGCGTTGGCGGCGATCATTTCGTTGAGTTGCTTGGCGGCCGGTGCCGGCCAGTGTTTCAACTCGGTGGCGGCAAACGCCTGGCTGGCGAGTCCGAGGCAAAAGGCTGCGGATAAGAGTAGTTTCGGCGCGAGCTTCATAGGCGTTGTCTCCCTCAAGTGAAAGACATCGACGCTAACAAATCCCTGTGACACTTATCACCCGAGCGCGACGGCTTTGGTTCTGATTCCGCCACGGCCATGCGCACTAGCGTCAGACGCTTATTCCAAAAACGACAGTCACCATTCCATATTGGTATTAAATCAATATATTTCAAGCTGTTAGGCTTCCCGGTTCGCAATCGCAGGCTCACGCGATTGGCTGCCTTCTCAACGGAGCTTCAATGAATCTGCCCCTGATTCTCAATTTATTGGTGTTCGTGGCCCTCTTGCTGGGCCTGGCACAAACCCGTCGGACTAACTGGAGCCTGGCCAAGAAGGTCCTGTTCGCCCTGGTCTTGGGCGTGCTGTTCGGTGCGGCTTTGCACACCATCTATGGCGACGGCAATCCAGTGCTCAAAGCCTCCATCGGCTGGTTTGATCTGGTCGGCAATGGCTATGTGCAGTTGCTGCAAATGATCGTGATCCCGCTGGTGTTCGCTTCGATCCTCAGTGCCGTGGCGCGCCTGCATAACGCCTCATCCCTGGGCAAGATCAGCTTCCTGACCATCGGCACGCTGTTGTTTACCACGGCCATTGCGGCGCTGATCGGCATCGGCCTGACCAACCTGTTCGGCCTCACCGCCGAGGGCCTGGTGGCCGGCACCCAGGAAATGGCGCGCCTGCAAGTGATCCAGAGTGATTACGCAGGCAAGGTCGCCGACCTGAATATCCCGCAGTTGCTGCTGTCGTTCGTGCCGGCCAACCCATTCGCCGACCTGGCCCGGGCCAAGCCGACGTCGATCATCAGCGTGGTGATTTTTGCCGCGTTCCTCGGGGTGGCCGCGCTGCAACTGCTCAAGGATGATGTGGAAAAGGGCCAGAAGGTCATCAACGCCATCGACACCCTGCAAGCCTGGGTGATGCGCCTGGTGCGCCTGGTGATGAAGCTGACCCCGTACGGCGTGTTGGCGCTGATGACCAAGGTGGTTGCCGGTTCCAACCTGCAAGACATCATCAAGCTGGGCAGTTTCGTGGTGGTGTCGTACTTGGCCCTGGGCCTGATGTTTGTGGTGCACGGCCTGCTGCTATCGTTGGCCGGGATCAACCCGCTGCGCTTTTTCCGCAAGGTGTGGCCGGTACTGACCTTTGCCTTCACCAGCCGCTCCAGCGCCGCCTCGATCCCCTTGAGTATTGAAGCGCAGACCCGCCGCCTGGGTATCCCCCAGTCGATCGCCGGTTTCGCCGCTTCGTTTGGCGCGACCATCGGCCAGAACGGTTGCGCTGGTCTTTACCCGGCGATGTTGGCGGTGATGGTCGCACCGACCGTAGGCATCAACCCGTTGGATCCGCTGTGGATCGCGACGCTGGTGGCGATTGTGACCTTGAGTTCGGCGGGCGTTGCCGGCGTAGGCGGCGGTGCGACCTTCGCCGCGCTGATCGTACTGCCGGCCATGGGCTTGCCAGTATCGCTGGTGGCGTTGCTGATTTCGGTGGAACCACTGATCGACATGGGCCGTACGGCGTTGAACGTCAATGGTTCGATGACGGCGGGGGCGATTACCAGCCAGATCATGGGGCAGACGGATAAAAAGCTGTTGAATGCCGATGAGCATGCCGAGTTAGCGCAGGTCTGATAGACCGCTATCGCAGGCAAGCCAGCTCCCACATTTGAATGTATTCACACATCAAAATGTGGGAGCTGGCTTGCCTGCGATGCTTTTAGGCTTTTTCCCACACTTCGAAGTTGTAGGCCGGTTTATCACCTTCGGCCGGATTTTCGACATTCGACACCAGCTTCCACTGGTTCCTATCAAACTCTGGAAACCACGCATCCCCTTCCGGGCTCAGCGCCACTCGCGTCAGGTACAGGCGATCGGCCTGCTGCAGTCCCTGCGCATACAACTGCGCGCCGCCGATCAACATCAGCTCGTCCACGCCTTGGGCCTTGGCCCACTCCTCGGCACGCTCCACCGCTGCTTCCAATGACGGAAAAACTTGCGCACCTTCAAGCGTCAGATCGGTCTGACGGCTGACCACTATGTTCAAGCGCCCTGGCAGCGGTCGACCCAGGGAATCCCAGGTCTTGCGCCCCATGATGATCGGCTTGCCGAGCGTGGTGGCCTTGAAATACTTGAAATCCCCCGGCAAATGCCAGGGCATGCTGTTGTCGACGCCGATCACGCGGTTTTCACCGAGGGCTGCGATCAGGCTTAAAGGGAGAGTTTTTTTCATGGCGACGAGAATACCAGAGCCGCGAGTCAGCGGTTATGCTCCACCTTCACTGAAACAACAGGATGGCGCGTGACTGCACTGACTCCTCTGCACACACTCTGGCTGACAGAAGCCGTGCGCCTGCGTGAAGAACACGCCGGCCCCCTGGAAGACCTGGAAGCCAACCGCCTGGCCCGCACGGCCGGGGGCGACCTGTCGACGCGTATTACCCAACGCGCCTTGCACCTGGCCGAGCGCGATGGCCTGACCGGTGCCCTCACGCGCTGGCTGCAAGGCGCGCGCCTGGCGCTGGTATTACTGGCGGTCGTGGCCGTGATCAGTGGCGCCGGTCTGGCGTTCGCGGCGCTGGGCAATGGCCTGACGCCGGTGAACGTGTTCTGGGCCCTGGGCAGCCTGCTCGGGTTGAACCTGATCCTGCTGGTCAGTTGGGCCCTGGGGCTGCTGTTTGCTGGCGAACACAGCGCCAGCCTTGGGCGCCTGTGGTTATGGCTCAGCGAGAAACTGGCGCGTGACGCCAAAGCCGCACAATTGGCGCCAGCGTTGCTGCTGTTGTTGCAACGGCAAAAACTCAATCGCTGGGCGGTGGGTGTGCTGGTCAACAGCCTGTGGCTGCTGGCCTTGCTCAGCGCCATGGTGATCCTGCTGACCCTGCTCGCCACCCGTCGTTACGGCTTTGTGTGGGAAACCACCATTCTCGGCGCCGACACGTTTGTCGCCGTGACCCAGGCCCTCGGCAGCCTGCCCGCTTTGCTGGGTTTCAATGTGCCAACCGTCGACATGATCCGTGCCAGCGGCGATTCAGCCCTGAATATCGAAAACGCCCGCCAAGCCTGGGCCGCCTGGCTGGTGGGCGTATTGCTGGTCTACGGCCTGCTGCCCCGGTTGATCCTCGCCCTGTTCTGCCTGTGGCGCTGGAAAATCGGGCGTGCGGCGTTGCGCCTGGACCTCAACCTGCAAGGCTACACCCAACTGCGCGAACGCCTGATGCCCAGCAGCGAACGGCTTGGGGTCAACGATGCCGCGCCCGAACAGCTGCACCACGTCAGCGGCGGCGTCAGCGAGATGGACAGCGACGGCGCCTTGCTGGTGGCCATCGAACTCGACGATCACCACCCGTGGCCACCCAAGCTGCCCAGCAACGTTAAGAACGCCGGCATCCTCGACAGCCGTGAATCGCGAAACAAGCTGCTGGAACAACTCAGCCGTTTCCCGCCCGCACGTCTGGTCATCGTCTGCGACCCGCGCCGCTCGCCGGACCGTGGCAGCCTGGCGTTGATCGCCGAACTGGCGCGCAGCGCCACCGCCACCCGTGTATGGCTGCTGCAAGCGCCGCCCGGCCAGGGGCTGGACGCCGAACGCCTGGGTGACTGGCACACCGCACTGCAACAACTTGAGCTGCCCTTTGCCGATTGCGCACCACTGAACTGGCTGGAGACCGGGCATGACTAAACCGCTGAAACTCGCCGTGGTCGGCCACACCAATGTCGGCAAGACCTCACTGCTGCGCACCCTCACCCGTGACGTGGGCTTCGGCGAAGTCTCCCATCGCCCCAGCACCACGCGGCATGTCGAAGGCGCGCGCTTGTCGGTGGATGGCGAAGCCTTGCTGGAGCTGTACGACACGCCCGGCCTGGAAGACGCCATCGCCCTGCTCGACTATCTGGAGCGCCTGGATCGCCCCGGTGAACGCCTGGACGGTCCCGCTCGCCTGGCGCGTTTTCTGGAGGGCAGCGAAGCACGCCAGCGGTTCGAACAGGAAGCCAAGGTGTTGCGCCAACTGCTCGCCTCGGACGCCGGCCTGTATGTGATCGACGCCCGCGAGCCAGTACTGGCCAAGTACCGCGATGAGCTGCAAGTGCTGGCCAGTTGCGGCAAACCCTTGTTGCCGGTGCTCAACTTCGTCACCAGCAGCGACCAGCGCGAGCCGGACTGGCGCGAAGCCCTGGCCCGCCTCGGCCTGCACGCGCTGGTGCGCTTCGACAGCGTGGCGCCGCCGGAAGACGGTGAACGTCGCCTGTATGAAAGCCTGGCCCTGCTGCTGGAAAACTCCCGCCCGCAGTTGGAACGCCTGATCCTCGATCAAGAGGCCCAACGCCAGGCCCGCCAGCAAAGCGCCGCACGCTTGATCGCCGAACTGCTGATCGACTGCGCGGCCTGCCGTCGCAGCGTCGTCACCGAAGATGAGCAGCAAGCCATCGGCGATCTGCGCAAAGCGGTGCGCCAACGAGAACAAAAGTGTGTTGAAGCCCTGCTCAAACTGTTCGGCTTTCGCCCACAGGATGCCGCCGCCAGTGATCTACCGTTGCTTGATGGTCGCTGGGGCGATGACTTGTTCAACCCCGAAACCCTCAAGCAACTTGGCGTGCGGGTCGGTGGCGGAATCGCCGCCGGTGCCGCTGCCGGTGCTGGCGTGGATCTCTTGGTCGGCGGCCTGACCCTCGGCGCCGCGGCCCTGGCCGGCGCTATCGCCGGTGGCGCCCTGCAAACCGCACGCAGCTATGGCAGCCGCCTGCTGGGCAAGATCAAAGGCCAACGCGAGCTGACCGTCGACGACAGCGTGCTGCGCCTGCTCGCCTTGCGCCAACGTCAGTTGCTCAAGGCCCTTAGTCTGCGCGGGCATGCGGCGATGCATAGCATCAAGGTCGACACGCCCCAGGACAAAACCTGGCGCGAGGGCAAGCTGCCCGACGCACTGCACAAGGCCCGCGCCTATCCGCAATGGTCATCCCTCAACGCTCAGCCAAAGTTAAACCAGGCTGAACGTCAGGAGCAGCTTCAAGCATTGGCGCAGGCACTCAAGGATCAATAATAGTGAATGCCCATTGAGTGGAGAGACACCTGACTCAATGCTCAAGAGGCTGGGATATCCAAGACCTTGACCTCAAAGGCTTCAGGCTCGTGCCAGCTGAACAACAAATAGAGCTCCGCCAACTGGTGGACCAAACCCCGATCAAGATCATCGATCACACCGTCATGATTGACATCGAAATGAATGTTCCATTCGAGCACTTGGTCGTTATCAAAGTCATAAGCGGCATTCCACGCGACCAACGTATGAGGTTCGTTGATCCCGGCCTCCTCCTGCACGTGCAGACGCACAGTGTCGGGCGTACCGTCCTTGTAGAAATCTTCGGAGAAGATTTTCAGATAGCGCGTGGAAGCCGTCCCAGGATTAAACCAGTTGAGCTTCAAATAGGCAGAGGCAAACCTGTCCAACAACAGTTTATCGAGCCGGCTTTCCCGACCGTCATTCGTCACGTCCCCTCTGCTGTAGTCGATTTTTCCGTCAGTTGGGAAGTCGTAGGCAATGGCTTGTTTGACCAGGCTGTCCTGAATACCCTGCGTGCTCTGGTAGAACTGAAGCACTACAGTATCCGCCCGGCCAGCCCCTGTATGGTCCTGTGCGAAAACTTTTAAATAGCGCATTGATCGACGCCTTGTTCAAATTTATTCAAACTCGGATGAGCGTGGTCATACCATTTGAACGCAAGGAAATTGATGCACATGGATCGGATCAACGCTGTGTCGTCTTTGTCAGCGACGCCGTTTCTGTCCACATCGCCAGCGGTAAATGACTCCAAGACACCGTTATGGTCGGTATCGTATCCGGCGGCCTGGTAAACAAGTACCGGTTTACGCAGAGGGCTGTGGCGGCGATCCAGGAAGTTTAACTGCACGCCGTGGGGAAGACCGTTGGCTTCGTCTTGTATCGCCATCACCATGAGCGTACGTCGCCAACTTTCACCCTTGTTAAACCAGTTCAGTCTCAGGAACGTATTGGCAAATGCCTTGAGCAACCAATAATCAACGACATCACTTTTACCGTCAAAGTTTATGTCGCCGGAACACTGAAAATCCACGATCTCATCGGCGTCAATATCCGTTGCGACAGCCTCATGATGCAACTCGTCAATGCCTGTGGAGTGACGTTGATAAAAATGCACAATGACCGTGTCGGCCACGCCATTGCCGCAACGGTCTTGGGCGGTCGCTTTCAAATAACGCATTACGTACTCTCATTTTAATAGCTGAAGAACCACAGAGAGTAATACTACTTACGTCCGCACCTCTAGCCGTCGACTCCCTATTTTTCGTATGAGTTTGCACTGGCTGTTATCAGTAGACGCAGGTCAACCGCTGTTATTTTTTACCATTTGAACGCAAGAAAACTGCTGCGCAGGGAACGGATCAGTTCTTTGTCGGCCTGATCGACCACACCGTTTTTGTCGATCTCGGTATGGGTCAGCCGTTTCAAAGATCCGCCCCCTATCCAGTGCTCAACGCCTACCGCCAAACGTTAAAAAGAGCAACAATCACTGATGGCTAACACCAATTAAACTTGGTGTACAACTTGACCATGTGCTGCAGAGCGTCTCGATCTACCGTATCAAACAGGCCGTCGGGAAACTCTTCTTCATCCAGTCGCATCACCCCACGTTCAGTGTAGTCGCAAGCGGAGACGCTCATTACAAGTTTATTTTTGCCAATCATTGGTTTCTCACTCTGATAGAAATCCAATCGAATTTCAACAGGATTGGTTGCCTTATCGAAGCGGCTCACATAGAAATTTATCGATCGGTTTGACATTGCCGGTCGGCTGAGCCAACTCAGTTTCAATACACTGTTAGCAAAGTCCTTAAGCAGCTCCCTGTCCTGCTGGCCTGAGACAATACCATTACCGTCAATATCTCCAGTGACTTGATAGTCAACCAAACCGTCAGCCGTGATATCAACGGCTGTAGCTTTACGCATCACTTCATCGGGTAGTTTTGGATTACGCTGAATAAAAAATAGACTCACAGTATCTGTCTGGGCATTGGAACTCTGGTCCTTCACAACAACTTTCAAATAACGCACTCGCACTGCTCCTTTTATTTAGCGTTGCGCCTTACTTAAGGTCGCACCATCAACAATTCCAAACGCTTTAACTCAATGCTTAGCCAGGTTCAAACACTAGACTTGTTGTTGTACCACTGCATTGCCAGAAAAGATGTGCCCAGCGCCCGGATCCATTCCTTATCGGTTGTGTCGGCGATACCGTTCCTATCGATATCACTGTTAGTAAAGGTCTCAAGCACACCATTACCGTCAGCGTCATAAGCAGCGGCATTGCACGTCAGGCTCTCCTTGCGAATACCGCCCAACATATCATTGAGCTGCAACTTAATAGCATTAGGTTTGCCTTGCTTATCATAATGATCCACATACAGGGTCAAGGTACGTTGAGCGCTATCCCCTTTATTAAACCAGCCAAACTTTATAAACGTATTCGCAAATGCCTTGAGCAATTGTTTATCTCGAATAGTGCGCTGCCCATCACGATTGATATCGCCGGCGCACTGCACATCGATAACAGAGTCGCCGTCCATATCTACGGCCAGGGCCTCATGACTCAATTCATCCGGCTCGCCATCTCGACGCTCAAAAAAGTGCAATATAACGGTGTCGACCTTTCCATTACCGCTTCGGTCTTGGGCGGTGGCTTTTAAGTAGCGCATGGTCACTCCTTCGTTTCATACCACTCAAACGCCAGGAAGCTTTTGCACAACGTCCTGAGCAAGGCCTTGTCAGCCTTGTCGGCAACCCCGTTGTGATCGATATCACTATGGGTAAACGTCTCCAGCACTCCGTCGCTGTCGATGTCATAACCCATGGCGGTGGAGACCAGCAAAGCTTTCCCCCCAGACGCCTTGCTCTCTCGGAACTCCAGCGTCACCGAGGCTGGCCACCCCGCCTCGCCAAAATCATCCACGTACAGGACGAGCGAGCGCTGCCAATAGCTTGCCGTATTGAACCAATTGAGCTTCAAGAAGTTGTCGGCGAACGTCGCGATCCGTCGCTTATCCAGGTCCAGCGCACCGGCCTTGCTATGTCCTCCCCACTTCGCACCCAGGGTCATTTCCTGGCCGACGATATCGTAGATCAGCTCATCGGGGCGACCGGGCCGCTGCTGATAAAAGTGCAAAATGACCGTATCGGCATGACCGTTGCCGTGGAGGTCCTGGGCAATGGCTTTTAAGTAATGCATCCGTACTGCTTCCTTTAATTGAAGAAGCAAGCACCTTAATGAGCTGACAACAGGTACTCTAGGCGGCGTATCTGCGTATTGCGTGAGACCCCTCTACGTAGCCAGTAGCCTCGCAGCCTTGGACTTGAGTATTTGCAAGTCCAACACCGGCACCTGCGTTTCCTTGGCTTGCTCGTCCCAGTGGCGCATGCGCAGGCTGATCTGGCACAGCGGATCCTGCTCAAATATCTGGGCCTCCTCGGCCGTCATCACGCCGCCCTGATATCCCAGGGTACGCCGGCTGGCCTCACTCAAGCCCGCGTAATAGCCCGGCTGGCTGAAGGTCAGGTAACGCTTGGCCGGTACGTGATATTCCACCAACTTGGCCATGCGTTCGCTAAAGCCTGCACGGCGCAAGTAATCCGCGCCCAGCCGCTCATGGCTGACCACGCCATAACCGCCCATGTTCTCGGCGCCCTGGCCGCAGAGATGGCCGATGTCGTGGAAGAACGCCGCCAGCACCACCTCATCATCAAAACCTTCGGCCATGGCCAACTGCGCGGCCTGGGACATGTGCTCGATCTGCGACACCGGTTCGCCGATGTAATCGGCCGTGCCATGTTGTTCGTACAAGCCAAACACTTGGGCAATCGCCTGTTCCGGGCTCATCACGTCTCTCCCCACAAGGTACTGATATTTCGCTCGGCCATCGCCGGCCCAACGCTCATGCCCACGCCGGTATGCATCAACGCGGCGCTGACACCGGGTGCCGCCTGCACAAACGAGAACGGCCCGGGCCCGCGAGCGCCGTAGACGCCTTGCCAGCGTTCGACCACCTGGATTTTGCAGCCCAGGGTCTGTTCGGCCAGCTCGATCATCCAGTCATCTACCTGCTCGGCATTGAAGGGCGACGGGTCGCTGTCGTAATGGTGGGAGTCACCGATGATCAGTTCGCCATGGGGTGTAGGGCTGATCAACAGGTGAATGCCGTGTTCCTGCAGATGCGGCGTTTCACGCAGGATCTGCGCCTGGACTGCAGCGGCCTCCGGCAGGTCGGCGAAAGCGCCGTAATGCACGCAACTCAAGCCGGTGAGCAGGGCGTGTTGCAGGTTCAGGTTCAGCACCGGCCGCGCACGCAGCATTTGCAGGCGGCAGGTCTGCGGGTTGAGCGGGGCGATGGATTCGGCCAACAGGGTCTGATAGTCGTGGCCGGAGCAGACGATGATCTGCTCGCCGCGAAAGCTGCCGGCCGTGCTGTGCAATTGGCCCGGTTCGACGTCGCGTACCAGCGTGGAGAAGTGAAATTCCACACTCAGGTGCTGGCTCAGGTAATGGATCAGCGCCGGGATCGCCTCGCGGGAATACAGTTGCTGATCGTCCTTGCCATGCAACGCGGCGCGGTGATGGCGGAACTGGCCGGCGTAGAGATCCTTCATCGCAGCGCCTTGCAGCAGCTCCACGTTATAGCCGTGCTCCCGGGCACGCCCGGCGCAAAAGGCTTCGAGCAACTGTTCTTCGGCCTCGGTGCGGGCGAACAGGTAGGAGCCATTGCGCTTGAGTGCAAGGCCCGCTGCTAGCGCCCATTGGCCCCAGATGTCGCGACTTTCCCGTGCCAGGTCGAGCATCGGGCCCGGCGGCTGGCCGGTGACCAGGGCCTGGCCGAAGTTGCGTACCGAGGCGCCCAGCGGTGTGGCGCTGCGCTCGAACACCTTGACCTTGAGGCCGCGCTTGGCGGCGGCATAAGCGTGGGACAGGCCGAGGATGCCGGCGCCGATGATCAGCAGGTCGCTGTGGTGTGTCATGGAGTGATGTCCTGAATTCGAAGCCGCTATCGCAGGCAAGCCAGCTCCCACATTTTGATGTGTGAATACCTTCAAATGTGGGAGCTGGCTTGCTTGCGAAGGGGCCATAAGCCCTAACGAAAACCTTACTGACCCGCCACCTTCTCCGACTTACCGTCATAGCGCTTGCGCCATTCAGCCAGGATGCTGTCGCGATTTTTCGAGGCCCAGGCAAAGTCGTTCTTGATCAGGCGCTGCTCGTAGTCGGCCGGCAATTCGGTCTGCGGCTTGGCGATACCCGGCTGGGCGAGGATGGCGAAGTTAGCCTTGTACAGCTCCATCGCCGCTGGGCTGGCGGAAAAGTCAGCGAGTTTTTTTGCCGCATCGGCGTGTGCGCTGCCCTTGACTACGGCGGTGGCTTCGATCTCCCAGCCCAGGCCCTCTTTGGGCAGAATGATGTCCAACGGGGCGCCCTGGCGTTTGAGTTGAATCGCCGGGTATTCAAAGGAAATCCCGATCGGGAACTCACCGGACGCCGCCAGCTTGCACGGCTTGGAGCCGGAGTGAACGTATTGGCCGATGTTCTGGTGCAGGTCGTCCATGTACTGCCAGCCTTGCTTCTCGCCGAAGGTCTGCAACCAGGCACTGACATCCAGAAAGCCCGTGCCGGACGATGCCGGGTTAGGCATGACGATCTTGCCCTTGTACTCAGGCTTGGTCAGGTCCTGCCAGCTCACCGGTTTGGTCAGGCCCTGCTTTTCGGCTTCGATGGTGTTGAAGCACAGGGTCGCAGCCCACACGTCCATGCCCACCCAGGCCGGCGGGTTGGCGGCGTCTCGGTAGTTTTTGCCGATCTTGTCCAAATCCTTGGGCGCGTAGTTGTCGAGCATGCCTTGCTGGTCGAGGATCGCCAGGCTTGAGGCGGCCAGGCCCCACACCACGTCAGCCTGCGGGCGGTCTTTTTCAGCCAGCAGCTTGGCGGTGATGATGCCGGTGGAATCGCGTACCCACTTGATCTCGATGTCGGGGTTGGCCTGTTCGAAGGCTTTTTTGTAGGTCTTCAACTGTTCGGCTTCAAGGGCCGTGTACACGGTCAATTCGGTCTTGGCGAAGGCATTCAGGCTGAATGCCGTGAGTACCGCAGCGACCAGCGCCAGGGGCTTGAACATGGAGCACCTCCTTCAGGGATGTTTTATTGGCCGGGCGCGGTCTGGCGCCAGGCTTGGGAGCGACGCAGCGCGCCACGTGAGGCCCACGCCAGCAACAGCGAGACGCCGACTGAGGTGAACAGGATCAGGGTCGACATGGCCGCCGCGCCGCCCACGTTGCCGGCGTCGTCCATGTTCAGCACGGCGACGGCGGCGAGGATGGTGTCGGGGCTGTAGAGAAAGATCGCGGCGGACACGGTGGTCATCGCCGACACAAACAGGTAGCGCAGGATATCCAGCAGCGCCGGCAGGCAGATCGGCACCGTGACGCGCCAATAGTGGCGGTACAACGGCGCCTTGAGCGACAACGCCGCCGCCTCGAACTCGGCGTCCAGCTGGCGCAGGGCGGTGGTCGCGGTCATCTGCGCGGTGGTCAGGTAGTGCGCAATGGTGCACACCACCAGCAACGCCATGCTCCCGTAGAACACGTGCAGCGGGTTGCCGTTGAGGTTGAAAAAGAACACGTAGCCCAAGCCGAGCACCAGCCCCGGCACCGCCATCGGTACGAAGCTGAGCATGCGCAGCGCCAGGTTCAGGCCCTTCTGGCCCTTGGTCTTCTCCATCAGGTAGGCGCCGGTGAAGATCAGCACACTGCCGATCAACGCCGTGCACAGCGCCATGGTCAGGCTGTTGCGGTAGGCCAGCCAGCCGCCGCCGGCGGTGTCTTCGAACTGGTAGTGGTTGAGCGATAGCGACAGGTTGTACGGCCAGAACTTCACCAGCGACGAATACACCGCCATCCCGAACACCAGCAGCAACACCGCGCAAATCAGCAACACGATGGCCAGGTAGCAAGCGTCGCGCAGCCGCGATGGCGCGGGCAGAAACACTTGGGCGCGACCGCTCATCGAGTCGCCATGCCGACGGCGCAACCAGGCATCCACGCCGAAGCTGAACAGTGCCGGCAGCAGCAACACCATGCCGATCAACGCGCCGCGCCCGAACTGTTGCTGACCGACCACCGCCTTGTAGGCTTCCAGCGCCAACACCTGGTAATCACCGCCCACCACCACCGGCACACCGAAGTCGGTGATGGTCAGGGTAAACACCAGGCAGAACGCGGCGAACACTGCCTGGCGCGTGGCCGGCCAGGTAATGCTGCGAAACGCCCGGGCCGGGCTGGCGCCCATGCTCGACGCGGCATCGAACAAGCGTGCATCCGCCAGGGACAGCGCCGAGAGCAAGATCATCAAGGCATGGGGAAAGGTGTAGATCACTTCACCGAGCACAATGCCCCAGAAGCCGTAGATATTGTCCGAGAGCAAGCCGCGCAACATGCCCTGGTTGCCGAACAGATAGACCAGGGCAATGCCCGGCAGCATCGACGGCGCCATCAAGGGCAGCAATGACAAACCGCGCCAGACGGTCTTGCCGGGAATCAGCGTACGTTGCAGGGCGTAGGCAAACAGGTAGGCCAGCGGTACGACGATGGCCGCCACGCTGAGGGAAACTTTCAGGCTATTGCCCAGCAACCAGTGGAAGTTGGCGCTGGTCAGCAGTTCCCGCGCTGCCACCAGGCCACCGCCCTGCCCGGCTTCGCTGCTGAAGCCGCGCCAGAAGATCGCCAGCAACGGCAGCAGGACAGCCACCACCAACAGGCCGAGCCAGAGCCATTTGCCGCCGACTACAAAGAGGCGGTCGCCCCACTCGGCGCGGGACACCTGACGCGGTACCGGCAATGTCATGACGGCGGCCATCTCAGGCAAACACCTGCAGGCTGCGCGGCGGCAAGGCCACCCAGATGTCCTGGGCGCCCAGGCGTGGCATGGCTTCGGGTGCCAGTTCGGCCAGCAACGGATGGCCCGGCAACTGTTCCAGCTCAAAGCTCATGCGGCAGCGGTTGCCGAGGAAGGTAATTTCGCGAACCTTGGCCGGGAACAGGTTTTCTTCATGCACCGTCGGGTTGACGCTGATCGCTTCCGGGCGACAGAACAGGCGGCCCGACCTGGCCACACCCGCATCGTCGGCCAGGCGCATATTCATTCCGCCGACCTGGGCATGGCTGGCGCTGCTACGGCTGAACGGCAACCAGTTGCCCTGGCCGACAAACTCGGCCACGAACGGCGTGGCCGGGCGGCCGTAGATCTCCTGGGGCGTGGCGTACTGCTCGACCTTACCGTTGTTCATCACGGCAATGCGGTCGGCCATCAACATGGCTTCGTCCTGGTTGTGGGTCACCATCAAGGTGGTAATTCCCAGGCGCCGCTGCAATTGGCGCAGCTCGGTGCACAAATGCTCGCGCACACGGGCGTCGAGGGCCGACATCGGTTCATCCAGCAGCAATAACGAAGGGGCCGGCGCCAATGCACGGGCCAGAGCGACGCGCTGCTGCTGGCCGCCGGAGAGTTGGCCGGGGTATTTCTTTTCGCTGCCGACCAAACCGACCAGTTCAAGCATCTGCCCGACGCGCTTGCGCACTTCATCGCGGCCGCTGCCTGTGAGGCCGTAGCCGATGTTTGCTTCAACCGTGAGATTGGGGAACAGCGCGTAGGACTGAAACAGGATGCCGTAGTCTCGCGCCTGGGGCGGCAGCAGGGAAACGTCCCGCTCGCCCAGGTAAAGCTCACCGCTATCCTGGCGCTCCAGGCCGGCGATGCAGCGCAGCAACGTGGTCTTGCCGCAGCCGGACGGGCCCAGCAGGCACACCAGCTCGCCGGCGGCGACGTCCAGGGACACGCTGTCCAGCGCGGTGAAAGCGCCAAAGCGTTTCTGGATCCCGCGCACCTTCATGGGCGCGCCGGGTTGGGTCAGGGCTGTGTTCATGCAAGGCACCTCATCGAACGGATGAAGGCCATGCTAGGGAGGCAATGCGTAGTTGGTGTGGCAGAAAGGCAAAAGGAGGTGATAGTGGTATTGGTGGATTTGTGTAGGACTCATGGAGATGAGTTGCCTGTCCTACCGCTATCGGGAGCAAGCCCCCTCCCACAGTTGACTGGGTTCCAACATGAGAATGCGGTCAAAATGTGGGAGGGGGCTTGCTCCCGATTGGCCCTCAAGCCAGCCACAGAACTTAAATTGGCGACATTTCCTGAGCCAGGCCAAGGAATGCCGCCGGCAGCCGCGCACCTTTACGCTCTTTAAGGCAATACAGATACTCTGGAATCTGCGGCGCATTCTCGATGGTCAGCACACGCAATTGCGGATCATGGGGCACTTCCTGGCGAGCAATGATGCTGATGCCGATATTGCGCAGCACCGCCTCGCGAATCGACTCACGGCTGCCAATCTCCAGCAACGGCCCATACCCCACGCCGCCGCTTTTCAACAGTTCTTCGGTCAGCCTGCGGGTGGTGGAGCCGGCTTCACGCATCAACAGCGTATGCCCGGCCAGCGCGCTCAACGACACATGCTCAAGCTTGGCCAACGGGTGATTGCGATGTACCGCCAGCACCAGCGGGTCGGTGCC